>JBKPRD010000271.1:0-8193 GCA_046734415.1 Actinomycetota bacterium | reverse complement strand
GCGACCGTTCGGGTCATCCAAGGCCGCCGATCGTCCAGGCTTCAGTCGTTTCGTTTGGCTGTTCTCGCCGCATTCGCAGCGCGCGAGCGAGCTGTGCGAGAGAGCGCCGCAACACCGCGCTCGGGTTGAGGGAGGACGCGTTCCGTGCCGCTCGCATTTCGTTCTGGAGCAGCTGGGCACGTTCGCGGGCGAAAAGCAGCCGCGCTTCGCTGTCGTAGTGGATCATCTTCACCTCCTATCCGCGTGTACGTATGGAGGACGAAGCCGGCGAGCTAAATTCGACATTTGCAGCGACGAATTCCTTTGAAGAGAGATCGAAGCGACGTCCGGAGGTCAGGGACCCTCCACCGGCGTGGGTCGCCCTGAAACCGTTTCGCTAAAAAGCCGGGAGGCGGTGTCGGATCGGGGCAGAGGTGTTCGTAGTAGGGGTGAGCGGCCGCCCAGCAGGGGTGCCCCAAAGCAAAGGAGATGATCCGAGATGCAGTACCTGGTTTCCGTGATCGACGACACGGCCGGTCTCGCCACCACGGACGAGATGGCTGCGATCAACGCGTTCAACGATCGGCTGAAGGCCGACGGCCATTGGGTCTTCGCCGGCGGCCTCGGGTCGCCCAGCACCGCGACGGTCATCGACAACCGGAACGGGGAGTCGGTGTTCACCGACGGGCCCTTCCTGGAGTCGAAGGAGTACCTCGCCGGCTTCTGGATCATCGAGGCCCCTGACCTCGACGTGGCGCTCAAGCTTGCCGCCGAGGGGTCGAAACACTGCAATCGGAAGGTCGAGGTGCGGCCGTTCCTGTGATCGACGTCCACGAGGCGATCACCCGCGCCCATCACGAGGAGTGGGCGGGGGTTTCGTGGCGGAGCGTGTTCCACGCTGTCACAGCGGCGCACCCAGCTCAACAAGCCGCCGTCTCGCCGCAGGATGCTGGAGACGCCATACGAGTGTGCGGCGCTGGGCCCCACGAAGTCGTCTACCAAGGGGCCCCTGCCGGCTCAGGCGGCCGTATTGCATTCACTCTCACGGCGCGCTAGCGTCGGGCGGCGACTTCGAAAAGCGGCGACTTCGAAGAAAGGGGAGAGAATGCATCGTTTACGCGCCGCCGCGACGCTCGCGTCGCTTGCGGCAACGACCGCCGTACTGCTGATCGCAGGCTCGGCGGGAGCGGTACTCAGCGGGACGGCGGACACGGCGAACCGGTTCTCGAACGTCGGCGCGCTGCAGCTCAAGGTCGACAACGACTGGTTCCAGTTCTGCTCGGGCACGCTCGTCCGGCCAAACGTCGTCCTGACCGCCGCTCACTGCACGGACTTCCTGGTCGACGTCGGCCCGGACGGCCTCGGCCCCGACGATGTGCGGATCACGTTCGACCCAGAGCAGGACGGGCCGTACTACACCGTTGACCACATCGCCGTGCATCCCGACTGGTTCACACAGCCGGGAGGACAGGGAAACTCGAAGCACGGGTTCCTGGCGCCTCCGGCGGAGGACATCGCGCTCGTCTTCCTCGACTCGACCGTCGCCGGCGTGACGCCAGCGCCGATCGCGGGGCCAACGTATCTCGCCGGGCTCGACCTGACGAAGGCCACCTTCACGGCAGTCGGCTACGGCGCGGACGGTTTCGTCACTGGCACGGTAATTTCGAACCATCCGATCGTTCTCGACGACGGCATCCGGAGCTACCGCGACGTCACGGCCATCACCGAGCACGACGCGTTCCCGGACCGGTTCCTGAAGATCACCCAGAGCGTCTGCTTCGGCGACTCCGGCGGACCGCTGTTCCACAACGGCACGGTGGTCGCGCTCAACACCTGGACGTTCAGCCCCCGCTGCACGGGGCCGAACCTCGAGTATCGCGTCGACTCGGCCGCAGCCCGGTCGTTCCTCGCGGCGCACCTCTAGCAGCACTCGAAGAGCGGGCCTCGCCGCAGGCCCGCTCTCCGCTTTCTGCCTGCCGGGACTTAGGTCGTATCGCGTTCGACGAGGGAGAGCTTGAGCGTCGTGTGCTGGAGGCTGCGGCGGGGGTTCGCGAGCTGGGCGAGGAGCGTTTCCGTGGCCAACTCGCCGGATTCCTCGAGGGGCTGGCGCACGCTGGTAAGGCCGAGGTGTTCGGCGACATCGCTGTCGTCGAAACCCACGACGGCGAGATCGTTGGGAACATGGAGACCTCGGGCACGCGCCGTCTTGAGGACGCCGCTTGCGATGACGTCGTCGTGCGCGAAGATCGCCGTCGGTCGTAGCGGCAAGTCGAGGAGCTCGTCGGCTGCTGACGCGCCCGCGTGGAATGAGTGCCCGACGTGGCGGATGTTCGCTTCGGAAAGCTGACGGTCGTGTCGTGCGAGTCCGTCGCGGAAACCGGCGAGTCGCGCCTCGGATTGCAGGACGTAGCGGTGGGATTGCTGTCGCGCTTCACCGACGAAGCCGAAGCGTTCGTGGCCGAGTCCGACGAGGAGGTCTGCGACCATGCGGCCGCCGGCGGCGTCGTCGATCGTCACGCTGCTGAAGCCTGGCCGTTCGACCTCGACGAGCACAGTCGTCACCTGTTGATCGATCAGGCGTTGCGCGACATCGTCGCTGAACGGGAGCGACATGACGATCAGGCCGTCGAGCCTTTGCATGAGCGGCAGGCTCGCGAGGACCGCTGCGGCGGCCGACTGCTCGTCGTAGACGACGATCTCGGAGCTCTGCCCATGCACGGCACGAAGGACACCGTTGAGACGTCGGCCGAACGACGAGTAGCTCGTGAACGGCGCGATTACGCCGATGCGGCCGACGCCGCGGCGTGCGCGACTGACGGCTTCCGTCTTGGGAACGAAGCTGAGCTCGTCGGCCGCGGCCAAGACCCGCTCGAGCGTCTGCGGCTTGACGCGAGTCGGTGCGTTCAGTGCCAGGGACACCGTGGAGATGCTGACCCCGGCTTTGGTCGCGACGTCGTAGATGGTGGCGCGGCTTGCAGACATCGAAGTCCTTCGATCATACCTCTTGACAACGACGCTGAGCCACGCTATTGTCTCGAAGTCCTTCGATAGGAGCAACTCGAAGAAGAGGAGCGAACGTGCGCGACGCTCGGCTGGACGACAGCCCGATGCCGCTTCAGAGTGAGCGTCGCCTCGTGTCCGAGTTGCAATCCTCGGCGCGGTTCGGCGTCCTGCCTCGCGCCCGATCTCAGGGAGGGAGCATGGTCAGCCTCTTTCGCGGCCGGCCGTTGCTGGTGTTCGCCGTTGTGATCGGCGCGGCGCTAGCGTCGGTCGCTGCAGCCTTTGCCGGCAGATCGTCGAGCGTGGTCGTCATTACGTGCTCGGCCTGCCAGGACAGCCCGACCGATCCGTTCTTGCAGTTCAACTACCAGGCGGTTCAGCAGTTCAACGCGAAGTACAGGGGCAAGTACCAGATCAAGATCGTCCAGAACCAGTACGCGGGGTCGGGGCCCATGCGGCTGCAGTACTACCAGCGCCTTGCGCTCGCGAACGCCCTACCCGACGTGTTCCTCCTCCAGCGGTCCGAGCTGGAGACGCTGGCCGCGACGCGGAAGCTGCTCGACTTCGCACCGGCGCTCGCCGCCGATAAGCGATGGAAGACGTCGTTCTATCCCGACTCGTTCGCGGCGCTCACCGATAAGAAGGGCCACGTCTTCGCGATTCCGGAGGAGCGAGACTCGATCGGGATCTACTACAACAAAGCGCTGTTCGCGAAGGCGGGAATCAGGAGCTTTCCGGCGACGTGGAGCGAGTTCCTTCAGGACTGCGCGAAATTGAAGGCGAGCGGAAGCATCCCGTTCGCCATGGACGGCAACTGGGTGACGCTCCTCATGTGGGCCAACCTCATCGGCACACAGCCCGGCGGCGCCACGTTCCTCTCCACCGGAACCGCGAAGGGGAACTACATGAGATACCCGTCAGTCATCAAGGCGACGGAGTTCCTCAAGCGGCTGCACACCGACGGCTACGTCAACTCGGATGCCTTCACCGGCGACTACAACAACGCCGCGACGGCATTCGTCCAGGGCCAGGCGGCGATGATCGCGAACGGCCCATGGATGGTCCAGGCCGACATCAAGGGCAAGAACGCCCCGGCAAGCCTGTACGGTCAGGTGGGATACGTTGCCGCGCCGGGCTGGACGGCGAACGGGCGCGGCGCGATTGTCGTCGCCGGTAACGGCGGCTGGGTCAGCGGCAGCCACGACGCCGCGAAGAAGAAGGCGGTCGTCGCCTTTATGAAGTTCGTCACCTCGTCGAAGCTGTCCTTCGCGCAAACACTCAAGACCGGCGCCTACCCGTCCGTGAGGCTCGCGCTGAAGCCGGCGCAGCTCGCAAAGCTGGAGCCGCTTGCTTATCGCCTCGTTCAGCAGTCCACGAAAGTGAAGTACACCTACCCTCACGCCTACTTCGCGACGCCGGCGGCCTTCTTTCAGGAGTGGACGAATGACTGGCCGAGCTACGTCCAGGGCGGGCTGAGCACGACCGAGTTCCTGAACAAACTCGCGGCCGCGGCGACCAAGACATAGGACGCGCGACCAGGCACCGACGGGCCGGCCCGCTACGCCGAGAGCCGGCCCGTCATCCTCCGAGTGATCGTTAAATGACCACCACGCCCGCGTCCGAGACCCATCCGTTCGAGAGACAGCGCCAACGGAGTTCCTCGAGGCGCGGGTTCGCCGTTCGTCAACGCCCGCCGCACGGCATGGCAGGCGCGATCGCGCTCTCGCTGTTACCCGGGACGGTCCTGTTCGCGACGTTCTTCCTCGTCCCGCTCGGCGTCCTCGTCGTGACATCGTTCTCCGATTGGAGCGTGCTCGGCCGGCGCTACGTCGGACTTGAGAACTACACGACCCTCTTTCAGGACGCCGTCTTCTGGAAGGCGGTGCGCAACACGGCGATCTACGCGGCGGCAGGAGTGTTTGTTCAGGTGCCGCTCGGATGCGTCGCGGGAATCATCCTCTCGCAGCGGCTGCCCGGCTGGAGGCTCTTTCGCACGTTGCTGTTCGTCCCCTTCGTGATCTCCGGAGCCGCGTACGCGCTGGTCTTCTCGATCTTCTACAACCCGCGGTACGGGCTCCTGAACAGCTTCCTCGGCTGGCTGGGCCTCGCGCACCAGCGTGACTGGCTGTTCGATATGAGCATGGCGCGCCCGGCAGTGATCGGGACCTTCGTGTTCATCCTCGGCTTCATCATCATCGTCGTGATGGCGGAGATCGCCGCCATCCCGACGGAGCTCTACGAGGCGGCGCAGGTCGACGGCGCGACACCGCTCCAGAGCCACCTGCGGATCACGGTGCCGCTGCTCAGGAACGCGATCGGCACGTGCGTGCTGATCACTCTGCTCGGCTACCTCGCGCTGTTCGACATCGTCTACATCCTCACGACGGGCGGCCCCGGCGATGCGACCGTGACTGTCGTCCTATACGCCTACCGCGCCTACACGAACAGCCAATGGGGCTACGCCAACGCGGTCGGCGTCTTCATCGTCGTCACCGGCGCGCTGTTGATCGTCGCCGTGCGACGGCTTTTTCGGATCGGCGAACGAGACCTGTGAAGGGCGGTAGGCGCATCGTCTCCTGGCTCGGCTGCTACGGCCTGCTCGCGGTTCTCACGCTGATCGCCCTGGTTCCGACCGGCTGGGTGATGCTTTCGTCGTTCAAGACCGGCGCGCAGATCTACTCCGGCTCGAGTCTGGTCCCCCACCCGTTCACCGTCCAGGGATACCGAGACACCTTCGCGCAGATTCACCTGCAGCGCTATATCTTCAACACGCTGCTGTATGCCGTCGGCGGCACTCTTGGCGCGCTGGCGACGGCGCTGCTCGCCGCGTACCCGACGGCACGCTTTCGCTTCCCGTTCCGAAACAGCCTCGCCGCCCTGTTCAGCCTCGCGCTTGCGGTGCCAGTGGTCGGGCTCGCGACCCCGGAGTTCTTCGTCGTTCGCAAGCTCGGCCTGTTCGACACCAAGGTCGGACTGATCCTGTTCTACTCAGCGCTGTTCTTCCCCCTTTCGTTCGTGATCCTGCGCGCGCTCCTGCTTACGCTGCCGGTGGACGTCGAGGAAGCTGCGATGGTCGACGGCGCGGGCTACTTCACGATCCTGCGACGGATTGTGATCCCGCTCGCACGGCCCGGCCTCGCGACCGTCGCCGTGGTCGTCTTCATCGGAATCTGGAACGAGTTCTTCTTCGCGAATCTGCTCACCGCGTCGCAGGACAATCAGAACGTGCAGCTCGCGCTCGCAAGCTTTCGCTCCGCGTTTGGATTCAACGTCACCGGCGCGCTCGCCGGTGCCACGCTCGTGATGCTCGTACCGATCACGGCCTTCCTGATCCTCCAACGCCAGGTCATCTCCGGTCTGGCTGCTGGAGCGACCAAATGAACACGATCGCCCTTGCGGGCCGGGCCAAGCGCGGAAGACCGCGTCCCGTCGAGGTGGTCCCGGGCGTCTGGCGAGTCGGAGGCGGCAGCTGGGGCGGGGCCGTCGAGGCGGCCTCCGCAGAGGAGGACGCGAACGTCTACCTCCTCCGACTGGACGGCGCCCAGGCGCTGGTCGACTGCGGAACGCGCGCCGGCCGCGACGACGTCCAGCGCAACCTCCGAAGCCTTGGCCGCGACCCGGACGCGCTCAGCGACCTTCTTCTCACACACTCGCACTGGGACCACACCGAAGCAGCCGGCGCCTGGCAGGCCGCTCTTCCAACGCTGCGAACCCACCTCAACCGCACCGGAGCCGCATTCCTCGCCCGCGCCGACCACCGGTTGGTCGGCTACCAGATCCGAGAGCCGACCTACGCGTTCGATCCCTTCCGCGTCGATCACGAGGTCGCGGACGGCGACACGTTCGAGCTCGGCTGCACCAGGATCACAGCGCACTTCCTCCCAGGACACACGCCCGACTCGACCGTCTACACGCTCGAGCTCGACGGCCAGGTCATCGGAATCTCCGGAGACGTGATGTTCGGTCCGCGCGCGGATCAGAAAGCCGTGCTCGGCCAGCTCTGCACGCTCTGGCTCTCGAACCTCGACGAGTACGTCGAGAGCCTGCATCGTCTCGCCGAGGTGCCGATCGACGTCCTTCTTCCCGGCCACGGTAGCGCCGTCGTCGGCAGGCGTCGCGTCGCCGAGGCGAAGCGCGCCACGCTCAAGCTCGCGAGCTCGCTGGCCGCCGACGACCGGGTCCGGGCGAACGTCGGCATCTGACGACGCGGCCCGACCCTCTGCGCGCGGCACAGCCGTGGCCGCGGTGCCGGCAATGAACACGCGGCAGACCCAAGATCGTTGTCTGTTTGGCAAAGACGCAACGTACCGCGGGTACGAGACGGGTACGCACGAGGACTTACGCACTAGCCCGTCCCAGCCAGGCCGTAGGGTTCGAAAACTCGTACCGGTTCTCCGACGCAGCTATCTGGCTAGGTTCAGCGCTCTTGCTGTCGTGGTGGAGGGGAGGGTTGCGTGCTCAGGTCGTTCGCGTATCTCGCTGTGCGGAACCTGTTCGCGCTCGTCTGGCTGCTGGCTCGACCGCGTCGCTCGAAGGAGCTCGAGATCTTGGTGCTACGCCATGAGCTCGCGGTGCTCCGTCGGCAGGCTGGCCAGCCGAAGTTGACGCGGGCTGATCGGGGGCTGCTGGCAGCGTTGAGCCGCTCGCTGCCGCGAGCCGCCTGGGCCGGCTTCCCGGTCAAGCCTGGGACGCTGCTGCGCTGGAACCGTCAGCTGGTCGCGCGTCGCTGGACGTATGCGCATCGGGCTCCCGGTCGACCGCCGCTCGAGCCGTCGCTGCGCACGCTGATCGTGCGGCTCGGCCGCGAGAACCCGCACTGGGGATACAGACGTATCGTCGGCGAACTCAAGGGCCTGGGTGTCAGCGTCTCCCGACCTCGGTGCGGAAGGTGCTACTTGCAGCAGGTCTTCAGCCGGCTCCGGAGCGGAGCAATTCGTCTTGGCGTGCGTTCCGGCGCGCGCAGGCGGGAAGCATGCTTGCCTGCGACTTCCTCACCGTCGAGACAGCGTTTTTGCAACGGATCTACGACTGTTCTTCATCTCGCTGGCGACGCGACGGATCGAGTACATCGCCTCTACCTCGAACCCCGACGGCCGCTGGGCCACACAGCAGGCGCGCAACCTCGTCATGCAGCTCGGTGATGAGCGCCGCTTCCGGTTCCTCGTCCACGACCGGGACGCAAAGTTCGCCCACGCGTTCGACGAGATCTTCCGC
>JBKPRD010000270.1:0-5713 GCA_046734415.1 Actinomycetota bacterium | reverse complement strand
GGCGCCGCGTTCGGCTACGAAAACGCCGGCTTCTACGGGCACCTCGTTCCGTCGAACGTCGCGGCGAACGGGGCGCACGAGCTGTGGGAGGTGACCTTCTACCACAGCGAACACGGCGTCCTGCTGAACCTGGCGGGCCAGCGCTTCGTCGACGAAACCGTTGGCGACCACCTCAACACGCTCGCCGTCGTGGACCAGCCAGAAGCCCGCGCGCTGTTCGTGTGCGACCAGCGCGTGCACGACGAGTGGATGCTGCAGCCGTACGTGTCGGGCGTGGAACCCGTCGACACCTTCAAGCTCGCTTACCGCCGCGGGGCGCGCTGTGCCGTCGCCGAGGATCTCGGCGAGTTCGAGTACCTGCCCGACGAGTGGGGCTACGACGGCACCGCTGTCCGTCAGGCGCTCGAGGACTTCAACGTGGCGTCCGCGGATGAGCGACACGACCCGCCACGCGCGCTCGACGCGGCGCCGCTCGTGGACCCGCCGTACTACGTGACCGAGCTGGTGCCCGCGATCACGTTCACCTTCGGTGGCCTGCTGATCGATCCGCAGGCACGCGTGCTGGACACGAACGGGGAGTCGATCCCGGGGCTGCTTTCGGCAGGCGCCGACAGCGGCGGGCTCTGGAACCGTGCGTACGCCGGCGGTATCGCAACAGCTCTGGTGTTCGGGCTCGAGGCCGCGCAAACAGTTACAGGGGCCACGGTCGCGCGATGAGCTTCACCGGCAGAGTCGCGGTCGTGACGGGTGGCGGCGCGGGGATCGGCGCAGCCATCTGCGCGCGCCTTGCCGCGGGCGGTGCCGATGTCGCTGTGCTCGATCTCTCAGCAACCGCCGCCCAGCGCACGGTCGATGCGATCGGCTCAGGACTGGCAGTCGCGGGCGATGTCAGCGACAGCGCCGCCGTCGACACGGCCTTCGACCAGGTAGCCGCCGAGCTTGGGCCGCCGGACATCCTCGTGAACAACGCCGGCGCAGTGGCCCTCGATCACGTCCAGCGCATCGGCCCACTGCTCGACCGCCAGCGCGAAGAGGCCGCGAACGGAGGCGTCCACACCGCGCTCGATGCGATCGCCGGGCTCACCGACGAGCAGTGGCGACTTGTCATGTCGGTCCACCTCGACGGCACCTTCTTCTGCACGCGTGCGGCAGTCCGCTCGATGGCGCCGCGGGGTAGCGGCGTAATCGTGAACATGGCCTCGATCTGCGGGATCGAGGGCTGTGTCGGCCACCCTCATTACTCGGCCGCCAAGGCGGGCATTCTCGGCTTCACCAAGTCAGCGGCGAAGGAGCTGATCGTCCAAGGCATTCGCGTCAACGCCGTGGCTCCGGGGTTTGTCGACACGACACGCCTGAAGGGCGCACTCGATGCGGGGCGCCGCGCGAACCTCGCGAAGACGCCGGCCGGACGCCTCGGCGAGCCCGAGGAGATCGCCGCAACGGTCGCCTTCCTCGCCTCCGACGACGCCGCGTATTACGTGGGCGCCACGCTCAGCCCCAACGGCGGCCTAGTGACTGCGGTCTAGCCATGGCATCGACGACGCCGAGCAAACCTCTCGCCGACATTTCCGTCGAGCTGCCGTTCGGCCGGGAGCAGGTGACGCTGACCGCCAGCATCCACGAGCCGCCCGGGGCGGCCCGTGCCGTCTTTGTCTGCTGGCCTGGCGGCTCCTACGACCGCCGCTACTGGCAGTTCGACGCCGTGCCCGGCTACAGCTTCGCCGAACACATGGCCGCGCAGGGGTTCGCCGTCGTGGCCGCGGACCATCTCGGTGTCGGCGGAAGCTACGCGCCGGCCGATGTCGACGCCGTCAACCTCGACGCGATGGCGCGTGCCGCGGGTGCGTTCGCGGAAGCAGTACGCGAGCGGCTGCCGGGCGCTCAGCTGATCGGCGTCGGCCATTCACTCGGCGGCTGCATCACGATCATCACGCAGGCACTGCTCGGCACCTACGACCGCGTCGCGTCGCTCGGCTTCACGCACGGCGCGAAAGACAGCGTGACCGCCGACGCCGCCGACGCGGCCGATGCGCGCGCAGCTGCCGTCGTGCAGGCAAAGGCATTCTTCGCGGACTGGGACGCGGGCTACGCGATCGCTCCGCGCCAGCCGAACCATTCGTGGCTGTACACGGCGTCGACTCCGGCCGACGTCGTCGCGGCCGACGACGCCACGGTGACCCGCTGGCCGCGGCAGTCGTATGTCGAGGCACTTACTACCGGCTACAGCGCGAGCTTCGCGCCGAGGGTCGAGTGCCCCGTGTTCCTGGGCTTCGGAGAGCACGACATCCCGGAGCGCCCCCACGACGAGGTGGCCTTCTACATCGGCAGCCGTGACGTGACGCTGTACGTCCTCGAAGACGCGGCCCACTGCCACAACTTCGCCGCGACGCGCACCCGGTTGTGGGATCGCCTCGCCCGCTGGGCCGACGGCGACCGGTAGCCCCTCCCTAAGCGAGCTGGTGGCGCTCGCGTGCGCCGATCTCCATGCGCTTGTCGGCGATCTTCCAGTCGCCGTCGACCAACCGCAACCGATCGTGGTAGCGCGCGACGATCACGCCGACCGTGCTCGGATCAGATGCATCGATCTGGTGCGACGTGTGATAGGTCAGCGCCGTGGCCTCGTCCCCGTCGACCTCGACGTGGTAGACGGAGATTAAGTGATGAAGCCAACTGCGCTTCTCGGACGCGTCCGCGACGAACCGCACGATGGCGTCGGCACCCGCAAGCGGCGGGTAGTCGCCGTAGCGCGCCGTGGCGTCGTCCGTGAAAAGCGTGCGCAGATGCGTCCAATCCTTCTGATCGACCGACGACGCGTACCGGTAGAGCGTCTGGCTGACCCGGTGGAAGTCGACGACGTCCTGCACGGCATCAGGTCAGCGGCTCGGCTACGAGCGTGAAGCGAGGGTGCAGGTGCGTCGTGTCGTTGAAGCGGCGCACCTTCCAGCGAGTGGAAGTTCGCACCAGTTGCGCGATCGCGCCGTTGTCGGAGGCGTTGAACGGATACGGCAGCGAGCCAACCGCGTCCCCGACGACCTGGCCGATCACTCCGCCGTGCGTGAAGATCGCGATCGTCTCTCCGCGGTGGCGATCCGCGATGCGTGCCAGTGCCGCGCGGACGCGCGCGGCGAACCCCTCTGGATCCTCGGCGCCGGGGAGAATGTCCCAGCGCTGCTCGTCGATCATCTGCAGCGCGAGTGGGTCACGCTCCTCGATCCGCTGCCGCCAGACGTAGCCCTCCCACTCGCCCATGTGCACCTCACGGATGCCGGCGTCCTCGGTCGGCGTGATCCCCAGCCGCTCCGCCAGGGGCGCCGCTGTTTGCTGCGTGCGGCACAGGTCGCTGACGTAGATGGCAGCGATCCGCTCGTGGGCCAGGCGCTCGGCGATGCGCTCGGCCTGGTCGCGCCCGGCCGGGCTCAGCTCCGGATTGCTCCACCTGCCGGCGAACGGATACGGCTCGCCCGGCACCGCGTCGGCGGAGGCGCCGTGGCGGACGATGAAGATCTCCGTCGCGTCCGGCGGGAGCTTGAAGTGGTACTCCGCGACCTTGCGCGCGGCCGGAGCGGCCGTCACGCCGCCACGCGCTCGCGCACTGCGCGCGTCTCGCGGCGTGCGATCGACATCAGGTGCACCTCGTCGGGACCGTCGGCGATCTGCAGGCTGCGCGCGACTGCGTACAGCTCAGCCAGGGGGAAGTCCTGTGAGACACCGCCGGCGCCGTGCGCCTGAATCGCGCGGTCGATCACCCATGTCGCAACCTCCGGAGCCGCGACCTTGATCGCCGAGATCTCAATGCGCGCACCCTTGTTGCCAACGGTGTCCATCAGCCACGCCGTCTTGAGTGTCAAGAGCCTTGCCTGCTCGATCTTGACTCGCGCCTCTGCGATCCAGCGCTCGACCACCCCGTGTTCGATGATCGGCCGTCCGAACGTCGAGCGCGAAGCTGTCCGCTCGATCATCAGCTCGAGCGCACGCTCGGCCATGCCGATCGTGCGCATCGCGTGATGGATCCGTCCTGGGCCGAGCCGCTCCTGGGCGATGCGGAAGCCGTCGCCCTCGTCGCCGAGCAGGTTCTCGATCGGCACACGCACGTCGTCGTAGACGATCTCGGCGTGACCGCCGTGATAGCCGTCGTCGTAGCCGAACACGCTTGTGGAGCGCACGATTTCGACGCCCGGCGAGTCCTTTGGAACCAGGATCATGCTCTGGCGCCGGTAGGTCTCCGCATCGGGGTCAGTCACCCCCATCACGATCAGCAGCTGGCAGCGCGGCGACATTGCTCCCGACGTCCACCACTTGCGGCCGTTGATCACGTACTCGTCGCCGTCGCGGGTGATGCTCAGCGCCACGTTGCGCGCATCGGAGGAGCCCACAGCGGGCTCGGTCATCGAAAACGCCGAGCGAATCTGGCCCTCGAGCAGCGGGTCCAGCCAGCGTTCCTTCTGCTCGTCGGTCCCGAACAGCGACAGCAGCTCCATGTTCCCGGTGTCGGGTGCAGAGCAGTTGAGCGCCTCCGGCGCCAGCCACACCGCACGCCCCGTGATCTCGGCGAGCGGGGCGTACTGCACGTTCGTCAAACCCGCGCCGTACTCGTGCGTGCGCGGCAGGAACAGGTTCCAGAGACCCTGAGCGCGTGCCGCGGCCTTGAGCTCCGCGACGATCGCGGGCGACGACCAGCGGTCGCCCATCTTCGCCCGCTGGTCGAAGAACGTCTCTTCGGCGGGATAGATGAATTCCTCCATGAACGCCTCGAGGCGCTCCTGGAGCTCGGTTGTCGTCGTGTCGTAGGCGAAGTCCATCGGCGCGCTCGGGTGCCGGCTGGCTCAGGTGCCCGTCCACACCGGATCGCGCTTCTCGAGGAATGCGGCCACGCCTTCCTTCGCGTCGGCGGAGTTGTGGACGACGTTGCACGCCATCTGCTCCATCACGATGAGCGACTCCGTGTCGGCATCGAGACCGCGGTTGAGTGTCTCCTTCGTGATCTTCATGCAGAACGGGCTCTTGTCCGCCAGGTCGGCGACGAAGTCAGCCACGCACTGGTCGAGCTCCTCGGCCGGCGCCGACTTGTTGCAGAGGTTCCACTCGGGGCTGGCCGCCTCCTTGCCGGAGAGGAGCTTGCCGGTGAGCATTAGCTCCTTCGACTTGCGGATGCCCATGATCCGCGGCAGCCGGTAGATCGGCCCACAGCCGCCGAACAGCGCGCGGCGAATGTGGAAGTCGCCGATGTTGGCCTCGTCCGCGATGATCGCGAAGTCGCACGAGATCGCGAGCTCGAAGCCCCCGGCGACCGCGTAGCCCTCGATGACCGCCACTGTCGGCTTGGGCATCGTGTGGATGCGGTCGTAGGTCTTGGCCGAGAGATTCGCCAGCTCGAGCGAGGTCTTGCTTGTCCCGAGATGCGTGCTCGAGAGCATGTTGAGGTCGGCGCCCGCGCAGAACGTGCCGCCGCGGCCGCGGAACAGAACCACCCGCACGTCATCGTCGCCCGCTGCCTCCTCGACGCGGACGGCCATCTGGTTCAGGAGCTCCCAGTTGACAGCATTCCTGATGTGAGGCCGGTTCAGCCAGATCGTGGCGACGTGACCGTCGACTTCGTACTGGATTGGGTCGGTACCTACGGTTTCCTCGACGGTCGCCATGCCCTCAAAGCTCCTCTCACACGCGTTATTTGAACTGAATTCAGGTAGTTTACCACGATTTTTCGGTTAGACCA
>JBKPRD010000269.1:0-11454 GCA_046734415.1 Actinomycetota bacterium | reverse complement strand
CTCTTCACCGCCGCGTACGAGGGCTACGCCGTCCCCTTCGAGGTGGACGAGTCCCGCCTCGCGCAAATGGTCGGCGCCTTCGACCTCGACCTCGATCGGTCGCTCGTCGCCTGGGACGGCGGAGCGGCGCTCGGCCTCGCCAATCTCGGCCTCCGCGGCGACCGCACGTGGCTCGGCGGCGTCGGCGTGATAGCGCGCGTGCGCCGCCGCGGCATCGGCGAGCGACTGACCCGCGCCCTGCTCGCGCAGGCACGCGGCGCGGGCGCCGGCGAGATGGTGCTCGAGGTGATCGTCGTGAACGCGGCTGCGATCGCGCTGTACGAGAAGCTCGGCTTCCGGACTACCCGCGAGCTCCAGGTGCTCTCGTTGACCGCAGCCGACGCCGCGCCCGCCGAGGACGCCGACCCCGCCGAGACGCGCCGCCGTATCGTCGCCGGCCGCACCGAGCCCGAGCCGTGGCAGCGCGAGGACGCGACGGTCGACAACCTCAGCGGCGTCGCGGCCGCGGCAACGGACGGCGCCGTCGCCCTCTACCGGATGGAGGGCGGCCGGGTGAACCTGTTCCAGGCAGCCGACGAGCCGGCCGCTCTCCCGGGACTCCTCGCGGCGCTGCGCGCCCGCGGCGCGATCTTCGCGCTCAACTATCCCGCGGACGGTCCGGTCGCCACTGCCCTCCGTGAGGTCGGCGCAACCGTCGTCGTCCGCCAGCTCGAGATGACCCTCGCGCTCTAGCGCGCGAGCGCGGCGGCGAGACGGTCGACCGTGTCCCGCCAGCCGTTGCCGATCGCCAGCGGCCAGAAAATCGCGCAGGCGCTCCCGCGCCACGCCCTCGGGGAGCTCGACGTGAAGTCAAGCCGACCGGCGCCGGGCTGCGGGACGCCTCGTCACTTCGTCGGGCCTGGAGACCGCCGCCCGCAGCGCGTCCTCGAGGCGGTCGAGCGCCAGGTCGAGCTCCTCGAGCGAGTAGTCCAGGTGCTCGGCGACGACAGCGATCGCCCCGCGCAGCGCCGGCAGCGCAGCGAGGACGTTCTTCTCGCCCGCCTTCGTCAGCTCGATCAGGCTCGAACGCCCGTCCTCCGGATTGCGGCGGCGCTTGATCTGCCTACGCCGCTCGAGCCGGGCGAGTTGCGAGGAGAGCGTCGTCGGCGGTGTGCCGAGCAGGGACGAGAGCTGGCTCGGCGTCACCGGCTGGTACGCGCGGATCGCGCTCTGCACCGCGAAGTCGTTGGGGTTGAGCTTGAGGCGTGTCATCGACGAGTCGAAGAGGTCGTTCGTCAACTGTCCCAGGATGTAAAGCCGGAAGAGGACGTTGCGTCCGCGGGTCGTCTGCTTCGCCATGAACTACGATCTCGTAGTATATTGCTGCGACTTCGTACTACTTGGGAGGTGGGTCTGATGCGTGTTGCGCTCCTCGTGATTCTGGCAGCCGCGCTGGTGGGCACTGCCGCCGGCGCCGCCACCCTCGCCCCTGCGCGCATCGCCGCGCGTGTCGTCACCGGCAACGGCCCATGCTCCGAGGGAGCGGGCTTCGGCTTCCTGTGGGTCTCGAACATCCGCGACGCGACGATCGCCCGCGTCGACCCGGCGACGAACGGGGTGACGGGCAAGGTGCAGGTCGGCAGCCAGCCGTGCGGCGTTGTCTCCGGGGCGGACGCCCTCTGGGTCGACGGCTACGGCACGAACAACGTCGAGCGCGTCGACCCGACGCAGATGCAGGTCGTCGCGAGAATCCCTGTCGGTCCGAGCCTCTGGGACGTCGAGTTCGGCGCCGGCTCCGTCTGGGCGACGAGCGAGACGAACGGGACGGTCAGCCGCATCGACCCGGCGACGAACACGATCGTCGCAAGGATCAAGGTCGGGGCGGCGCCGCGGCAGGTCCGCTACGGAGCCGGGGCGATCTGGGTCGGCAACAACAGGGGGAGGAGCATCTGGCGCGTCGACCCTGCGACGAACAGGGCCCGCCAGGTCGCGACCGGCCTCCTCGGCCCGGACGCGCTCGCGGTCTCCGGCCGCGCGATCTGGGTCGCCGCCGGCTCGGGGTCGACGGTCGTGCGCATCGACCCGCGCACGCTCAAGGTCGTCGCCCGGGTGAAGGTCGGCTTCAGCCCGAACAACCCGGCGATCGCCGTCGACGGGAGCGTCTTCGTCCCGAACCACGGCGACGCCACGGTCAGCCGCATCGATCCTGTCCGGAACAGGGTCGTCGCGGCGTGGAAGGTCGGCCCGCAGCCCTTCCCGGCGGCTTTCGCCTTCGGCGACGTCTGGGTGCCGGTCAGCGGCGGGACGAGCGTGGTCCGATTTCACGTCGGCTGACCGATGAGTTTCCGGCGCAGCCTCGGTCACATCTGACAAAGTGATGTCGCCACACGACCGGAGGTGAGGGAATTGCCGCAGACGATCGTGCTCGTCGCCACGCGCAAGGGATTGTTCGTCCTCGAGAGCGACGACCGCAAGGACTGGAACGTGCGCGGGCCCTACTGCGAGAGCTGGCCGATCTACCATGCTGTGCTCGACAAGGACTCGGGCACGATCTACGCCGCCGCGGGGAGCGAGTGGCACGGCTCCGCCGTCTGGCGCAGCAGCGACCTCGGCGAGACCTGGGATCACTCGAGCGAAGGACTGACCTACGGCGACGACTCCGACCTGAAGCTCTCGAAGATCTCCAGCCTCAGCGCCGGGCACGGGCGCCTGCTCGTCGGCGCGGAGGCGAACGGCATCTTCGAGAGCCGCGACGGCGGGAAGACGTTCTCGCTCGTCAGCACGCTCGACGACCAGCCCGGCCGCGACAAGTGGAACGACCCCGCGAACCAGCCGCCCGGAAACCTCGGCATCTCGCAGACCATGCAGGATCCGGACGACCCCCGGCACTGGTGGGCGATCGTCCAGGGTCACAGCCTGTTCGAGACGGCCGACGACGGCAAGACCTGGGCACCTCGGAACAAGGGCCTGCGCGCAGACTGGCCGCTCGAGAATCCCGAGGTCGGCTACTGCGTCCACTGCCTTGTGAGGTCGCCGGTGGACGGGACGCGCATGTACCAGCAGAACCACATCGGCATGCACCGCAGCGATGACCAGGGGCTGACCTGGACGGAGATCACCGAGGGGCTGCCGACCGAGTTCGGATTCGCCGCAGCCGTCCATCCGCACGACCGCGACACGTTCTACGTCATCCCGCTCGATCCTGGCCACGGCCGCTGCATGCCCGACGGTCACGCAGCCGTCTGGCGGACGCAGGACGCGGGCTCGACGTGGCAGCGCCTCGACGACGGCCTACCGCACGACGACGCGTTCCTCGGCGTCCTGCGCCGGGGGATGACGATCGACGGCGAGGACACCCCGGGCCTCTACTTCGGGACGAGCACCGGCCAGGTCTACACGAGCCTCGACGAGGGCGAGAGCTGGAAGGAGATCGCGGGCTACCTGCCCGGGATCTCGTCCGTGGACGTGGCGGTGCTGTAGTGGCCGAGGTCTACCTGCCGACGACGCTGCTGCCGCTCTTCCCGGAGCTGACCCGCCGGGTCGAGGTGGACGCGGGCTCCGTGGGCGACGCGATCGCGCAGCTGGACGAGCGCTGGCCCGGCTTCCGCGACCGGCTGGTCGAGGCCGGGCCTGCGCTCCGGCCGCACATCAACGTCTACGTCGACAAGGAGCGGGCGGGACTCGACACCGCCGTCGCAGATAGTTCGCGCGTGGACGTGATCGCGGCGATCAGCGGCGGCTGAGCCCTCCGTAGATAGTTCGCACCGCGACGTATTTCTTTCGGGCCACCGGGTAGCCGAAGAGGGTCAACCGGAACCCGAAAGGGGTGAATGTAACGGCCATGATGGAAATCTGGACGTATCGCGAGCAGGCGTGGTCGACCGCGAATCTTGTTGACTACAAGGTCGAGTCGCTCGACGGCAGCATCGGCAAGATCGACGAGGCGAGCAATGAGGTCGGTGCCGGCTACATCATCGTCGACACCGGCCCGTGGATCTTCGGCAAGAAGGTCATGCTGCCGGCCGGCGTGATCTCCCGCGTCGACCACGAGGACGAGAAGGTCTTCGTCAACCGGACGAAGGACCAGATCAAGAACGCTCCCGAGTTCGACGAGAGCATCGTCCGCGACGACGACTACCGCGGCCGGCTCGGCTCGTACTACGGGCCCGGCGGCTCGGGCTACCAGTCCTGACGATCTCTCCTCCGGCGGGGCGCCTTGCCCCGCCGGAGCCCTAGAGGAAGAGCGGCAGGTAGCGCTGGCGCCACGCCTCGTCCGAGGTGGAGCGCCGGAAGAACGCCTCCAGGACGGTGCGCGGCGTAGTCTCCTCCGCCCGCGCGAGCAGGCACGTGGTCGCGGCGAGGAAGTGCTCCAGCATGTCGTCGCCGCCGCGCGCGATCCGCAGCGCTTCCTCGAACGCCCAGATCATCCGCTCGCCTTCGGGGCCGCCCGGATCCTCGCGTAGCTCGGCGGAGAGCCTGTCGAGCTCGAACTTATCCCAGTCGATTGGGGGCATCGCTGTTCAAGACGCATCATGCGCCGTTTCGTTTGCCGGCGCTACCCGGTCGCGCGGGCGGTCGGGCGGACCCGGCGCCGCTCGATCCGCCGCAGGGTGGGGATGCCGGCAAACGCGGGGATCATCGGCAGCCAGAGGTTGATCACCCGGTACGCGCCGACCGCCAGCAACGCCGGTGCAAGCGCGATCCCGACCCAGCCGAGCGCGAACGGCAGCAGCGCCTCCACGATGCCCGCGCCGCCGAGCGGCAGCGCCCGCCGCGTCAAGGAGTAGCCGGTCGCGTAGGCGACGAGCAGCGGCGCGACCGGAGGTGTATGCGCGTAGAACGCGTGCAGCGCCGCCCACAGACAGAAGATGTCGCCGATCCAGTAGGCCGAGATGCCGCCGACGGCAACGACCGCGCGCGGCTGCCGGAGGAAGCGGAAGAGGAGCTCGATCGCGGCGAGGCTGCCGAAGACGTGCATGCGCCAGCCCGTGCTGTGGAACGCGTCCTTGTACCGCAGCGCCGTCAGCGCGAGCACTGCGCCGACCGGGACGCCGATCACCCACGACCAGGTCACGCTCGGATCGATCGAGCTCTTGTTCTCCACGATCAGGTAGGCGGCCGCGACGACGGTCGCGGGGGCGAGTACCGCGTACTCGAGCGTCCCGAGCCCGAGGACGCGCTCCCGTGCCTGGCGCTCCGACATCCCCGCGCGCTGCAGCGCCGCGCGGTCGAGCGCGAAGCCGCCGGCCATGACGAAGGCGCCGAAACCGGTCGTGACGAGGGCGGCGACGCTCGGGACGTCCAGCTCCGGCCCTCGCTCGGCCCGCGTCACCTCCCGGTAGGCGAGCGTGTAGCCGAGGTAGGCAACCACCTCGCCTGCGACCGCGACCGGCAGCCAGTACCAGTGCGGGAAGACGAGCTTCTGCCAGACCTCGGTGAAACCAACGCTCCAGGCGACGCCGGCGAGAGCCCCGACCGAGAGCACGGCGGCCGCGGCCACCAGCGCCGCCCAGCGGTACGGCTTGCCGAGCTGTCGAGCGAGCCAGGTGTCGCTCTTCCCGACCATACGGAGGTGGTTCCCTCCGAACGCTTCTGCAATCAGCGACTGTCGAGCGAGTATCCGCTCGAGAGCATCGGCTCCCCGCGGGCTCGACAGGCCTCCCACGACGGAACATCCCAGCCGAGGGAGTCGGCGAGGCGCGCGATCATGTTGAAGAGCGCTCCCACGTGGATGGCGTCGACGAGCGCCTCGTCGGAGACGCCCGTGGCGCGCACGGCATCGGCGTCGGCCGGGTCGAGCTCCTCCGGCCGCAGAGTCAGCTTCTCGAGGAAGCCGAGCGTCGCCCGCAGCTTGTCGTCGACCGGCGCCGTTCGCCAGTCGCGCTCGACTGCCTCCCAGACCTCCTCACCGAGCGCATACGCCGCGACCGCGGCGTGGGAGCGCGTTCAGAACGGGCACTGCTGGAGCTTCGAGACGAAGCCGGCGAAGAGCTCGCGCTCGCCCGGGCTCCAGTCCGACGGTCCGCGCATCGCGAGGTCGAGCGCCTCCGAGAACGACCGCCCGAAGATCTCCGGCCGGTAATAGAGCGTCTTCAGGACGCCGCTCGGCTCGGTTCCGCGCTGCTCGCGGATGCGGTCGAGGACCTCGACGTTCTCGGGCGTGTGCCCGGTGTCGACGGCGGCGAGCCTCACCGAAGTGTCCTCAGGCCCGCTTCGAGCCGCTCGAGCCCGGCGGCGGTGGCCGCGGAGACGGTCTGCTCGAAGATCTCGTCGTCGGAGTAGCCGGCGTCCTTCAGCGCCTGGACGTCGGCGTCGGTGACCGTGTAGGCCTCGCGGCGCACCTTGTACAGGTACGCCGCGAACTCCGGCGGTGCCGGGCAGTCCGGCTGGGCCGCGCGGCAGAGTTCGTCGATCAGCTCGTCGTATCTCGTCACGCCGGGAGCGTAACGCGGCCGTCCTGGACGACGATGAGCCCATCCGCCAAGAGTGACGCGACGGCTTCCAGGTCGGCGCGCGCGGGCTGCGGCCCTGACGCGACCCGGCGGAGGAACGCGGCGCGGCGCTGGCGGAACGAGCCTTCGAACGACCCTTGCTTCCGCTTCGGCTCGTAGGTGCGGCCGCGCGAGGGGCAGGTCTGCGCGAGCGGGCATTCGCCGCAACGCGGGACGCGCGCGAGACAGACGGTGGCGCCGAGGTCGAAGAGGGCCTGGGCGGCTGCGGGGGCGAACTCGCCGCCGGTCCGCTCGAGCACCCGGCGGACGTTCACGTCGACAGGGAGGACCGGGCGGCCAAGGGCGAAGTTCCCGATCGCGGCCGCGGTGTATGCCCCGACGCCCGGCAGCTCGGTCAGGTCGTCCGGCCAGCCGCGTTCGGCGACGACCTGCGCGGTGCGGTGGAGGGTGACGGCGCGGCGGTTGTAGCCGAGCCCCTGCCAGGCGCGGATTACCTCCGCCGTCGACGCGGCCGCGAGCGAGTGAACCGTCGGCCAGCGCTCGAGCCAGTCCAGGTAGCGCGGCACGACGCGCGCCACCTGGGTCTGCTGGAGCATCACCTCGGAGACGAGGATCGCGTAGGGGTCGCGGGTTCTCCGCCAGGGGAGGTCGCGGCCGTGGCGTGCAAACCAGTCGAGGAGGCGGTCCTCCACTTGGCCAGTCTACGAGCGCAGTTCTCCGGATCGAGGACGATCCAGAGGCAGACGAGGGCGAGCGGCAGCTCGGCGACGACGGCGAGCACGATCGCGTAGGTCAGGTCGCGGCCGCTCGAGGTGAGCAGGTCGAACCAGGCGTCGACGACGAGGAGCGTGCCGGCGGAGGCTGCGCACGCCTGCAGCAGCGGGCCGCGGCGCCAGGCCGAGACAGCGGTTGCGAGGAGGGCGGCGGCGAGGATCAGGTCGAAGCCGGCCCAGGCGAGATCCCAGTGTTCCGCTCGCTCGTGCGACGGCAGCGCCGTCGCCAGCCAGAGCGCCCAGGGCACGAGCGCCAGTGCGATCAGCGCGAGCGCCGGGGGGACCCAGCGCTTCACGCGCGCGAGAATGCGAGCCGGGGCAGCTGGCCCTCGACGAGCATGGCCGCGAGGCCGACGCGCGGCAGCCCGAGCGCGCCCTCGAAGACGAGGTAGCGGGGCTCCCACCGCGGGTCGAACTTCGCGTTGAAACGGTAGAGGCGCTCGACCTGGAAGAAGCGGTCGGCAAGGCTCAGGCCCCGGCTGAGCGCGCGCTCGGCGGCGCCCCGCGGCCGGCGGAGCAGGCGAGCGAAGGCGGCGAAGTTGAGCGAGAGCTCCTCGATCCCGCGCTCGCGCAGCAGCTCGATCGCCTTGACGACGAGGAACTCGGTCAGCCCGTTGGGCGTGTCACGGTCGCGGCGCATGAACGAGAGCGACATCGTCGCGCGGCCGTAGCTCGGGACGAAGTGGAGGAAGCCGCGGACAGCTCCGTCGGCGTCGCGGGCGAGGACGACGACGCTGTCGGGCTGGTGGGCGGCCTCGAGCGAGTCCATCGCCATCGAGAATCCCCGTTCGGGCGCGCCGTCCAACCACCGGGCGGAGACGGCGCGCAGCTGCGCCCGCGTGGTAGCGCGGAGGCGGCCGAGCTCCTGGGCGGACACGGTGTAGCTGGCGCTCTCGAGCCGCGAGACCGACTGGCGCAGCTTGCGGATCGCGCGGCCCTCGAGCGAGAATCGGCCAGTCTCGACGATCGCCTCGTCGCCGATGTACAGCGCGCGCAGGCCCGCGTCGCGGACGAGCGGCAGCGTCTCTGCGCCGACGCCGACCGCGCCGAGCCGCAGCCCGTGCCGGTCCGCGAAGCCGCAGGTCTCGCGCAGGAGGAGCGGCAGCGAGCCGGGGTCGCCGACCGGATCGCCGGAGAGCAGCATCACGTTCCCCTCGATCCGGTAGCCGACGAACGCGCGCCGGTCGGAGGCGAAGAGGTACTGCGTGTCGCGGCGGAGCTTGAAGAACGCGAGCGTGTCGCGGCCGTGCGTGCGGACGAGCTCGTCCGCCAGGCGCCGGTCCTTCCACGACGGCTGGCCCGGCGGCGCAAGCGGCCGGAACGCGAGGTAGGCGATGGCGAGCAGGCCGCCGAGGGCGACCGCGCCGGCCGCGAACGGAAGCCAGACGACGTCGTCGCCGAAGGCGATCGGCCCGTGCCGCCAGAGCAGCAGGTCGGCGGTCTCGCGGGCAACGAGTCGAGGCGAGTCGACGTGAGCGATGGCAGCGACGAACCCGCCGACGAGGGCGACGACCGCGGCTGCACCGGCGAGCGCCCGGAGGAGGACGCGGCGATCGGGCCGGTCGTGCCGGACATAGAAGGCGCCGCGGCCGAGCCAGAGCACAGCGCCGGCGACGAACGAGAGGAGGGCCTCCTCGAAGTCGAAGCCCTTGAGCAGGTCGAGCGCGCCGAGGGCGAGCAGCAAGCTGAGTGCGACCCACCACGCACGGTGGCGCCGGCGCCCGAGGTAGAAGGCGCAGACGATCAAGGCGACGCTCGTCGGGACGGCGACCGTGTGGAAGAGCGGCACGAGCTCGACCGGCTCGACCTGGAGGAGCAGATGGCCGCGCCAGGCGACGTTCGGGGTCAGCGCGGACGCGAGGTTCACCGCGCCGACGGCCAGCGCCGTCGCGGCGGCGACCGCGGGGAGGCGCTCGAGCCGGCGGCGCTCTCTCAGCGGGGCGGGCACGCGGTGGATCCCGAGGCGCCAGCAGGCGGTGTCGCGGAGGCCGGGGAAGAGGTCGCGCCAGTCCTTGGCGACGAGCCAGGCCGCCGTGGCGGCGAGGGCGAGCGCGACCTGGTCGTCCTCGAGCACGGCCATCGCGAGGGCTGCTAAGAGCAGCGCGAGGCCGACGTGGTACTCGTGAATCCGACGGCCGAGGACGTACAGGCGTGGCCCGCTCGGATGGCGATCGAGACGGACCATCCTGTCGGAACGTAGCCGCGTCGGCGGACGGGCGGGTTAAGCGGGGATTAAGCAAGGGCGCGCCGGTAGCGTCAGGGCATGGCCGGCTTCGTCGACCTGCACACGCACGTGATCCCCTCGGGGGACGACGGCGCGACGAGCATCGAGGCGGGATTGGCCCTGTGCCGGCAGATGGCGGCCGAGGGGACGGGGGTCGTCTACGGCACGCCGCACGCCCACCCGCCGGACAGCTGGTTCCCGATCACCGACGAGCGGGTGGCGCTCGCGAGGGCGAGCTACTTGGAGATGAAGCCGCTGTGTGCGGAGTTCGGGCTGGAACTGCGGCTGGGGTGGGAACTTGCGGCGACCGGCGCGCTCGTCGGGGACCTCGGCGACTACGTTATGGAGGGCACGCGGGCGCTGCTCCTCGAGCTGCCGGGGCCGTGGTTCTCGTTCGAGGACGAGGTCGCCGTCACGCGCGAGCAAGCGGCGGAGATCCGTGCGGCCGGGTTCGAGGTGATCCTCGCCCATCCAGAGCGATCCCTCGGCGTGCAGCGCCGCCCGGAGCTCCTGGTCGAGCTGGTCGAGGAAGGCGCGCAGGTCTGTTTCAACGCGGACTCGTTCGTCGGAGGCCATGGCGAGGCGTGCGAGCGGTGCGGGTGGCGTCTTCTCGATCTGCGTGTGGGAGACTTCGTCGCCTCGGACGCCCATCGCCCGGAGCGCCCGAGCCGCCTGCGCGAGGCGGTGAAGGCGATCGCGGCAAGGTACGGACGGGAGCGTGCACTGGCGCTGGCCGAAGGCGCGGCCCTCGAGCGGCTGCAGGTCTAGGGACAGGCTTCACCTGTCCCGCCGCCTCACGCAACGAGGCTCGCTTTAGCGCTTGCCTGCTCGGCGCCTTCGACACCGTGCACCGGTGAGGTCGCGAACGAGACCACGCGCGCAGCGCCCAGCCGCGACGGCGTTCCCGTCCACACGACCACCCTGGGCTGCGGCCGGTGTTCAGCCCAATGATCGAGATGAGCGCCGCTGCGACAGCGGACCCCACGCCGTCGAAGGTAGCTACACGCGCTCGAGAAACCCGGCCGCGAGCATCTGCGTTGCGACCGGGAGCGCCGCCTGCGCCACGCTCTCGCGGCTCGCGCCCTGCACCCGCGCCACGTCCTCGACCACCTCGCCGAGCGTGCGCTTGCCGTCGAGAGCCGCGAGCAGCGCCGCCGTCGGCTGGTCGAGCCCGGCGCGAAAGCGGAGGCCGCCCTCGAGCGCGAGCCGGATGTCCTCGACCGTCCACTCGTGCTCGCGGAAGACGACCTGCTGCTCGAGCTTCGCGTCGGGCGCGAGCGCGAGCCGCTCCCGCAAAAGCTCCTGCTCGTCGCGGAGCCCGGACAGGAGGTCCCCGGCCGTGAAGACGCGGAGGATGTGCTCGCCGGCCGGACGGAGCCGGTCGCCGGGGAGCTCGTCCGCCCGCACCCAGTTTCGGCCCGAGCGGCGGCGGAGGATGACGGCGCCGGAGGCGATCCCCTCGATCCCGAGCCTCTCGAAGTATTCGAGCCAGCGGTCGAGTGCAGCCGCGTAGGCGGGCGGGTCCTCCACCTCGTGGCGCAGCCACTTGCCGGCGTGGGCGAGCGGATCGTCGGTGCCGTAGTGGAGGAGCCACGCGTCGCAGCCGCTTTCCTCCACCCAGGGCCGCACCCGCGCAGACCAGTCGCCGCCGGGCGTGTCCACCCAGCTGACGAGCATCTGCGCGAACGCGCCCTCCTCGAGGAACTCCGGTGCGCGGCGGACGACGTCGCGCGAGACCGTGTCGCCGCTCAGCCCGCTGTCGCGAAAGAGGAACGCCGACTCGGGCGAGATCACGTACGGCGGGTTGCAGGAGACGAGACCGAAACGCTCGCCCTCGACCGGCTCGAAGAAGCTGCCGAGCCGCAGCTCGACGTTGTCGACGCCGTTGAGGCGGGTGTTGAAGGCTGCGAAGTTCAGCGCCCGCGCGTTGACGTCGGTCGCGACGACGCGGCCGCTGTGGCGCGCCAGGAGGATCGCCTGGATCCCGCCGCCGGTGCCGACGTCGAGGGCCGTTTCGACGGGCCGT
>JBKPRD010000268.1:0-6004 GCA_046734415.1 Actinomycetota bacterium | reverse complement strand
AGCCCAAGTGGAAGCAGCTGGCGCGGCACACGGCGCCTGACTCCGGCTGGAGCCCCGACGAGTGCGAGTCGGGAAACTCGGCTGGGAGTGTCGATCGCGAACGCGACGGACCAGAGCGCGCCGATCGACTGGGCGACTATGTCTACGGTCGTGAGCTCGATTGCATCGAGGATGTCGCGCAGGAATGTCCGAGCGTGGTCGAGCAGATCGACACCGCGGTAGTCGAACGGATCGGCCAACCCGTGGCCCGGCCGATCGACGGCGAGAACGCGGTGGTTCTTTGCGAGAACCCTGAGGATCGGTACGACCTCGAACGAGCCGCCCAACCCACCATGGACGTACAGGAGGGGCGTGCCGGTGCCGAGTTCGAGGAGTTGCGTCTCGCCCTCTGACCAGCGGACTCGGCGGACCCGAGCGTCAGGCGCGAACCGGGCGAGCAGCGCGTCTTGTGTCTTCCCCAGCTCCCGATCCAGCTCTGTCTCCAACACGGCTCAGGATAAGCCGTTGCTCTCCAGGATGCGAGAGCATCGAAGGGGATCACCGTCTAACGAAGGTAGGGCACAACTACATATCGGACAGGTTGCGAAGGGCTGGATCAGGGTTGCCGCGCCCGAGCGGCTCTAGGTGTCGGGGTCGAGTGCGGCAACTGAGACGAGGATGTTCTTGTTCTCGATTCGGGGGTAGGCAGAACAGTTCACCCAGCTTCAAGAAGAGGAGGTCTCGTAAATGCGACGCATCCGTTTCTCGGTGGCGGTTGCCTTCGCCGCCCTGGTTCTACCGCTGTTGGCCGCGGCCGCAGGTGGATTCCCCGGACACATCAACCTGCCCAACGGATTCCGTCCGGAGGGAATCGCCATCGGGCCGGGACACACGTTCTACGTCGGCTCGATCCCGACCGGCGCCGTCGTGCGCGGCGATCTTCGCACCGGTGCCCAGTCAATTGTCGTGCCAGATCAGTCGGCAGACGGCCGCGCGGCCATCGGCGTCGCCGTCGACCAGCGCGGGCGACTCTTCGTCGCCGGTGGGCCAACAGGCCATGGCTACGTGTACGACGCGAACACCGGCGGCACCATCCAGGACTACACGCTCACCGATCCGCCCGCTTTCATCAACGACATCGTGGTCACGCGGACGGCCGCATGGTTCACCGATTCGGTCAACCCGTTCCTCTATCGCGTTGGCATCGCACCGGACGGGACGCTCGCCGCCGACGCAACCGCGGTCCCGCTGACGGGCGACATCGTCTACCAGCCGGGCTTCAACGTGAACGGTATCGAGGCGACGCCCGACGGCCAGACGCTCGTGATCGTCCAATCGAACACTGGATTCCTCTTCACGGTGGATCAGGAGGGGGTCACGCACCAGATCGACCTCGGCGGCGCGATCGTGCCCGGCGACGGCCTCCTGCTCGACGCCAAGACGCTCTATGCCGTGGTGCGCAGTCCGGTCGACCAGATCGCAGTGATCAAGCTGGCGCCTGACCTCTCGTCCGGCTCGATCGTGAAGACGATCACGTCACCCGACTTCGGTGGGCCGACGACGATCGACGAGTTCGGCAACCGCCTGTACGCCGTCAACGCTCAGTTCTCGGTGCCGCCGACGCCCGATACGCCCTATTGGCTGACGCAAGTGCGGAAGTAGCGCCTGGCGAGGCGGCGGGCGCCCGCGGCTCCGGCCGCCTCTACCCTTCCAACGATGTCGCGGATCGAGGCATACCGCTTCGGCCGCGTCCTCGTGGACGCGCTCGAGCGCATCGCGAGCACGCTTACGGCCGATAAGCCGACCACTCGCGCCGCACGCTGTCTAAGCAGGGCCGACCGCAACTAACAGGCACGCCTTTTTCACCCGGCACGGGAAGCCGGCATTGGCGATGCCCATCTGGTCGCCGGACGGAACGCACGTCGGGTTCGTGGGCCTGGTTCGGCGCTGACGCTACACCGACCGCTAGTGAGCTGAGCGGGTCCTCGGCGGGGTGCAAGTTCAAATACTCGGCGCGTGTAGGCTCGGGGGCGTGCTGACGGAGTGGATGGAGCGGTACATCGGGGCGTGGAACTCGAACGATCCAGATGAGATCCGCGCCCTGTTTACGGACGACGCTCTCTACTACACCGAGCCGTTTTCTCCGCCCTGGCGGGGGCGCGCGGAAATCATTGACCGCTGGCTGGCTCGCAAGGACGAGCCCGGGCAGGCGACGTTCGAGTGGCAACCACTTAGCGTGACCCCGGAAGTCGCAATCATCACGGGCACGGCCACCTATACGGAACCGCCGAGCGTCTACAGCAATCTCTGGGTAATGCGCCTCGATCCCGACGGAAGATGCCGCGAGTTCACCGAATGGTGGATGCCGCACCCGGCCGAACCCAGCAGCCCCGCGTAGGTAGCGGGTCATACGTCACACGCGGTTCAAGTAGGGCCGACCACAAACTACATCAATACGGCCGGGAGGCGGGTCGAACTCTCTCCACGAGAAGCACCTCGCCTGGTCGGAGTGCGACAGGTAGCGGGATCGCCCGGCTTGTGAAGAAGGATCCGTAGAAAACCCGATGTCCAGCATCAACGGTGGTGTGAGCGTGGTGCGTCAAGTCACACGCTGAAGGGAGAAGGCCGATGAAGCGCGTGATTGTTGATCACTTCGGCGGCCCCGAGGTCTTGAGGGTCGTGGAGACTGACGATCCCCGGCCGGGGTCGGGCGAGGTCCGCGTCAGGGTTTTGGCTGCCGGCGTGTCCTACACCGACGCAATGCTGCGCGCCGGCACCTACCTCGGCGTGCCGAAGCCGCCGTTCACGCCCGGCTACGAGCTCGTCGGCGTCGTCGAGGAGCTCGGCCCTGGCTGCGAGAGGCTGCGAGTCGGGGACCGTATCGGAGCGTTGACGGTGTGGGGTGCTGACGCGGAGCGCGTGTGCGTGCCGGAGGTGAATGCGGTCGAGGTGCCCGAGGACCTCGACCCGGCGGAGGTCGTCAGCCTCGTGTTCACCTACATGACTGCCTACCAGCTGCTGCACCGCACAGCGAAGGTCAAGCGCGGCGAGATGGTGCTCGTGCACGGCGCGGCCGGCCGGGTCGGCACCGCTGTCCTCGAGCTCGGAGCGGTGGCCGGGCTCCGTCTGTTCGGAACCTGTTCTGCTCGCGACCGTGCCGCGGTGAGCGGCTCGGCGCGGTGGCGATCGACTATCGCAGCGAGGACTTCTTGGCGCGGTTGCACGAGCTCCCCGAGAGAGGTGTGGACGTGGTGCTCGATGGGCTCGGCGGCAAGATCTCGCTGCGCTCTTTCCGCGCGCTGCGGCCAGGCGGGCGGCTTGTCATTTACGGCCACTCCTCCACAATCTCGCACGGGCACAGGAGCTGGCGAGGATGGATCGAGTGGTACGCGGCAACCGCCACCGTCGGGCTTTGGGGCCTGCTCTCGCCCAGCCGGCAGGTGTCCGCCTACCGGATCCAGAAGCTGCGCGAAGGGCACCAGGTGCTTCCCGTGGGGAGTCGCCGACCGCTTCCCGTGGGTGGAGGTCCCCGTGACCCGGAGTGGTTCCGGGAGGACTTCCTCGTGCTGCTCGAATTGCTCCGTCGTGGCGAGATCCACCCGATCGTGGCCGAGCGGCTGCCACTCGCGGACGCGCGCCGCGCGCATGAGCTGCTCGAGAAGTCCGCGTCCGTGGGAAAGCTGGTGCTCGTGCCGTAGGCAGATCGACCGTGCGGCTACCGCCGTCTCGCGACGCCTCTGACTCGCCCCAGGCCGCCGCGTCGCGTTTTGCGGGAAGTACGACGGTCGGGTGGAGGCTTGCCCCGCTTCTACGAGAAGTAGGGCCGACCACAACTACATAACCGGCGTCGCGTAGGGCCGCGACATCGGGCCTGCGGGTCGCGACCGAACCGCAAGCCGCGGTTAGACCAGCTACGCGCGTGCGTACGCCTCGGCCGACTCCCGCTGAAACTCGAAGCCGACAAACGTCTCATCACCGACCACCTCTGCGTGGTGGCCGGGTTCGATCACGTACGTCTCGCCAGGTCCGATTTCGACGGTGGTGCCGTCGTCATGAGTGATTCGCATCGTTCCCGACTGCGCAACGCCCAGATGTCTCAACTGACAACTGTCCCCTCCCACCACCGGCTTGATGCACTGAGCCCACGACCACCCAGGCTCGAGCGTAAGGCGAGCAGCGGTCGTGTCACCCATATGCACCACGTCCGCCCGCGTCTTGTCGGGTGTCCGGCTCTCGTCTGGAGAGTCGAAGCTGCGCTTCTCGACACCAGCCATTACCAACCTCCTCCGTCCGAAGCCCGCCACGCCGACTATGACACCCCCCGCCGGCGAACGCGCGATGTCGACCAGCGAGCGCCCGGCTTTGCGCGTTACGCTTTCTAAGTAGGGGCGACTGCAACTACATAACCACGGGCCGGGAGGCGGGGTCGAACTCTCGCCGCGGACGAGCGCTTCTCCGCGAAATCCCTGGCCCACTGGCCAGGCTAGGCGCTCTACGCCCCAGCGCCTTAGCGCGCCACCGTAAAAGTCCAAGTGGTGTTGTCGCCTGTGCCGCTCGGGTCTTGCGATCGGTATCGGGTGTGTCGGCCTGGCGTCGCGCCGACCAGCATGACGCGCCACTCGCGCAGCGTCACGTCCTTCCCGCCCGCCGGCGGAAAGGCGAAGAGGGTCCGATCGCTCCTTCCGAGCTCGGCGAGCCGGATTCGATGCCCGTCCAGCCACGCCGACCACCTTCTGCGCGCCCACTCCGTATTGATCTGCCGTGGGGGCGCGAACAGGCCGTAGCCGATGAAGAGCTTCCGTACCCGAGGAACAAGTCCACAGCTCCGGTGGCTCGTTCCGCCGCTCCCAATCGGGTTGCAGATGTCGAAGAGCTTTTGGTCGGCCGTGGCGACCGTACCTCTGACGAGAGTCATCCGACCAAGTCGGTCGCCGGGCTTGAGGTCGCTTAGCGTCGAGCCCCAACCCGCAAGGACAACGAGCGTCCCGACGAAGGCAACAGTCGACCTCCCCATCAGCGCCGAGTGTACGACGAGGGGCGGGGCCGTTCCGGCCATGCATCATCGAGCCATGCCACGAGCCCGATCCGTCTGCGGCGTCCCCGGTTGCCCCCACCCGGCCGTCCATGAAGGCCTCTGCGCCCGACACCGCCGCATCCGAGGCCGACCATGGCAGCGCCTACGCCGGCAGGTACTCGAGCGCGCACAGCACCGCTGCGACCACTGCGGCCCTGCCGACGTCTCGCTCCAGGTGCACCATCTCCGCCCGCTCTCGGCCGTTGGGCCGGAGCTGCCGCCGATCGACCAGCTGCTCGCCCTCTGCGCCGACCGTCATCGCGCGAGGCAGGGGGTAATCCCTTGCGTCTGAGTGCTCGATGGCTGGCGGTGATCCGTGGGCCCGGATCAGGACGTGGGCCAGCGAGACCTCGCCATCAGCGAGTTCTGACCGACGAGACGGAACTCGACTACGAGGCGCTAGTCGGCTGGTGAGTTGGTGGGGGCGGCGCTACGGCCGCCCCCACAACCCGGGCTCGACGCTTTGATGCGAGGCGTGACGAACGAGCCGGACCGCTGGCGACCCGACGCTTGCGATGTCCGTCGGGCGTTAACTAGCGGCGACGACCCTGACGGTGAACGTGCGCGTGGCAGTGTTGGCGCTCTGATCCGTGGCGGAGCAGCGGACGGTCGTGCGGCCGAGCCTGAACAGACTTCCTGATCGCGGCGGGCAATTGGCCGGGAGGGCACCGTCCACGTCGTCGGCGGCCGTGACTCTGTAGACCACACGGGCGCTCTTCTTGCCTTTCGGAGCGCGTACGGACTTGGCGACTGCCCCTCTGAGCACCGGCGCGGTCAGGTCGAAATCGAGCCCCGGGACGACGAGCGTGCCCGTCCAGGTATCTCTGCCGCGAAAGCCGGGCGGGCCGTAGGAGAGGTCGGTGTATGTGCCTCCTCCGGAGGCACCGGTGTATCGACCCGAGCCCCCAGTGATCGTGAAGGCTGCCTTTGCCCGCAGGGGTTGAGGTGCAA
>JBKPRD010000267.1:0-2016 GCA_046734415.1 Actinomycetota bacterium | reverse complement strand
ACGCGGATGACGGCGCGCGGGCAAGCCTGCACCGGAGTGCTCCCTGCAGGCTGCGCGCTTGAAGGCCGAACCCGCCCTCATGCTCGCGGTCGAGGACTCGCCGGCCGACCTCGAGAGCGCGAAGGCGGCAGGCTGTTCCGGACTGTCGCTCGGCCGCGCCGGGCGATCGAGGTCCTTCGCGTTTCGTGGGCGGCCGGCCGTCGTCGTCGGTGCAGATGCCTCCCTTCTACGTGCAGTGACGACGCGTCGCCAGAGCGTCTGGCATGGACGGAGGTGAAGAGTCAGGTGTGCTGGGCGGGGATCACGCCGAGCTGTTGCATCTGTGAAAAGACATCGACGAGCGCCCATACCTCGGCGACTCGCCGGTCGGCGAAGCGCATGACGATGACCTCGTCGTACGTGATGGACTTACCGGTCGCTTGAAGGCCCATGTATTCGCCCCGGTGGGTGCCGGTGACCCTGTTGCGGCTGACGACCTTGTCGCCCTCCTCGATCAGATCCTCGATGCCGATGTGAAGGTCGGGGTAGGCCCGATGGAGACGTGTGAAGACCTCCTTCAAGAGTTCCGCGCCCGTCGCTTCCATAGGCACCGGCGTGTGGATCAGCGCGTCCGGCTCAACCAGCTCGTCGATCGTCTTCGAAACGAGCTCCGGATCTCGGCTGTTGCTTGCGTCACAGAAGTGTCTGACCGCTGCTTTGTTGCTCGTTTCCTGAGCTGTTGACACGCTTTCTCCTTGTGGTCGATGTGTGCGGGTGCTCATCGTGTTGGTCTGAGTAGTGATGCGAGGTCGCCGACTTAGGGCGCCGGGGCCGTTGATCTCGACCCGGCACCGCTTGAAGGCCGGGGACGTGGCTGGTCACGCGGGCCGAGTAGCTGATCGGCGCGTGCGCGACGCGACTGCGGCCGCGGAGCGAGTCGGTCAGCCGCGGCTGAGGCGAAGCCGAGCTTCCCTGGACGGCGTCGTCCGCCTCGCTGAGCGAGCCGAGCATCCGGTACGCCACTACGCGCAGCTGCGGCCCCGAGGTCTCGAAACGCTCTGCTCGCCAGTCCTGATCGTTCACCGGTCACATTCCTTCCTCGCCATCCGTCATGAGAGAAGACGAAAAGGAACCGACGGATGTGACGAAAGGAGAAGAGGATGCGAGTCTTCGTCACGGGTGCGAGCGGTGCGATCGGCACCCGGCTCGTTCCGCAGCTGATCGAAGCAGGGCACGAGGTGACCGGCACCCACACCTCGCCGGCGAGCGCCGAGCGCCTGCGGACGCTCGGCGGGAAGCCGGTGATGGTTGACCTAGTCGACGCGCGCGCGGTGCGCAAGGCGGTGCTCGAGAGCGAACCCGAGGCGATCGTGCACGAGGCGACCGCGCTGGCGAACGTGAAGTGGGGCCGTGACGTCGACAAGACGATGGCCAAGACCAACGAGCTGCGGACGAAGGGCACCGACGTGCTGCTAGCGGCGGCGCGAGAGGCGGGAGTTCGTCGATTCGTCGCGCAGAGCGCCCTCTACTACCGGTTCGCACGGGAGGGCGGAGCGATCAAGGACGAGGACGACCCGGTCGATCCCACCCCACCGGCGAAAACGCGGCAAACCGTCGCCGCGATGAACCATCTCGAGCAGGCGGTCACCGGCTTCGGTGGGATCGCTCTGCGCTACGGCGCCTTGTACGGCGCCGCCAACGACGAACTCGTCGAGTCGGTGCGCAAGCGGCAGTTCCCGATCGTCGGAGACGGCGGCGGCATCCTCTCCTTCATCCACCTCGACGACGCCGCCGCGGCGACTGTGCTCGCGCTGGAACACGAGGGCCCTGCCATCTACAACGTCGCCGATGACGAGCCCGCGCCGGTGCGCGAATGGCTGCCCGTGCTCGCACAAGTCCTCGGCGCCAAGCCGCCGCGACGCTTCCCCATCGGGCTCGCGCGGCTGTTCGCAGGTGAGGCGCCAGTCGTCTTGATCACGGAGGCCCGCGGCGCCTCGAACGCGAGGGCGAAGCGCGAGCTCGGCTGGACCCTGCGCT
>JBKPRD010000266.1:0-14050 GCA_046734415.1 Actinomycetota bacterium | reverse complement strand
GGGCTCTCGATGCAGGCGATCGGGCTCGGCTGGATCGCCGCGATCGGCTCCCCGACGACGCCCTACGCGGACTTCGTCGCCCCCTTCGTGATCTCGGGGATGGGGATGGCGCTCTTCTTCGCGCCCGTGGCGAACGTCGTCCTCTCGTCGGTGAAGCCGCAAGAGGAGGGTCAGGCCTCAGGTGCCAACAACGCGATCCGAGAGCTCGGCGGCGTCTTCGGCGTCGCGGTGCTCGCCTCGATCTTCTCCCACTACGGCGGGTACCAGTCCGGCCAGTCCTTCGTCGACGGGCTCAACCCGGCGATCTGGGTCGGCGCCGTGATCGTCGCGCTCGGCGCGATCGCCGCGCTGCTGATCCCGCGCCGGCGTCGGCCGGCCGAGGTGGAGGTTCTCCAGCCCGTGCTGGACGAGGCGGCGTAGCACAGCATCGACGCTCGAGCGGAGAGCGAGCGCGGGCCCGATCACGAGCGTCGACGCGCGGCTCGGGCCCGCGCCGCCCTCCAACTTACGCCGGCAGGCAGGAGCAGGGCTTTTCCAACGGCCCGACGGTAGCCGCGGCCTTCCGCTGCGCTAGGGTCAGACCCGCATGAGCGAGCAGAAGGACGAGCGGAAGGCGCACGCGCACCTCTACTACGAGAACAAGGTCGGCACCGCGGACTCCTTCGAGAGCCGCTGGGACGAGATCCGTCGCATCGCCGACTTCCGGCGGACGGACAGCGTCCTGGACGCCGGGTGCGCGGAGGGGCTGGTCGCGCTGGAGGTCGCGCCCCTCGTCGCGCACGTCCACGGGTTCGACATCTCGGCCGGTCGCATCGAGCACGCGGTGCAGCTGGCGGAGGAGCGAGGGATCGAGAACGCGACGTTCGAGGTCGCGTCGATCGACGACGTGGCGCTCGAGCCGGAGTCGTGGGATGTCACGCTCTTCCTGGCGGTCTGGGGCAAGCGCACCCTCGACGGCTCGCGCGCGATCGGCGAGCCGGAGCTCACGCGGCTGCTCGCCGCGACCCGGCGGCAGCTGGTCGCGCGGGTCGGGCTGCAGAGGGACGAGCCGCGCGAGGCCAACCTGCTCGAGATCCTCGAAGTCTGCGACGCCAATGGCTTCGACGCGCTCGGCTTCAACCGGCCGCTCCACGAGGGCATGTTCCTGCGCGGCAACCTGCTGGTCGCGAACCGCCGCGGTTCGGACGCGCGCTCGGGCGAGCTGCCGCCGGTCGCGCTCGTGCCGACGTCCCGACTTGCCGACCATCCCGTCGTCGCCGGCGCGGAGTCGATCCGGGCCCCGCAGGCGGAGTAACGGTGGCGCGGCCGGTTCCGGTCGGCGAGGCCTCGGCGCCGCCCGAGGTCTCGGTCGTCGTCACGGTCTTCAACGAGGCCGCATCGCTCGAGGAGCTGTACCGGCGGTCGGTGGAGGCGCTCGCCGGACGGGACTTCGAGCTGATCTTCGTCGACGACGGATCGGGAGACGGCTCGTTCGACGTCGTCGAGCGGCTGCACGCCACGGACGCACGGGTGCGCGGCGTCCGGCTGAAGCGCAACTTCGGCCAGCACCCGGCCATGCACGCGGGTCTCGTCCGTGCCCGTGGCGCGATCGTCGTGACCATGGACGGCGATCTCCAGAACCTGCCCGAGGATCTGCCGAGGCTCGTGGCAGCCGTCGAGGCGGGCATCGATGTCGCGAGCGGCCGGCGTGCTGCGCGGCGCGACTCCTGGGGGAGGACGCTGCCCTCGCGATTGATCAATGGCATGCTCCGCCGCTTCACGGGCGTCGCGATTTCCGATTTCGGCTGCGCGTTCAACGCCTACCGGCGCGAGGCCGTCGAGCCGGTGCTGGGCGCGATCGGCAAGCAGAAGTTCACGAAGGCGCTCGTCCTCTCGACCGGGGCGAGCGTGGTCGAGGTCGACGTCGGGCACGCCGCCCGGGCCGGCGCCTCGCGCTATTCGCCGCTCAGGCTCGTCAGCACGGCGCTGGCCGTCCTCGCCGGCTTCTGGCCGCAGCCGATCCAGTGGATCGGGCTCGCGCTGGGGACGATCTGCACGCTGCTGGCGGTCGCGCTCGGCTGCTGGGGGATCGTCTACTGGATCGACCACTCGAACTTCCCCGGCCCACTCTTCGGCGGCGTCGCGATCCTCTTCGTCCTCGGCGTCCAGGGCTTCATCCTCGCCCTGGTCGGCGAGTACCTCGGGCGCATCCAGCGGGACGTCAGCGGACGGCCCCTCTATACGGTCGAACGCGAGCTCTAGGGACTGACCCCCGGAGGGGGTCTGTCCAACCGGGTTCGAACCCGACGGGTCAGACCCTGGCTCAGATTCTCGCCAGCGGAACCACCTTCGAGCGCCTGAGTCGCCGGTCGCGGGTGACCAGCGGGACGTTGTAGACCACGCTCGTCGCGGCGATGATCTCGTCGGCCGGATCGCCGGCGACGTCCAGGTCGCGAATTGCGCGGCAGACCTCGAGTTCGAGGGGCCAGACCTGGATCCTGGAGAGAGCTCGGGTCAGGTCGGGATCGTCCAGATCCGCCTCGATCCGGCCGAGCTGGGCGAGCTTCGTGATCTCCCAGAGGACGATCGCCGAGATGCTCCACGGCTCGTGCCGCAGGAGCTTCTCCTCGCGGGCGCTCAGGCTTCCGGCGAGCGCGTGGAGGACGATGTGCGTGTCAAGGTTCAGCATCCCAGCGCAATCCGGTCGAGAGCACATCGCCTTTGATCTCGAGCTTGTCGGCGAGGCTCCCGATCAGAGCGTCGGAGTCGGCGCCGAGCGGGAGGAGCTTCGCGACTGGACGGCCGCGCTTGGTGATCACGATTCCGTCCGGATCGACGCGATCGAGGATCGCCAGGCACTGGGCCTTGAACTCGGCGGCCGGGATCGTACGCACACCTGCACGATAGCAAGTGGTCAACTCAGACGACTAGTCGTCTCAATTGGTCATGCGTTGTCGAGCCGGGGTCTTCAGATGCGCTCGAACTCGAACCAGGTGTTCACGGACTTGAAGTCCTCCTCGTGCCCCTCGAGGAGCGGGCAGTGCTGGACGACGTTCTCGCGGACGATCGCCAGGCCCCATTCCCTGAGCTGCTCGGGCGCGACGACCGGCCGGGGCACGATCAGCATCCGTCCGCCGGGCTTCAGCACCTCGGCCAGGTTCCGAAAGAGCAGCTCCTGGCGCTCCCGATGCTTGCCGACGCTCGTCGAGGTCGCGCTGTCGACGACCCAGTCGAACGTCGTGCCGAAGTGGGAGAACGTGAAGTCCGCATCCCAGAGGAGCCGCGGACGCTTCGCCTCCAGGCCGTGCAGCGGGACCTCGTACGTCGCCGCCGCCTCGAGGCTGAAGAGGTGCGACTCGACGCCGAAGTAGTTGCCGGCGTCGAGGTACCGGATCGCGGGGACGCCGATCCGCAACGACCCGCAGCCGATGTCGAGGAGGCGATGCTCGGGCCGGAGCCCCGACTGGACCAGGAACTCGAACCGGTACTTGCCCTTCGCCCACGGGCCGCCGTACTGGTGGTGGTGCTCCTCGCGGAGGATCGCCTCGTCGACGCGGGCATCAGCGCCGTTGGACGCCGCCTGCGGGAGATGCGTGCCCGGCACCTCGATCGGCACGGGCGCCCGGGCGTTGATCTCCGCCACGCGCTCGAGATCATCGGTCGTGCCCGCGGGCTCCTCGCGGTTCTTCCACCAGCGGCCCTTCACGACGCCGGCCGCGTGAACTCCCACCACGTCGTGGTCGACGGGAAGTCATGCCCCTGGAGCAGCTCGCACTCCTGGTCGACCTGACCCCGCACGAGCGTCAGGCCCCACTCGGCATAGGTCTCGAGCGGGGCGGAAAGCCTCGGCGAGGTCAGCAGCCGCCCGCCGGGTGCCAGCACCTCGACCAGGTTCTCGAACAACCGCGGCAGCTCGTCCGGATGCACCTTCTGGGAGCTCGAGAAGTCGAGGACGACGTCGAAGGGCGTGCCGAAGTGCGAGAACGCGAAGTCCTGGCTCCAGAGCAGGCGCGGGCGCCTGTCCTCGAGCCCGTTCAGTGGAATCTCGTACGACGTCGCCGCCTCGAGGCTCTCGAGATGCGAGTCGACGCCGAAGTAGTTGCCCGGGTCGAGGTACGGGATCGCGAACACACCGAGTCGGAGCGCTCCGCAGCCGAAGTCGAGCAGCCGGTGCTCCGGCCGTAACCCGCTCTCGACCAGGAACTCGAACATGTACTTGCCGAGCGCCCACGGCCGGCCGTACTGGGTGTGGTGCGCCTCGTAGAGAAACCGTTGGTCGACCCGCCACGGCTCGCCGCCGTCCTCGCGCGCGACGCCGTCGACCGTCTCGATCGGAATCGCCGTGTGCGCGTTCGAGCGCGCGAGGCGGCGATGAGCCTCCGCCGAGGGGCGGTCACGGACCGATTCGAGCCACCATTTCCGCATCCGGGGCAGGTTATCCGTAGGGTTTCCGCCGACATGAAGCGAGTGCTCGTCACTGGCGGGGCGGGGTTCATCTCCTCCGGATTCGTCCGGCACCTGCTCGCGGCGACGCCCTACGAGGTCGTGTCGCTCGACGCGCTCACCTACGCGGGAAACCTCGAGAACCTCGCGGACGTGATGGCTCACGAGCGGCTCTCGTTCGTACACGGCGACATCCGCGACCGCGACCTCGTCCGCGGGCTCGTCTCCGAAGTCGACGTGATTGTCAACGCGGCCGCCGAGTCGCACGTGGAGAAGTCGATCGAGGAAGGCGCCTCCGAGTTCGTGACGACGAACGTCGAGGGGACGCAGATCCTGCTCGACGCGATCCGGGAGACGCCGGTCGAGCGATTCATCCTGATCTCCTCCAGCGAGGTGTACGGCACCGCTGAGTACGCGCCGATGGACGAGGAGCACCCGCTGAACCCGCGCAGTCCGTACGCGGCGACGAAGGCGGGTGCCGACCGGCTCGCGTACAGCTACTTCGTCACCTACGGGCTGCCGATCGTGATCGTGCGACCGTTCAACAACTACGGCCCGCGTCAGCATCCGGAGAAGGTGATCCCACGCTTCGTCACGCAGGCGCTGACCGACCGCCCGCTGACGATCCACGGCGACGGCCACGCCAGCCGCGACTGGCTCCATGTCGACGACGACGCCGAGGCGATCGAGGCGATCATCGCCGCCGACCTCGACTCGATCGCCGGCGAGGTGATCAACGTCGCGACGGGCGGCGATCTCTCGGTCTCCCAGATCGCCGACGCGGTCCTCGAGGTGCTCGGCAAGCCGGCTTCGCTGAAGTCGTATGTCGACGAGCGGCCGGGGCAGGTCGACCGCCACATCGGCTCGACGGACAAGGCCGAGCGCCTGCTCGGCTGGCGCGCGCGAACCTCGTTCGAGGAGGGGCTGGCGCGCACCGTCGAGTGGTATCGCGAGAATGACGTCTGGTGGCGGGGCATCCTCCAGCAGGAGCTGCGCGTCTTCTCGTCCTAGGGGCCGGGGCCGGCCAGCTCGGGCTGCTCGAGGCTGCCCGCGCCCGTGACCTGCACGTCATTGCGGCCGATCGCGATCCGTCCGCGCCGGGCTTTGCCTTCGCAGACCGGCGGGCGATCATCTCCGTCGAGGACGAGCCGCAGCTCGACCGGCTCGCCACGGCCGAGCGCGTCGACGGGCTGATCGCACCGGGAATCGACTGGTCCGTCGCGATCGCCGCCCGGATCGCGGAGCGGCTGGTCCTGCCCCACCCGCTCGACCCGGCGACTGCCGTGCTCGCGACGTCGAAGCTCCGCCAGCGCGAGCGTTTCGCCGAGGCCGGCGTCCCCCACCCGCGCCACGTCGTCTGCGCGACGGTCGAGCAGGCCGCGGACGCGGCGGGAGCCTTCGGCTACCCCTGCGTGGTCAAGGCGCCGGACCGCCAGGGCCAGAAGGGGCTCGTGCTCGTCCGCGACGAGCCCGTGCTGGCGGACGCCTTCGCGGTTGCGCTTGCGGAGTCGCGCAGCAGCGTCGTCCTCGTCGAGGAGCTCGTCCCCGGGCGCGAGGTGACGGTCAACGCATTCTCCGTCGACGGTCGCTTCATGCCTTTGACGATCACCGACCGCGTCGTCGCCGCGCCGCCCGCGTTCGGCGTAGCGCTCGCCCACGTCTGGCCGAGCTCGCTCGCACCGGCCGAGGTCGGTGCCGCGGTCGACGCGGCTCGGGCGGCCGCGGCTGCGCTCGGCGTGCGCAACGGGCCGACGTACACGCAGGTCGTCGTCGGGGAGCGCGGCGCGCACGTCGTCGAGTTGGCCGCGCGGCTGGGCGGCGGTCACGACGCCGAGCTCTGCGCGGCGGCGCTGGACGTCGACCTGAACGGCCTCGCACTCGCCGCGGCGCTCGGCCGGCCGATCACGGACGAGCAGCTGCGGCCGGTACGCGCGGCGGGCGGAGCGGTCGTCCGCTTCCTCGTGCCGGAGCCCGGCGAGCTGCACGAGGTGGTCGGCGTCGAGGAGGCGGAGTCGCGCCCGGGAATCGCGTGGGTCCGGGTGTATCGCCAGCCCGGCGCCGTGCTCGGTCCGTTGCGGCGAGGCTCCGACCGCGTCGGTGCCGTGCTCGCCGTCGGCGAGTCCCGCGAGGAGGCAGTCGAACGCGCTGACTCCGCGGCGGACTGCGTACGCTTGGTCACTGCCGATGCCGCCGCACCTGTCGTCCAAGCGAGCTAGCTTCCTCGGGTTCCAGCCTCCCGCCGTCGGCGACGAGGAGGTCGCGGCCGTTGCCGACACGATCCGCTCGGGCTGGCTGACCACCGGCCCGCGGGCGGAGGAGCTCGAGCGCCGCTTCGCCGACTACGTCGGCGCGGCGCACGCCCTTGCCGTCTCGTCCGGGACCGCGGCGATGCATCTCGCGCTCGTCGCGCTCGGGATCGGCCCCGGAGACGAGGTGATCACGACGCCGATCACGTGGCCGGCGACGGCGAACGTGATCGTCCACGCGGGCGCGACCCCCGTCTTCGCTGACGTCCGCGACTCCGACTTGAACATCGACCCCGAGCGCGTGGTCGAGCTCGTCACGCCGCGGACGAAGGCACTCCTGCCCGTCCACCTGTACGGCCAGCCCGCCGATCTCGACTCGCTGTGGGCGCTCGGCCTGCCGGTCGTCGAGGACGCCGCGCATGCGGCCGAGAGCGAGTACCGCGGCCGCAAGATCGGCGGCCTCTCGCGGGCGACCTGCTTCTCGCTGTACGCGACGAAGTCGATTGCGGCAGGCGAGGGCGGGATCGTCACGACGGACGACGACGACCTGGCCGGGCGCATCCGAGACCTGACGATCATGCGCCGCGCTCACGGCTCGCTCTACGACATCGCGGTACCCGGCTACAAGGCGAACCTTCCCGACGTGCTCGCGGCGATCGCGCTCTGCCAGCTCGACAAGGTCGAGCGGCACCGCGAGCTGCGGCTGGCGCAGGTCGAACTCTACGACGCGGCGGTTGCCGAGCTGGAGGGGATCGAGCCCGTCGCGCGCGACCTGCGCGACACGCACGCCCATCACCTGTACGTCGTGCGCGTCGACCCGGAGCGTGCCGGCGCGACCCGCGACGAGTACCGGTTCGCGCTCGCCGAGGAGAACATCGGGACGAGCGTCCACTTCCTGCCGGTGCACCGGCTGACCGCCTACCGCGAGCGCTTCCCGGAGCAGCCGCCGCTCCCGGTCGCCGAGCGGGCGGGCGACGAGGTGCTGTCGCTGCCGCTCTCGCCGGCGCACTCGCTCGAGGACATCGCAGACGCGATCCACGCGCTCTGCCGCGTGCACGCGGCCTTCACCGAGTGAAGCGTTGAAGCGTCGCTCGATCCGGATCGGCGCGACGCTCGTCGTCACCGGCCTCTGCACCGCCTACATTCTCTGGAAGATCGACCTCGGCAAGACGGTCGACATCCTTCGCGACGCCGACCTGACCTATTTCGTCGCCGCCGTCGCGATCATGGTCGTCACCGTCCTGCCGATGGCGTGGCGGTGGCAGCAGCTGCTGGCCGGGCGCGGGATCCACGACCGGCTCGCGTGGCTCACGCGCGCCTACTTCACCGCCTATACGGCGGGACAGGTGCTTCCGACGTCGATCGGCGGCGACGCGATGCGGATCTTCGAGACGACGCGCCGGCATCCGGGCCGCGGCGGGCCGATCGCCGGGTCGGTGTTCCTCGAACGTGCCCTCGGCGGCGCAGCGACGCTCCTGCTCGCGGCGATCGGGTTCGTGCTGGCGATCGGGCGCTACGACGTGGGCGCGTACCTCTGGGTCGAGCTCGGCTTCGTCCTCGCCACGATCGCGCTCGGGATCGTTCTCTTCTCGCGCCGGATGCGCCGTCCGCTGTCGTGGACGGTGCCGATCCTGCGCCGCGCCCGCCTGGAGCGCCCACTGCGGGCGGTCTACGAGGGCGTCCACGCCTACCGCGCGCACCCCTGGCTGCTGCTCTGGGTCTGCGTGCTCACCGTCGCGATCCAGGCGATCCGCGTGCTCGCGATCTGGCTGACGGCGAAGGCGGTCGGGGTCGACCTCTCGCCCCGCGTCTACTACGTGATGGGCCCGCTGCTCTTTCTCGTCATGCTCGTGCCCTTCACGATCAACGGGCTCGCCGTCCGCGAGGCGTTCTTCGTCAGTTTCCTCGGCAAGCTCGGGGTCAGCGCCGACGCTGCGTTCGCGACCGGCTTCCTCTTCTTCGTCGTCACGATCGCACTTTCGATTCCCGGCGCCGTGATCCTCGCGTGGGAGGGGGTGCGCGGCACCTCGTCGCGACAGCTCGAGCACAGTGGCTGACGTCACCGCTGTGACCGTGACGCTCGACGGGCTGCCGTGGATCGAACGCTGCCTGGAGAGCCTGCGGGGCGTGGAGACGATCGTCGTCGACCACGGCTCGACCGACCGGACGCTCGAGCTCGTTCGCGACCGCTTCCCGGAGGTGCGTGTGATCGAACAGGGAAACGTCGGCTACGGCGGGGGGCTCAACGCGGGCTTTCGGGCGTCGACCTCGCGCTACTACCTGCCGATCAACTCGGACGCCTGGGTCGTCGGCGACGCCGTCGCGCGGATGGTCGCCTTCGCCGACGAGCGCCCGGACGCGGCCGTCGTCTGTCCGCGCCTCCGCAACCCCGACGGGACGCTCCAGCGGTCGGTGCGAGGATTCCCGACCCTGTGGCGGGTCGCCACCGAGTACTTCTTCCTGCGCAAGCTCGCGCCCGGCTCGCAGGCGCTGAACGCCTACTACGCGGGCGGGTTCGACCACGGCGAGACGCGCGAGATCGAGTGGGCGATGGGCCCGTGCTTCCTGGTGCGGCGCGAGGCCGCGGACGCCGTCGGCCTCTTCGACGAGTCGTTCTTCATGTTCTGGGAGGAGACCGATTGGCTGTACCGCTTCCACCGGGCCGGCTGGAAGGTCTGGTTCCTGCCGGAGGCGGAGGTCGTCCACGTCGGCGGCGCAACGCACGGCGGGCGCATTTTCGAGCAGAACGTGGGTGCCCTCGTCCGTTTCTTCGAGAAGCACCACGGCGCGCGGGAGGCCGTGCGGGTCCGGCGGCTACTGCGGACGGCGCTGGTGCTACGGGGCGCAGTCTTCGGCGGCGAGCGCGGCCGGATGTATCGGGACGCCGCGCGCGCGCTGCGATGAGCCGGCCCGCCTGGGCGCTCCTGGCCCTGCTCGCGCTGCCCGCCTTGGGGCTTGCCCGGCTCGCGCCGGAGACCGGCTGGGGACTTGCGCTTCGCCTGGCCACGGCGACCGCATGCCTCCTCGTTCCCGGCGTCCTCGTCGCCGCCGCCCTCCGTGCACCCGGCTTCTCGGCCGTCTTCGCCTGGAGCTTCGGCGCGCTCTTCGCCGCAACCGCGGTCATGTTCGCGGTCCACGCCTCGCTGACGCTGGCGCTGATCCTGCTCGCGGTGATCACCGCGGGCGCAGCGGCCACGGCGCTCCTCAGGCCAAGTAACAGTCTGTTACAAGGGCGAAAACGCCCTGAGCAGGAGGAACCGCCAAGTGACAGTCTGTTACTTGGGGTTGGGGTGGCGGTTGCCGGGATCGGGTTCGGGATCGCGCTGTGGTTCCTGATGGGGCACCTGACCGGCGGGGACGATCTCTTTCACCTCGCCCGCGTGCGCAAGCTCGACGACTTCGGGTCGCTCTCGCTGCGCAGCGTGGACGAGTTCCGTGACGGGGGGCTGCACCCGGGCTACGCCTTCCCGCTCTGGCACGCCTTCCTCGCGCTCGTCGCGCGGCTCGCCGGCGTCGATCCGGCCGCCGTCGTCCAGCACGAGGCGAGCGTGCTCGTGCCGGTCGCCTTCCTCGTCACGTGGGAGTCGGGCAAGGAGGTGTTTCGCTCGGCCTGGGGCGGGCTCGCGGTGCTCGCGACCTCGGTCGGCATCTTCGCGCTCGCCGCCGGCAGCGGCGGGTCGTACACGGCGCTCGCCCTTCCGGCGACCGCGGGACGGCAGCTGTTCGTGCCGGCGGTGATCGCCCTCTACTTCGCGTACGTCGCGGGCCGGTCGTATTCCGGGCTCGCGACGCTCGGGTGCGCGGGGGGCGTGCTCGCGCTCGTGCACCCGACGTACGCGCTCTTCGTCCTGATCCCGCTCGCCGGCTTCGTCGTCGCCCGCGCACTGCTGGCGCGGCGGGAGATCGCGGAAGGGGTCGCGGGCCTCGTCGCGGTCGTCGTCCCGGCCGGCCTGGTAGCGCTGTGGCTGCGGCCGATTGCGCGCGAAACGGCCTCCGTGAACCCGTCCGCGGAGGAGCTGCAGCGGGCGCTCCGGCACTACAAGGGCCAGCTCGACGTTTTCTCCGACGGCAGCTACCGGCTCGCACCGGAGGTCTTCGGGCGCAGCGGGGCACTGGCGGTTGCGGCCCTCCTCTCGGTGCCGCTCGCGGTGTTCGCCGCGAAGCGCCGCTGGGCGGCGTTCGTGCTCGGTGGATTCGTGGCGGTGCTCGCGCTGATGCTGCTTCCCGATCTCTTCACCCGCTTCGCGGACGCCGTCTCGATCTCGCAGGCGAGGCGAGCCGCCGGCTTCGTCCCCTTGGGCTTCGCGGTCGCGGGCGGCGCCGCCGTTCTGGCGCGTCTGCTCTCGATCGCCGCGCTGCCGGTCGGCCTGGGCGCCGGCATCGCGCTCCAGCTCGCCTACCCGGGCGACTTCGGCTACTCGCTCGAGCAGGGCGGGCCGGCCGCCGTCACCTGGATCGCGCTGGTCGGCGGCGTCGCCGCGCTGCTGGCCGGGATCTTCCTGCCCCGGCGCCTCACGCGGCTCGACCGCGTCGACTGGCTCTCGGCCGCCACCGCATTCCTCGTAGTCGCGCCGGTCGCGTGGCACGGCTTCGCGCACTGGGACGAGCGGCCCGTCACGGGCACGCGGCTCACCCCCGGGCTCGTCCAGGCGCTCCGGACGAAGGTGCCGGAGCGCGCCGTCGTCTTCTCCGACGACGACACGAGCTACAAGATCGCCGCCTTCGCGCCCGTCTACGTCGCGAACGCTCCTCCGGGCCACGTCGCCGACACCAAGGCAAACCGGCCGTACAAGCGGCGGGACGACGCGAAGCAGTTCTTCCGCACCGGAAATCTGGCAATCCCGCGGCGCTACGGCGCGACCTGGCTGGTGATCAAGACGGCCCGCTCGAAGCTGCGGCTCCACCTGCCGAAGGTCTACGCCGACAAGGACTACGTTCTCTACCGTCTGAGCGCGTGAAGGTCCTTCTGGTCTCGCTCTACTTTCCGCCGGCGGGGGGCGGAGGCGTCCAGCGGACGCTGAAGACGGCCACGCACCTGCCCGCACTCGGAATCGAGACGCACGTGCTCGCGCCGGACGACCCCAAGTGGGTGCATCGCGACGACGAGCTCGAGCCGCCGACGCAGGCGTGGGTCCACCGCGCACGCTACCTGGGCCCGCGCGGGCGGCGGCCTGCGGACGAGCTGCACGGGAAGGAGGGCCTCGAGCGCGCCGCGACGCAGGCGCGTCTCTTCGGCCGGCGGCTGCTCGTCCCGGACGAGAACGTCCCCTGGAACCTGACCGCGATCCCGGGCGCAGTCCGCATCGCCCGCCGGGAGGGCATCGACGTGGTGCTGACCACGTCGCCGCCGAGCTCGGTCCACTTCGTCGGGGCCGCCGTCAAGCGTGCGACCGGCGCACGCTGGGTCGCCGACCTGCGCGACTCGCTCGTCGCCCATCCGCACCGACGCGCCGAGCACCGCCTCGCCCGGGCGAAGGAGCGCGGCGAGCACGGCGTCGCCGCCCTGGTCGCCCGCTATGCCGACGCCGTCGTCGCCGCGGCGGAGGCGATCGCGGCCGAGGCGCGCGCGCTCGAGCCGAACGGCCCGGTGGTGACGATCGCGAACGGCTCCGACTTCGACGACTTCGCAGGCCTCGAGTACCGGCCGTCCGACCGATTCCGGATCACCCACACCGGCAGCTTCTTCGGCAAGCGCGACCCGCGACCGTTCCTGACCGCGTTCGCGGAGTCCGGCCTCGACGGCGTCGTCCGCTTCGTCGGCGACTTCCGCCCGGCCGACGCGGAGTGGGCGGCGACGCTCGGTCTCGGTGACCGCCTCGAACTGATCCCCTACGTCGCGCGCCGGCGCTCGCTCGAACTGCAGCGCGACTCGGACGCGCTGCTGCTCCTGATCCCGGAGGCGGGCGGCCGCGGCCGGGGCGTCCTCTCCGGGAAGGTCTTCGAGTACCTCGCGGCGGAGCGGCCGATTCTCGCCGTCGTGCCGCCGGACGGCGCCGCCGCCGATCTGATCCGCGAGACGGGTGCTGGCACGGTCGTCGCTCCCGACGACGTCTCGGGAATCCGCGCGGCGCTCGAGGACCTGCACGGCCGCTGGCGCGCGGGCGGTCTCGACGGGACGCCGCTCGACCCCGACGCCCGCCGCCGGCTCTCCCGCGAGGCGCGCGTCGAGGAGCTGGCCGAGCTGCTCCGGAGCCTCGTCGAATGAGGATCACGCGCCTCCTCTTCTTCGCGACGATCTTCTGCGTCACGTTCGAGAAGGTGCGCTGGAACATCGCCGGCAACGTGAGCCTCGCGGACATCCTCGCGCTGGCGTTCCTCGTCCTCTGGTCGGTCGAGCGGCTCGCGACCCACGACCGGCGGCTCGTGCGCACCTCAGCCGTCGTCCTGTGCTTCGGCCTCGCGTTCGTCCTCGCCTTCCTGCTCGGCTACTTCTCGATCCACACCGCGGACGGCACCGACCAGTTCTGGAAGGGCTTCTTCAAGTGGGCGATCCACATCCTCTTCCTGGTCGCCGCGGTCACGTACCTCGGCCGGCGCTCGGAGCGCCTTTACTGGCGGACGATCGGCGTCTTCACCGCCGGCGTCGTCGTCAACGCGATCTATGGCGTGCTCCAGCTCGTCTCCGCCCAGGGCGGGCGGAACCTCGACAACGCTGTCCTGAAGCCGATCACAGGCGGCGCGAGCTCGATCAACGTCTACGGCGCCGTCGAGGGCCAGAGCGTGTACCGGCCGAACGCCCTCACCGGCGACCCGAACCACCTCGGGATCATGATCATCGTCCCGCTGCTGATGCTGCTGCCCGTCTACCTGCGGCTCCCGCGCGGCCACCGGCTGAAGCGGCAGCTCGCGATCGTTCTCGCCTTCCTGCTGATCGTCGAGCTCGCCACGCTCTCGCGCAGCGGGCTGCTCGGGCTCGGCGTCGGGCTGCTCGTGCTCGCGCTGCCGTACCGGCGGCGTCTCATGTCGCGCGATCTGGTGGTGCCGCTCGCCGCCTCGCTGGTGCTCGTCGGCGTCGTCGTCCTCTCGCGGCTGCACTTCTTCGAGACCGTCATCCGCTCCCGGGTGACGGCCAAGGACACGTCGGCGTCCGTGCACTTCGGCGTCTACGACTTCATCCCGAACGTGCTCTCCGCGCACCCGCTGTTCGGGCTCGGCTTCAACAACTTCTCCGTCTACTACGAGCTCGTGACCGGCAAGACGAACTGGGGGCCGCACTCGTTCTACGTCGCGCTGCTCGTCGAGACGGGGCTCGTCGGGGCGGCCGTGTTCGCCGCCTTCCTCTGGTACCTGTTCCGCCGCCTGCACGCCGCGCGCGCGCTCGGCCGGGCGCTCGCGCTCGCCCGCGATCCCGCGGCTGCACGGCTGCGTCCGCTCGCGTGGGG
>JBKPRD010000265.1:0-23412 GCA_046734415.1 Actinomycetota bacterium | reverse complement strand
CCGAACTACTTCGACGTCACGGTCTGGGGGAACCAGGCGGAGAGCTGCGCGCAGTACCTCTCGAAGGGTCGCCCGGTCGCGATCGACGGCCGGCTCGAGTGGCGCGAGTGGGAGGCGACGGACGGGTCCGGCAAGCGCCAGTCCGTGGAGATCATCGCCGAGAACGTCCAGTTCCTGGGCAGCCGCGGCGACGCGGGCGGCGACTCGCCGCAGTTCGTCCCCGCCGGCGCGGCCGGCGAGAACGCGGACTTCGCTTCGACCGCCGACGACGATATTCCGTTCTAGAGGAGAGCAATGGCATTGCCGAAGCAACGAGGAGAGGACCGGACGAGCAGCCGCCGCCGGCCGCCGGCGAGCGTGCAGCCGCGCCGCTGGAACTGCCACTTCTGCCGCGAGAAGGTGGAGGAGGTCGACTACAAGAACCTCGCCCAGCTCCGCCGCTACGTCTCGGAGAAGGGCAAGATCCGCTCGCGGCGGATCACCGGGGCCTGCCGCCGCCACCAGGTGCAGGTGGGGATCGCGGTCAAGCGGGCGCGCGAGATGGCGCTCCTGCCCTACGTCTCCGGGAACTGATGGAGGTCATCCTCCTCCGAGACATCGAGAAGGTCGGCCTGCGCGGCGAGGTCGTCGACGTCGCGCGCGGCTACGCGCGCAACTTCCTGATCCCGCGGCGGCTCGCCGAGGCGGCCTCGCCGGCCCGTGTCGCCGAGCTCGAGAAGCGCGCCGCGCTGCGCACGCGCCAGGAGGCCGGTACCTTCGAGCAGGCGCGCGAGCTCGCCGGCGTGCTCGAGAAGACCGAGCTCCGCTTCGACGTCAAGGCCGGGCCGACCGGGTCGCTCTTCGGGTCGGTCACGCCCACCGACCTCGCCGACGAGCTCTGGAAGGTGGCCAAGATCCGCGTCGACCGGCGCAAGATCGACCTCGACGAGCCGATCAAGAAGATCGGGCGCTACGAGGTGCCGGTCGAGCTCTTCGCCGACGTGACCGCGACCGTGAGGACGCTCGTCGTCCCCGAGGGCGGCGAGCTGCCGCCCGAGGAGCCCGAGGCAGTGTCAGACACTCCTGCCGAGGCGTCGGAGCCCCCTGCGCCGGTGGCAGTGTCTGACACGTCGGAGGACGCCCCCGCCGAGCAGATCGAGTCGACTCCGTAACGATCTCTCCACAGGCCCTGTGAACGGGCTGGGGAAATTCGCACGAAAAGGCCGCTACGAGCGGCCTTTTCTTCCACTGCTCCGTCCGCCCGGGCTGGGAACATGTGTTCCGTTCTGCCTGCTCACGCGGCGGTTCGTGCGTGTGCACAGGCAGGTTGTCCAAGCCTGTTCGGACACGTCGAGAGGTGGTTGATTTGTCCCGCATGTACCAACTCGCCGAGGCTTCGCCGACCGCCCCGGTCCCGCCGCAGAATCTCGATGCCGAGGAGTCGGTCCTTGGTGCGATGATGCTCTCCCCCGGTGCGATCGGGGCGGTCAGCGAAGTCCTTTCGGCGAGCGACTTCTACCGGGCGACGCACGGCAGCATCTACCGTGCGGCGCTCGACCTGTATGCGAAGGGCGAGCCGGTCGACGCGATCACGCTCGCCGACGAGCTCGAGCGTCGCGGCGAGCTCGAGGAGATCGGCGGCCGGGCGCGCATCAACGAGCTCGCCGCCCTCGTCCCCGCATCCTCGAACGCCGGCCACTACGCCCGCATCGTCCGCGAGATGGCGACGCTGCGCGGGCTCGTGCGCGCGGGCCAGGAGATCGCGAGACTCGGGTTCGAGCGCGAGGGGATGGCCGCCGAGGAGCTCGTCGACCGGGCCGAGCAGGTCGTCTTCGACCTGTCGCAGGAGCGTGCCGCCGGCGAGTTCAGCCACATCGAGGAGCTGCTCAAGGACTCGTTCGAGCGGATCACCGCGCTCTACGAGGCCGGCGCCGACGTCACCGGGATGGCGTCCGGGTTCAAGGAGCTCGACCGGCTCACCTCCGGGTTCCAGCCGGGCAACCTGATCGTCGTCGCCGCCCGCCCGAGCATGGGCAAGTCGGCTTTCGGGCTCTGCGTCGGCGCCAACCTCGCCGTGCGGCAGAACGTCCCCGTCGCCCTGTTCACGCTCGAGATGTCGAAGCTCGAGGTCACCCAGCGACTGATGTGCTCCGAGGCGAAGGTCGAGTCGCAGCGCCTCCGCACGGGCAAGCTCGCCCAGGAGGACTGGCCGCGGCTGACCGCGGCGTGCGACAAGCTCGCGAAGGCGCCGATCTACGTTGACGACACGGGCTCCATCACGCTGATGGAGATCCGCTCGAAGGCGCGACGGCTGAAGATGCGCGAGCCGAACCTCGGCCTGGTCATCATCGACTACCTGCAGCTGATGACCTCCGGCGTCTCTGCCGAGAACCGCGTCCAGGAGGTCTCGCAGATCTCGCGGTCGCTGAAGGTGTTGGCGCGCGACCTCGACGTCCCGATCATCGCGATCTCGCAGCTCTCGCGGGCGGTCGAGCAACGGCACGACAAGCGGCCGATTCTCTCCGACCTCCGCGAGTCCGGGTCGATCGAGCAGGACGCCGACCTGGTCTGCTTCATCTACCGCGACGAGTACTACAACGGCGAGGAGTCCGACCAGCAGGGCCTCGCGGAAGTACACCTGGCGAAGCACCGGAACGGGCCGACCGACCTCGTCAAGCTCTCGTTCCTGCGCCGCTTCGCGAAGTTCGCGGACATGGCGCCGGCCGCATGACGAACCTCGACGACCACCAGGTCGTCTGGGTCGGCACCGACGCGACCACCTACGCCGCCCAGTGCGAGCGCTGCCGCGAGGAGCATCGGTGGGCGGATCAGCTCGTCGGCACGCTCGTCGAGGGGACGCTCCGCCTCCAGGCGGACGTCGGCTTCACCGCCTGCCACCGCGGGCACAGGATCCGCGTGCGGCGCATCTCGCGGCTGCGCGCGGTCGCCGCCGGGTAATCGCTCGCCCGGCGGCGAGCGCGTGCGGAAGGTGACAAACTCGCCGCGTCGCCCGCGCTGGCGGTCGGAAGCGATCGCCGAGGCACGGCGCTCGGGCGCGCGGGCCGACTTGCTGCAGACACTTCGCCTCTAGCTGCGCGGCTGGCCATACTCCCGGAGTGCCCGCGACCGTGATCGTCGGGGCGCAGTGGGGCGACGAGGGGAAGGGGAAGATCGTCGACCTGCTCGCCCAGGACTCGGATCTCGTCTGCCGCTACAACGGCGGGCCGAACGCGGGCCACACGATCGTCGCGGAGGGCGAGACGTACAAGCTCAGGCACATGCCGTCGGGGATCCTCTGGGGCAAGGAGTGCGTGATCGGCGCCGGCTGCGTCGTCGACCCCGGCGTCTTCATCGAGGAGCTGGACGACCTCGAGCGGCGCGGCCTCTCGACCGAGCGCGTCCGACTCTCGGGCGAGGCGCACGTGATCATGCCCTGGCATCTGGCGATCGACCAGGCGAGCGAGCGCCGGCTCGGCAAGCTGCAGATCGGCACGACCCGGCGCGGGATCGGGCCGACGTACGCAGACAAGGCGCACCGCCTCGGCATCCGGCTGCAGGACCTGTTCGACCCGAAGATCCTGCGCCAGAAGATCGAGGTCGCGCTGACCGAGAAGAACGTCTGGCTGGAGCGCGTCTACGGAGTCGAGCCGATCGAGCTCGAGGAGCTCGCGGCGCGATACGAGGGCTACGCGCAGCGGCTGCGCCCCTACCTCGCCGACACGTCGCTGCTCGTCGACCGGACCCTACGCGACGGGAGGCGCGTGCTGCTCGAAGGCGCGCACGGCACGTTGCTCGACATCGACCACGGCACCTACCCATTCGTCACCTCCTCGCCGACGATCGCCGGAGGCGCCTGCACAGGGATCGGGATCGGGCCGACGAGGATCGAGTCGGTGATCGGGGTGGCGAAGGCGTACGTGACACGCGTCGGCGCGGGGCCGTTTCCGACGGAGATCGAGGGGCCAGACCAGGAGCGGGTGCGGGAGCTCGGCGGCGAGTTCGGCACCGTCACCGGCCGCGAGCGGCGCTGCGGCTGGCTCGATCTCGTCGCGCTGCGCTACGCGGTGCGCCTGAACGGGATCACGTCGATCGCCCTGACCAAGCTGGACGTGCTCTCGGCGTTCGCGGAGCTGCCCGTCTGCACTGGTTATGCGCTGCGCGACGGGACGCGTACCGAGGAGTTCCCCGCGCACCAGAGCGACTTCCACGCCGCCCGGCCCGCTTACGAGGTGCTGCCGGGCTGGGAGCAGCCGCTCGACGGAGAGCTGCCGGGCGCCGCGCGACGCTACGTCGAGTTCGTCGAGCGCGAGCTCGACGTCGAGGTCTCCTGGGTCGGGACCGGCGCCGAGCGCGAGCGCGTGCTCGTCCGCTGACCCGGCGCCGACTCAGAAGGGCGTTGGCTACAAGCTGACCGAGCCGTCGTCCGCGAGCGTCCAGTGCGGGTTGTGCGCGACCTCCCACGCATGGCCGTCGGGATCGGTGAACGCGCCGGAGTAGCCACCCCAGAACGTCGCGGCGCCGGGCCGGGTGATCGTTGCTCCCGCCGACTCGGCCTCGGCCAGGACGGCGTCGGCCTCGGCGGGCGAGCGGACGTTGTGCGCGAGCGTGATCCCGCCCCAGCCGCCGGAGTCCTCGACGCCGCTGTCCTCGGCGAGCTCGGCGCGACCCCAGAGCGCGACGATCATCCCGCCGGCCTGGAAGAAGACGACGTCGTCGTCCGCCGCCGCGTTCGTCGTCCAGCGGAGCGCCTCATAGAAGGCTCGAGCGCGGGCGAGGTCCTGGACACCGAGGGTGACGAGGCTGACCCGCTGCTCCATCAGACCGCGCCCAGGGCATACCAGGCGCGCGCTGTCAGCGTGAAGGCGCCGTCGGGAGCGCCGAGGCGGCGGTGGAGCTCGCCGGCAACCGCGGCCGCGGCCCGTTCGTCGAGCGAGGCGGCGTGCGCGCCGACTGGCCCACTCGCGCCGAGCACCGACTGCCACAGCTCGTCGAAGTCGCGGTAGTCCGCGGAGACCGTGAGCGAATCGTCGACCACGTCGCGGAGGCCGGCATCCCGCCAGAGCGTCGCGAGCTGGCCGGGGTGCCCGCCGAACCGCTCGGTCTCGTCGGTCGTGGTCGTCCCCGCCTCGCGGGCCGCGTCCCAGTATGAACGGAGCAGCGTCATCCCGCCGGTCATGTCCCAGACGCACGCCGCGACGCGGCCGGCCCGGCGCGTCACCCTGCGCATCTCGCTCACCGCCCGCGCCGGGTCATGGACGAAGTGGAAGACGAGCTGTGAAAGAGCGACGTCGAACGTCCCGTCCTCGAACGGGAGCGACTCGGCGGGCACGATGCGGAGGTCCGCCCCGGGCACGCGCGCGCGGGCCTCGGCGACGAACGGCGCCGAGGGATCGGCCGCGGCGACGTTCTCGGCGCCGACGATCTGCGCGAGCACGGTGGTCAGCGCGCCGGACCCGCAGCCGACGTCGACGACGCGTTCTCCCTCGCTGACGCCCACCGCGCCGGCGAACTCGGGTGCGAGCCGGTCGCTGTAGCGCCCCATGAACTGCTGGTAGGCCGCGGCGTTCGCGAACAGGACGGGTTCAGAGGCGGGCGAGGTCATCGGGCGTGTTGACGTTGGCGAGCTGCTCGGGGTCGATTCTGACAACTCGGGTGTCGAGCTCGTCGAGGGCGTCGCGAAGCGCCAGCTCGCGGGCGGCGAGACGTCGCTCGAGCACGGGCAACGCCGCGCGGCGGTAGGCGCCCGGGAGCGGACCGGTCTGCGGCACCGCGGCGTCGGCGCACGCGGCGGCGAGCGTCTCCAGGTCTCTCCGGCGGATGCCGGGCGTGTCGACCGGGAGCACCACGCAGAGCTCGTTCGCGGCCGCGCGCAGCCCGGCGACGACGCCGGCGATCGGCGCGCGCGTCTCGGTGCCGTCATCGACGAGCGGGAAGGGCAGGTCGAGGCCGTCGGCGGCCTTCCCGACCGCGATCCGCTCGTCGCAGAAGGACAGCGCCTCCCAGCCGATCTCGGCGAGTGTGCGGCCGTCGAGCCGCGCAAGCGCCTTCGGGGAGCCGAAGCGGCTGCTCGCTCCGCCGACGAGCAGGACGCCCGTCAGACCTCGATCCGCCACGGCTCGGTGTAGACGTTGATCCGCCCCCCGCTGACGAACCCGCAGAGAGTGATCCTCCGGTCGGTCGCGAGCTCGACCGCGAGACTGGACGGCGCGCCGACGGCGACCAGGATGGGACAGCCGGCGACCCCCGCCTTCTGGACGAGTTCGAACGACAGTCGGCCGCTGACGCAGATCGCGTTCTCGGCGAGCGGGAGGCACTCCTCGCCGAACGCCCAGCCGACGACCTTGTCGAAGGCGTTGTGCCGTCCGACATCCTCTCGCAGGCAGAGGAGCCCACCTCCCGAGTCGAAGAGCCCGGTCGCGTGCAGCCCTCCGGTGGCCTCGAACGTCGGTTGCGCGTCGCGGAGGCGGTCCGGGAGCTCGCCGACGATGCCGGCGCGCATCGTCAGTCGGCTCTCGACGCGCGGCGCGTCGACGGCAACCGCCTCGAGCGCGCCCTTCCCGCAGACCCCGCAGGAGGAGGAGGTGTAGAAGCTCCGCCGGAGGCGTTCCGGATCGAAGCCGGCCGCCTCGACCTCGACGACGTTCGCCGCCAGGTCGTCCGGCAGCCGCGCCGCGGTCGGCCGGAGGCCCTCGGACAGGCAGAAGCCGAGCGCGAGCTCCTCGTCGTGCCCGGGCGTGCGCATCGTCACCGCGACCGGCATCCCGCCGATCCGGATCTCGAGCGGCTCCTCCACGGCGAGCAGGTCCCGCTCCGCCGCGCCGCCCGGCAGCCGGACGACCTCGACACCCGCCGTGCTGTACGGCGGCGGCGCGCTCGCCGAGTCCTCGACCCTCACCGGCGAAGCGTAGCCCTGCCGTGTGCAGCCGTGAACGGAGGCCGCGCCGCCCCCTCCCGGGGGAAGCAGAACGTCCCCAACACGAACGCTATCGGTCTTCGGCGCACGGGTGGGAGACGCGGTCGTGTCGAAACCGTGACTTCGGCTCAGGCGGCACGGCGGTCTTCGATCTGCTGGTAGACGTGTCGGTAGGCGGTGACCGCGGCGCCGATGTCGCCGGGGTCGATGTCCGTCTCCTCCAACCGCGCGACCCCCTCGCATGCGAACTCGAGCTCGCGGTCGATCTCGGGGTCGCAGCCGGCGTCGTCGTTACGCTCGGCGAGCATCTCGCCCACGAGGCGAGCGACCGCGCGAGCGCCTCGGCGGGAGCGTCGGCGAGCTCCGGCTCGAGCTCCTCCCACTGGTCTGCCACTCGTGCCGGTCGAGGCCCGGCTCGTCAACGCTCTCTGCATGCGCACCCCACATCGCCCTCGAACAACCGAACCGGCACCTAGACTCGGCCTGTGCGGGTGCTGATCGTGGGCTCGGGGGGACGCGAGCATGCGCTTGCCTGGAAGCTCAGCCAGAGCTCGCTGCTGAAGGAGCTCCACGCGGCGCCGGGGAACCCCGGAATCGCGGATCTCGGGACCTGCCACCCGGTTCGGGCCGAGGACGGGGAGGGGCTGCTCGAGCTCGCCCGTTCGCTCGAGGTCGGCCTCGCGGTGATCGGCCCCGAGGGCCCTCTCGTCTCCGGTCTGGCGGACGAGCTTCGCTACGCCGGCGTGGCCGCCTTTGGGCCGAGCGCCGCCGCCGCGCGGATCGAGGGGTCGAAGTCCTTCGCGAAGGAGGTGCTTTCCGCCGCCGGCGTGCCAACGGCCGCACAATTGCCGATCGCCCGGCCGCCCTGCGTGATCAAGGCCGACGGGCTCGCAGCCGGCAAGGGCGTCTTCGTGTGCCGGACCCGAGACGAGGTGGATGCGGGTCTGCGCGCGGCCTCGACGCTCGGCGGCGACGTGCTGATCGAGGAGCTCCTCGAGGGCGACGAGCTGTCCGTCTTCGCCGTGACGGACGGCCGCCGTACGATCCCGCTCGCGGCCGCACGCGACTACAAGCGGGCGGGCGACGGCGACTCCGGTCCGAACACCGGCGGCATGGGGGCGTTCTCCCCTGTCCCGCCGCTCGGACAGCGCGAGGTCGACGAGCTCGTCGAAGAGATCCACCAGCCGGTGCTCGACGAGCTGGCGGCCCGGCGCACGCCCTTCGTCGGGCTGCTCTACGCCGGCCTGATGCTGACGGACGCCGGTCCGCGCGTGCTCGAGTTCAACTGCCGGTTCGGCGATCCGGAGACGCAGGCGATCATGCCGCTGCTCGACGGCGATCTGCTGGCCGCACTCTTCGCAGCCGCAGGCGGCGACGTGCGCGGCATCACGTTGGCGACGGCCCCGCGCGCCGCGGTCACCGTCGTGGTCGCCGCGGGCGGCTACCCGGAGTCCGGCGACACCGGGTCGGCGATCACGGGGGTCGAGGATGCGGAAGCTCTGGGTGCGCTCGTGTTCCACGCCGGTACCGCTCGCCGCGACGGGACGCTCGTGACGAGCGGTGGCAGGATCCTCAACGTGACCGGCATGGGCGACGACCTCGAGCACGCCCGGACGCTGGCGTACGAGGGCGCAGCCGCAATCGAATTCTCCGGTGCCCGCTACCGGCGCGACCTCGCGGCGGCGGAGGCGAGCAGTGCCGTCCGCTAGCCCGCTCGTCGGGATCCTCGTCGGCTCGGAGTCGGACCGCGAGCCGATGCAGGACGCGGTCGACGAGCTCTCCGGGCGAGGGATCGCGCACGAGTTCGAGGTGCGGTCGGCCCACCGGGATCCGCTCGCCGTCGCCGAGTACGCCGCCTCGGCACGCGGGCGCGGCCTGAAGGTCCTGATCTGCGGCGCCGGTCTCGCCGCTGCGTTGCCCGGTGTGGTCGCCGCTCACACCGACCTGCCGGTCATCGGTGTGCCGCTCCGCTCTTCGAAGAGCGTCCTCGACGGCCTCGACGCGCTGCTCTCGATCGTGCAGATGCCACCCGGAGTGCCCGTCGCCTGCGTCGGCGTCGACAACGCGAAGAACGCGGCGGTGCTCGCTGCCAGGATCCTGTCGGCGGTGTCGGAGCAGAACGCTACGATCAGCTGAGTGATCGCCCGCTACTCCCGCCCGGCGATGGCCCAGGTGTGGTCGGACGAGAGGAAGCTCGGGGCGTGGCTCGAGGTCGAGCTGGCAGCGGTCGAGGCCTGGGCGGAGCTCGGGGTCGTCCCGGGCGAGGCGGCAGGCGCGATCCGCAAGCATGCGCGGGTGCCGGCACCGGAACGGGTGGCCGAGCTGGAGCGCACGACCGGCCACGACCTCGCAGCGTTCGTGGACGCCGTCCAGGCGGAGCTCGGCGAGGAGGGCCGGTGGCTGCACTTCGGACTGACGTCCTCGGACGTCGTCGACACCGGCCTCGCGCTGCAGGTCCGGGATGCCGGGACACTGCTCCTCGAGGGGCTCGAGCGCGCGTTCGCGGCCGTCGCCACCCGCGCCGAGGAGCACCGCGGCACCCTTTGCATCGGCCGGACGCACGGAGTGCACGCGGAGCCGACGACCTTCGGCGCCAAGCTCGCCGGGTGGGCGTTCGAGCTCGACCGCGACCGCGACCGGCTGCGCCGGGCGCTCGGCGATATGCGGTTCGGCAAGCTGTCCGGTGCCGTCGGCACGTACTCGGCGACCGATCCGGAGCTCGAGCGGATCGCCTGCGAACGCCTCGGCCTCGAGCCCGAGCCGGTCTCGACGCAGGTCGTGCCGCGCGACCGCCACGCGGAGCTGCTGTCGGCGCTCGCCCTCGTCGCTTCCTCGCTCGAGCGGTTTGCCCTCGAGATCCGCCACCTCGCCCGCACGGAGGTTCGCGAGGTGCAGGAGCCGTTCGGCGCCGGGCAGAAGGGCTCGTCCGCGATGCCGCACAAGCGCAACCCGATCGTCGCCGAGCGGATCTGCGGACTTGCCCGTGTCGTCCGCGCGGCGGCGACCGTCGGGCTCGAGAACGTCGCGCTCTGGCACGAGCGCGACATCTCGCACTCGTCGGCCGAACGGGTCGTCCTCCCCGACGCCTTCCTGGCGCTCGACTACATGCTCGACCGCTTCGCCTGGCTGATCGAGGGGCTCGTCGTCCTGCCGGGTCGGATGCGCGCGAACCTCGACGCGAGCCACGGCCTCTTCTTCAGCCAACGCGTCCTGCTCGCGCTCGTCGAGGCCGGCATTCCGCGCGACGAGGCGTACCGGCTCGTCCAGGAACACGCCTTGCGTGCGTGGGACGAGGAGTTCGACTTCCCTTCGCTCGTCGAGGCCGACGAGCGGATCGCCGGCCGGATCGACCTGCGCGAGACCTTCGACCTCGGCGCCTATACGCGACATCTCGACGCTGTCTTCGACCGGCTCCACGGCCTGCAACAGGAGGAGGCAGTCCATGCCTGAGACGCTGACGCACGTCGCGAGCGGCAAGGTTCGCGAGCTGTTCACGATCGACGACGAGCGACTGCTGCTCGTCGCGAGCGACCGCATCTCGACCTTCGACGTCGTCCTGCCGACGGAGATCCCCGACAAGGGTCGCGTGCTGACCGGGCTCTCCGCCTTCTGGTTCGCCCGAACACGGGAGATCTGCCCGAACCACCTGCTCGGTCTGCGGCCCGACGGGCGCTCGAGCGAGTGCCGCCGCCTCGAGATGCTGCCGCTCGAATGCGTCGTGCGCGGCTACCTCGCCGGATCGGGTTGGAAGGACTACCTCGCGACCGGGACGACCTCCGGCCGCGCGCTCCCGGACGGGCTACGGGAGTCGGACCGGCTCCCCGAGGCGACCTTCACGCCCTCGACGAAGGCGACGACCGGCCACGACGAGAACATCGACGCGGCGCAGGCGATCGAACTGGTCGGCGCCGAGCGCTACGAGCAGGTGGAGCAGACGGCGCTCGCGCTCTACCGGTTCGCCGCCAAGCACGCCGCCGCGCGCGGAATCCTGATCGCGGACACGAAGTTCGAGTTCGGCGTCGACGAGTCCGGGACGCTCGTCCTGGCCGACGAGGCGTTGACGCCGGACTCCTCGCGCTTCTGGCCGGCGGACGAGTATCGGCCCGGCGGATCACAGCCCTCGTTCGACAAGCAGTTCGTGCGCGACTACTGCGAGTCGCTCGGCTGGGACAAGACGCCGCCCGGCCCAGAGCTGCCGGATGACGTCGTCGCCGGCACCCGGGCGCGCTACGTCGAGGCGTTCGAGCGCCTGACCGGCATCGCGTTCGACGAGTACCTCCGCGACCCGACCGTCGCACTGCACGCGGAGGCCGGCCGATGAGGGCGACCGTGCTCGTCCGCCCGAAGCAGGGCATCCTCGACCCGCAGGGCCAGGCGGTCGAGGATTCGCTCCGGCATCTCGGCTTCTCGGTCGGCGAGGCCCGGATCGGTCGGCTCGTCGACCTCGAGGTCGACGCCGCCGACGCCGGGCAGGCGAGGGCGCAGGTCGAGAAGATGTGCGAGCAGCTTCTCGCCAACCCGCTGATCGAGAGCTACGAGATCGAGATCGCCGGGTGAGAGCGCCGCGTCCGAAGGTTGCGGTCGTCGTCTTCCCCGGGTCGAACGACGACCACGACGCGGCATGGGCGCTCGCCGCCCTCGGCGGCGCGTGGGTGCGCGTATGGCATGCGTCGGAGCGGCTGCCCGAGGACACGGGAGCGGTCGTGCTGCCCGGCGGATTTTCCTACGGCGACTATCTCCGCTGCGGTGCGATCGCCCGCTTCTCACCCGTCATGGGCGCCGTCCGCGAGTTCGCCCGCGGCGGCGGCCCCGTGCTCGGGATCTGCAACGGCTTCCAGATCCTGTGCGAGGCCGGCCTGCTGCCCGGCGCGCTTCGCCCGAACGCATCGCTCTCGTTCGTCTGTCGTGACGTTGCGGTCCGCGTCGAGCGGGCGGCGACCCCCTTCACCTCGCGATGCAAGCGGGGCCAGCGGCTCGTCATACCCGTCAAGCACGGAGAGGGCTGCTGGTTCGCCCCGCCCGAGCTCGTCGAGCAGCTCGACCGCCAGGGCCAGATCGTGCTCCGTTACGCCGGCGAGAGCCCGAACGGCTCGGTCGACGACGTCGCGGGCGTCGTCGACGAGCGCGGCAACGTGATGGGGCTGATGCCGCACCCGGAACATGCGGTCGATCCGCTACTCGGCTCCGGCGACGGCGCGATGATCCTCGCCTCGCTGCTCGATGCGGCGCGCGATCGCGCTGCGGTACCCGTCTAGGCGCCTCCGCTCAGCCCCAGTGCCGCGGCCAGCTCGGGATGCTTGGCGAGCTCTGCGTGCAGGCGCTCCAGGTCGCGCATGCGCAGCGTGACCGGCCCCCGTCGGACCGCGCCCTCGGTCGTGTACGAGAAGCGGACGAGGCGCTCGCCCCCGCTCTCGAGCAACTGGACGACAGACGCGAAACGCCTCTCTCCGGCCCGCTGCTGGACGCGGACCTCGTCGACCACGCTCGCCGCTCCCCACGGTGTGCTGCTTGCGTTTGCCATGGAAGGCAACGTAGCGCCAAAGCAGTGACATGTCCGTGACGAAATCGGCTCGAAAGTGAGCCGAGGACGCCGGCCGTCTCGGAGCTACTGCGGCTGCAGCAGACGGACCGACGCCAGAGCCAGCACGTGCGCGATCGCGAGTGCAAACTCCTCGCCGTCACGCCGGAACTGCTCCGCGCCCTCGTCGGTGTGGAATGCCCAGCCACCGGGTCGCCCGATCCCGATCAGCGCGGCAGGGACCCGCTGCGAGACGTTGCCGAAATCGGTCCCGAACGGGAGCCGGCCCGGGTCGTCGACGAAGTGCCGGCCGAGCGCCAGCATCGCGTCCTTCACGGCCTGCGTGACCTCGGCGTCCGGACGCAGCCCGCATACGACGGGGTCGCTCGACCACACGGCTTCGGGCAGCGCCTCGCGGAGCGTCGCTGCGAGCTCGTCGAGCCCCGCCTCCTCGTCCGAGCGGAGCAGGAAGTGGATCCGCACCGACAGGCCGCCACCTTCTTCGACATCGCCCTCGAGCTGGACGTGCTCGACGATCGCGTCGGCGGGCGGAAGGTCCTTCACCGCCTCGATCGCCGCGACGACCGCCTCGACCGGCGCCTCGGGCTCGCCCGCCAGCGACCGCGCGCCCGTGACCATCGCCCGGTCGCGCCGCATCCAGCGCGACTGACGGAAGACGGTGTCCTCGAACTCCGGATGCGCGTACAGCGCCGCGTCGATGTCGTCCCAGAGGCCGGCCGCGGCCGAGACGGCCTTCCCACCACCGATCTCGACCGTCAGAGGCGCTGGGATCTCGTCGCCGGGGCAGCCGAAGACGACGAGCCGGCCCGGCAGCTCGTCGTGCAGGTGGGCAAGCCCGAGTCCGGTCGCCACGACGCCGCCCGCGATCGCGTCGTGCCCGCAGGAGTGCACGGGCTCGATCGAGCCGTCCGGGCGGAAGACGGGCACGGCGTCGTAGAGGCAGACGAGCCCGACCGACCGGCCCGGGACCGCCCCGGTCAGAGTCGCCCGGAACGCCGTCTCCATGCCCGCCACGCCGCGCTCGACCTCGAGACCGCCGGCCTCGAGCACGTCCGTGATGTAGCGGGCGCACTCGTGCTCTGCGTGCGACAGCTCCGGGTGCGCGTGCACGAACCGGTGCGTGGCGAGCGCGGCCGCCCGCTTCGACTCCACCGCCGCGAGGACCCGCTCGTCGTTCACCGGCCACCACCGCGCCCGAACAGCGAACGCCAGAGCCCTGCGAGCACGAGCCGCAGCCCGCCGATCGGCGCCGGCTGTGCCGCAGCCGCGGGCTGTTCCTGCTCCGGCTCCGCCGAAGGCGTCGCGAGCTTCGCCGCGATGCACTCCGCGAACTGCGCCGTCAACCGCGACGCGACGTCGCCGACCACTCCGCGACCGTACTGCGCAACCGCGCCGCGCAGCGCGAGCTCGGTCACGAGGGCGACGTGCGTCCCCGTGCCCGCCGGCGTCAGCGACGACTCGATCGTCGCCTCCGCGCTGCCGCGGCCTTTGGACTCGCGCGCCTTGACGGCGAGCACCGCACGGCGCGCCGCCTCGTCCACCTGCTCCCGCGTCACGTCGGCGACGAACTGGAGCGCGATCGGGCCGAGCTTCACGTGCAGCCTCGCCTTCCACGCGTCGTCGCCGACGACGTCGACGAGCTCGGCCCCGGGCATGCAGGGGACAACGGCGGGCACGTCGTTCAGGAGCCGCCACGCGTCCCCGACCGAGGCGGGAACGTCGAATGCGTTCTCGATCCTCATCAGGACGTGACGATCGTCGCCGGCGGCGCGCGGTTGTCCCGCTGGCAGGGGATATTCGCATCCTGGTGGTCGGTGTAGAGCTGCCCCCAGCGCAGGACGACGCAGTACGCCTCGATGTGCGGATCCCCGAAGTTGACGTTGCAGCGGACGATCGGAGCGCCGACGAACGAGCGGCCCGTGTGGAGGCACGCCACCCACCGCCAGGCGAGCTGCTTCGACTGGAGGTAGTCGATCATCAGCTGCTTCGCCTGGTTCGGTGTCGCCGCCCGGTACGCGACCGAGGTCTCCCGCCCGCCGCAGCCGGCCGCGACCGTGACGACGGCCGTGAGGGCGGCTGCCGCCACGAGCTTCACGGCGCCATCACCACCTTCGTCGCCTCCCGGGAGTCGAACAGGCGGTAGGCCTCGGCGGCGTCGACGAGCGGCAGGCGGTGCGAGACCACGCTCGCCGGATCGAGCCGCCCGGCGGCGATCAGCTCGAGCAACCGTTGGCGATGTCCGGCCGCGTCCCCGATCGAGAAGCGCAACGTCAGCTCGCGCTCGAACATCAGGTGGTTGTCGAGCGGGAAGTCGGGCTCGAAGTGCGCGCCGACCACCGAGACCGTGCCGCGTCCGCGCGCGAGCCTCAGCGCCGCATCGAGCGCCCCGAGCGAGCCCGCCGCCTCGACGACGACGTCGGCGCCGAGGCCACCGCTTCCGGCTGCCACGGCCTCTGTCGCGTCGTCCGGCGCCACCGCCTCTGCGCCGAGCCGCGCGGCCGTCTTGCGCCGCACCTCCACCCCGTCGACAGCGAGCACCCGCGCCCCGGCGTCGACCGCGCACATGACCGCCATCAGCCCCACCGCCCCGAGGCCGACGACGCAGACGAAGTCGCCCTCGCGCACGCCCCCGCGGGTGACCACCGCGTCGTAGGCGGTGGGCAGGTTGTCGGAGAGGAAGACGGCCGCCTCGTCCGGCACCTCGTCCGGAAGCGGCGCGAGCACGCGATCCGCATGCGGCACCCGCACGAGCTCCGCCTGACCGCCGTCGAGCCGCGGGTACACCCCCGAGTAGCCGAAGAGCGCACGCCCCGAGCACTGCGTGACGCGACCGGCGCGGCAGGCCGGGCAGGTGCCGTCGGCGACCATGCTCGTGTTCACGACGCGCTGGCCGACCTCGACCGCGCTCACCGCGTCGCCTCGGTCGACGACCACCCCGGCGAACTCGTGCCCCAGCACGGTCCCGTTCTCGAAGCCCGGCGTCAGCCCGTGCAGCGGAAAGAGATCGGCGCCGCAGATCGCAGCCGCCCGGACTGCGACGAGCGCGTCCGTCGGCTCCAGCAGCTTTGGGTTCGGGACGTCCTCGACCCGCACGTCGCCGACCCCCGCGAGCACGACCGCCTTCATGCGACCTGCTCGTTCTCGATCAGGTAACCGTCGGGCTCGACGCAGGAGAAGCCGCAGCCTCCGGGCCGGTCCTCCGCCGGGTGCCCTCGCTCGGCCAGCGACAGGCGCGCGCCGGCCAGCGTGAGCGTGGCGTAGGGCGGGTCCTCGTACAGCGCCTCGACCTCGAACCCGATCGCCTCACGGCAGAACGCGACCGAGCGCTCGAAGTCGCGGACGGCCAAGACCGCGCCGACCCGGTTCGCCATCAGTTGTGGGACATCCCGCCGTCGGCGACGACCAGCTGGCCGGTCACCCAGCCGGCCTCCTCGGAGGCGAGGAAGGCAACGGCCGGCGCAATGTCGGCCGCCTCGCCCCGGCGCGGGATGCACTGCAGCATCTGGACGAACTCGAACGCCTCGGCATGTTTGCTCGCCATCACGCCCTCGGTGGCGGTCAGACCGGGCGCGACGGCATTGGCCGTGATCCCGTGCGGGCCGAGCTCGCGGGCGAGTGCGCGCGTGAACGCGACGACCCCGCCCTTCGAGGCGACGTAGTGCGCCAGGTTCGGCGTCCCCGCGAGGACGACGTTCGACGCGATGTTGACGATCCGGCCGTAGCCCGCCTCCCGCATCGCTTGGGACGCGTAGTGGTTGGTCAGGAACGTGCCGTCGAGGTTGACCGCCATGATCCGGCGCCACTCGGCGAAGTCGATCTCGTCCCACGGCGTGAACGGGACGATCGCCGCCACGTTGACCAGCACGTCGAGCTTGCCGCGCTCGGAGACGGTCTCGTCCACGAGCCGCCTGACGTCGTCCTCCTTCGAGACGTCCGCCTTCTTCGTCGTGCCCGGCTGGATGTCCGCGCCGACGACAGTCGCGCCCTCCTCCGTCAGCTTGTCCGCAACCGCCTTGCCGATCCCTTGCGCTGCGCCGGTGACGATCGCCACCCGGTTGTCCAGCTTCCCCATCGGTCCTCCTCTAGAGCTCGTAGTAGTCCGGCGCGTGCTTGTAGCCCTGCCAGGCCTCTGCGTCGTGCGAGAAGAAGACCTCGGCGTCCTTGTCCGCGGCCAGCTCCTTGACCCGCGCGATCGACCGGACGCCGTCGACGGGCGTGTGGTGGAACCCCGGCTGGATGCCCTTCTCGAACGCCGCGGCCGTGTACGAGACGTCCATCGCGAGCAGCATCGACCGCGACGGGCCCTCGAGCAGGAAGGAGCAATGACCGACGGTGTGGCCGGGCGTCTCGATCGCCGTCAGGCCCTTCGCCAGCTCGTGGTCCCCGGAGAACGTCTCGATGTTCGCGCCCTCGTAGTCCCACGAGCGGTCGGAGTAGCCGAAGAACTCGAAGGGCTCGTGGTCGCGGGCCTGGGTGAGCTCCCGCTCGTGGATCAGGTTCCGGACGCCCGTGCCCTCGAAGAGCTGGTTGCCGCCGACGTGGTCGATGTGCAGGTGCGAGTTGACGAGCACCGTCACGTCCCCAAGCCCGAAGCCGCAGGCATCGAGCTGCGCAGGGATCGTCTGCGCCTCGGTCTGCTCGGGGAGCTCGAACGGCAGGACGCGGTTCATGTGGTCGAGGTCGATCGCGGTGTCGAGCAGGAACAGCCCGCCGTCGTGCTCGACGAGGACGCTGTAGACCGGGATCCGGCACTGCGGCCCGGGCACGTTCCACATCAGCTGGGTGTGCTCGATCACGATCGAGCCGCCGTCGAGGAACCAGACGCGCACCGCTATCCCTCCAGAGCCTTGCGGACGGCGACGAGCTTCCCGGCCCGCTTCGCGCGCAGCTCCTCGATCTGCTCCGGCGTGTAGTCGTAGATCCCGCCGCCGGTCTTCATCCCGAGCCGACCGCTGTCGATCAGGTCGCGGATCGTCGACGAGACCTCGCCCGACGTGGACAGATCCTGGTTGAGGTAGGACCCGACGGCGTTGTAGATGTCGAGCCCGGCCATGTCGAGCAGCTCCATCGGCCCGATCACCGCGAGCTTGTAGCCGATCCCCCAGCGCACGTTCAGGTCGAGGCCCTCGGGATCGATGATCCCGCGGTCGACCAGGTCGAGGCACTCGCGGAGGATCGCGTACAGGATCCGGTTCTCGACGAAGCCGGGGACCTCGCGCTCGACCACGGGGTGGTAGCCGATCCGCCGCACGAGCTCGGACGTCGCGTCGACCGTCTCCTGCGAGGTCTGCTCGCCCGGGATCACCTCGATCATCGGGATCAGGTGCGGCGGGTTCGACCAGTGCATCCCGACGACCCGCTCGGGGTGCTTCGTCACCGACGCGATCTTCGTGATCGGGATCCCGGAGGTGTTGGAGGCGAGGATCGCGTCATCGGCGACGTGCTGCTCGAACTGCGGGAAGACCTCGTGCTTCAGCTCGAGCTTCTCGGGCACGGCCTCGAGCACGAAGTCCGCGCCCTCGAGCGCCGCCGCCAGGTCGCTCTCGAACCGCAGCGACCCGCCGTCCTCCTTCGCCGCCTCGAGCCGCTCGAGCACCTGGCCGGCCAGCTCTGCGCCCCCCTTCGCATTCTCGAGCTGCTCCGAGCTGACGTCGTAGAGCGCCGTCTCGATCCCCGCCCGCGCGAGCACCGCTCCCATCCCCGGGCCCATCGTCCCGGTGCCGACCACTGCTGCACGCTTCACTGCTCTTGCCACTTGCCCTCCTTCTTCAGCTTCTGGATGCGCCGCCAGACGCGTTCCGGCGTCAGCGGCAACTCGGTCATGGGCACGCCCGCGTCCGCGAGCGCGTTGACGATCGCGGCCGGCACCGCGGCGAGGGCGCCCTCCCCGCAGCCCTTTGCGCCGTACGGGCCGGGGCCGTCGCCGTTCTCGACGATCACGCACGTCATCTCGTCGGGCAGGTCCTCGAAGCTCGGCACGCGGTAGTCGAGCAGCGAGTCGTTCAGCAGCAGCCCGTCCTCGTAGACCATCTCCTCGAAGAGGGCGTTGCCGATTCCCTGCAGGGTCGCGCCCTCGTCCTGGCGCTCGACGAGCTGCGGGTTGATCGCGCGGCCGACGTCGGCGGCGGTCGCCGTCCGGCGCACCCGGACCTGACCCGTGTCCGGGTCGATCTCGACCTCGGCGGCGCCGACGCACACTTCCCAGAACACCGGCCCCTCGGCGTACAAGCCCGTCCCCAGGGGCGTAACCTCGCCCCGGCCGATCAGCTCGCCGCCGGCGAAGCCGAAGTGCCGCCGCATCAGGGCGAGGTGGTCGGCCGGATCGATCTCGGAGCTCGCCGCGATCTCGTCCAGCTGGCGGCGGATGTCCGCCGCGGCCCGCTGCACCGCGAGGCCCGCGATCGTGGTCGAGCGGCTGGCGCCGGTCGAGCGGTCGTACGGCGAGAAGCGGGTGTCCGCCCCGCGCACCGTGACCTGCTCGGGCTCGACGCCGATCTCCTCGGCCGCGATCTGCGCGAACGCCGTCCGCGGCCCCTGCCCCATCTCCGTCGTGCCGACGAGGACGACGACGCGGCCGTCGGCCTCCAGCCGGCAGACGGCGCTCGACACGGGATGGGCGCCGGCGGCGAGCAGGCCGACGGAGACGCCGCGACCGACGAGCGGCGGCTTCTCCTCGTGCCAGCCGACGGCGGCAGCGACCTTCTCGACGTCCCCGACGAGGTCGGCGTCGAGTGCCTTTCCACCCGCACGAAGCTCCTCACCCGGGCTGCACAGGTTCTGGCGGCGAACGTCGAGGGGATCGAGCCCCGCACGGCGTGCGACCTCGTCGACCTGCGACTCGCCGATCCACTGGAGGTGCGTCGCGCCGAAAGCCCGGTACGAGCCGGCGGGCGCCAGGTTGGTGTAGACGCAGGCGGCGTCGACACGGTAGGCCGCCCAGCGGTACGGCCCCGGCGCCGCGTCTCCGCCCGTGGCGACGACGCGCGGGCCGTTGTCTGCGTAGGCACCAGTGTCGAACAGGCCTTCGACGTCCCGCGCCAGCAGGCGCCCGTCCGCGGTCGCGGCCGTCCGCATCCGGCACCACATGTTGTGCCGCCGCGTCGTCACCATCGACTCGGAGACACGATTCTGGATCCGCACCGGCCGCCCCGCCTTGCGCGCCAGCGCGACCGTCAGCGGCTCCATCTTCGTGTACGACTTCGAGCCGAAGCCGCCGCCGAGGTACGGCACCTGGATGCGGACGTTGGCAACGGGAATCTGGAAGAGGTCGGCGATCTCCGCCCGCACGAGGAACGGGTGCTGGCACGTCGCCCAGAGCGTGATCTCGTCGCCCTCGTACTGCGCGATCACCGTGTGCGTCTCCATCGCGTACTGGTAGACGGCCGGGAACTCGTATTCGCCCTCGACGACGATGTCCGCGCGCGCGAAGACCGCCTCGAGCTCGCCGCGGTCGATGCGGTAGCGGTAGCAGACGTTGCCCTCGCGCGGCTCGAGCTCGCCGAGCCCGTGGAAGAGCCCCGGCTTCGCGTCGCGCTCGGTGACGAGCGGCGCGCGCGGCGCGAGCGCGTCGTGGACGTTCCCGACCACCGGCAGGTCCTCGTACTCGACCGCGATCGCGTCGACCGCCGCGGCCGCGATCGCCGGGGTCTCGGCGGCGACGGCCGCGACCTGCTCGCCGTGGAACCGGACCTTGTCGATCGCGACGATCGGCCGGTCCTTGAACGCGTGTCCGTAGTACGGGTCGATGTCGGCGAGGTCGGTCCCCGTGAGAACGCAGACGACGCCGGGGATTCGCTCGGCGCGCGAGGTGTCGATCGAGAGGATCCGCGCGTGCGCGACCGGGCTGCGCAGCACCTTCCCGTGCAGCATCCGCGGCACGACCAGGTCGCCGACGAACTGCGCCTGGCCGAGCAGCTTCTCGTGCGCGTCGCGACGCGGGACGGAGCGCCCGATCTGGGTTCTCGTCTCCGGGATCGTCGCCGTCATCGAACCGCGAGGTCGGCGACGGCCTCGAGGATCCCGCGGTAGCCGGTGCAGCGGCAGAGGTTGCCGGCGAGGCGCTGCTTGATCTCCTCCTCGTCGGGCGGGAGCTCGCCCTGCTCGAGCAGCGAGCTCACGGTGAGCAGCATCCCGGGCGTGCAGAAGCCGCACTGCAGCGCTGCATGGCGCGTGAAGGCCTCCTCCAGCCGTCGGAACCCGGGCTGCTCCGCGAGCCCCTCGATCGTCGTCACCTCGCGGCCGTTCGCGTCGGCGGCGAGGTAGCAGCACGAGCTGACCGGCAGGCCCTCGACCAGGACCGTGCACGCGCCGCAGACCTGCACGTCGCACGAGCGCTTGGCGCCCGTGAGCCCGAGTGAGTCGCGCAGGAGGTCGAGCAGCAGCTCCTGGGGCTCGATCTCGCGGACGACCGACCGGCCGTTGACGCTACAGGCGAGCTCCACCGAGCCCTCCGCCGTCGCGCGTCACCTGCCGCTGCCACGCCGCCCAGTACTCCTCGACGAACTCCTCGCGGTACTTGACCGGCTGGAGCTGGAGCGCGAGCCGCCGCTCGATCGGGCGCAGCTCGCCGAGGGTCGAGGCGATCGACTGGAGCTGCGCGGCGCGCTCGAGGGTCGCCGCCGCCAGCACGGCCCACTTCACGTCGGCTCCGACGACGAGGACGCCGTGGTTCTCCATCAGCACCGCGCGCCGCGAGCCGAGCGCGGCGGCGACGCGGTCGCCCTGGTCCTCGTCGACGATCAGGTCCGGGTCGCCGAACCGCGAGACGCCGTCCGCGAAGAGGACCCCGTCGTGCGTGAGGACCTGCAGGTCTGCCGTGGTCGCACCGAGGGCCGTCGCGTACGGCGGGTGCCCGTGGACGACCGCACCCACGTCCGCCCGCGCCCGGTAGACGCCGGTGTGCAAGACGGTCTCGAGGTGAAGGACGGCGTCGGGGTCGGCGAGCGTGACGACGTCGTCCGGCTCGACCTCGTCGAGCGCGACGCCCTTGCGCTTGATCCAGACCTCGCCGTCCGGCCCGCGCGCGCTGATGTGCCCGAGGGTCAGGTCCGCGTACCCCTCGGAGGCGAGGATGCGGCAGGCCCAGGCGACCTGCTCACGGAGGCTCTGGGCAACGGCGACCACTAGCTGGTCACTCCCGGCGCTCGGTCGGCGGGAACTCCGGGTACGGGAAGCCGAAGACCATGACCAGGTCCTGGTCCCCGGTGTTCGCGACGGCGTGCCAGACGCCGGCCGGGATATGGACCGCATCGCCCTTCGTGAACGGCACGGCACCGTCGTCGAGCCGCAGCTCACCGGAGCCCGACACGGTGTAGGCGACTTCCTCGGTCTCGTGCTTGACAGGCGTCAGGACGGTCCCGGGAGTGAACACCGAGTAGCCGAGCGACGACGCGTTCCCCTCGACCCGACCGGCCGTGACGAGCATCCGGCTCCAGCTCCCCTGCGGGAGCTCGATCGGATCGGCGTCGGCGAGCGCGACGACCCTGACTACAGCGCCCACTCTCCGTCTTTCAGGATGTAGGTGCCGTCGTCGACGATCTGGAGCGTCGCGTTCAGGAAGACGCCGTCGAGGTGGAGCACGCAGTGGTTCTGCCCACCGGGGTAGGCGTTGTGGTTGTCCCCGAGCGCGAGGTGGACCGTGCCGATCCGTCCCTTCTCCGACGGCGTCCCGAACGGCGCCTTCTCGCTCGTCCCGAACGCGAACTCGCCGATCACGGTGGCGTTCTCGACGCCGTCGATCGCCTTGCGCAGGCGCTCCGCCTCCTCGCCGCCTTCGATCGCGACGCACTTGCCGCCCTCGAGCGTCCAGCGAATCGGCTCCTTCACCTGTCCTTCGAGGCCGATGCCGAGCATCACCCCGTCGACGACGGCGGTTCCGTGCGTGAAGTCCTCGATCGCCGCGAAAGCGACCTCCGTCCACAGCGGGACCGGGCTCATCATCTGGCCGCGCGCCTTGTAGGGCGTCAGGCAGAGCGGCGGGCGGCCCTCGATCGAGACGTAGAAGTCGGTGCCGAGCGCCGTCGTCACGTGGCACTGCGTCTTCCCCTCGAGCGCAGCGACCGCGTCCTTCGTCCGCTGCGCCGAGCGTTCGAGGTCCTCCCTGGTCAGCCCCCACTCCCCCATGCCCGGCTCGATCGACGCGATCTTCCCATTCGCCTCGCACGTCTCGCGGACGGCGTTCACGTGCGCGAAGCGGTTCGCCCACTCGAGGTTGGCGATGATGATCACCTCGTCGGAGCCGACCATCGCCCGCTGCAGGTTCTCCGGCGGCGCCATCGGGAACCGCACGTCCGCGCGCCCGCGGCGTACCTGCATTTCGTTGTTCATGATCACGGGCCAGGCGCCGCGCTCGACACACACCTCGGCGACGGCCCTCGCCTCGTCCTCGCGATCGTCGTCGCAGATGATCGTGACGACGTCGCCCTCCTCGACGGAGAAGCACTCGTCGACGACGAGCGCCGCGTCCTCGAGCAGCTGGTCAGAAGCAACGGTGGCCATACTCACCTCACCCTCTCTGCGGAGAACAGGGGCAGCACTTCCTTCGCGAATCGCTCGACCTGCGCGAACTGGTCGATCGCGCCGAACCGGCAGATGAAGTGGTCGACGCCGGCCTCGGCGAACGTCCGGATCCACGCGGCGATCTGGTCCGGCGTCCCGACGGGTCCCCAGTTCGACAGGTCCATCGCCTTCGACAGCTCCGGGTAGTACTTGCTGATGTAGTCGTCGAACGCGCGGCGGGCCTCTTCCTCGGAGTCGCCGAGGTTCATCGTCACCTGATACGAGATCACCAGCCGCGAGAAGTCGGCGTCGTGCTCGCCGGCGTAGCGCTCGATCGCCTCGAGCTGGTCGACGAGCTCCTCCGGATGCTCGGCGCGGCAGCACGTCATCCAGCCGTCGCCGTACTCGACGATCCGGCGGCAGGCCGCGTCCAGCCGGCGTGCGATCACATCCGGCGGCGCCTCGCCCTTGAGGCGCGGGTTGG
>JBKPRD010000264.1:0-4506 GCA_046734415.1 Actinomycetota bacterium | reverse complement strand
TCCGGGGGCAATCCAGCCCGTGAAGACCTGATCCGTGGTGAGGTAGTCACCCCACTTCTGGCCCGTTCCAGAGCAGGTCGTGCCGAGGTAACGCCAAAGCGAGTAGGGAGCGCCGGCGCCGGGCGGTGCATTGCCGTTCTTGTCCTTCGTGCACCAGGTGATCTGAGCTGCCGCTGTGGTGCCGTTCGTCGGGCAGTACGAGCCGAGGGCGATGGTCATCGAGGAGGTCGGCGGAGCACCCGTAACTGCGCTCGCGCAGTGAATCTCACGCCGGAGCTTGTCGAGGGCGAGTCGCATGTCCTGCTGCGCCTCGAAGCGCCTCGTCATGTCCACCTGGGCGGTCGACGCCGAGACGAATAGCTGTGTTAGCGCGCCGAGAACGATGCCGATGATCGCCAGGACGACGAGCATCTCGCTGAGCGAGTAGCCATGTTCCGCGGCGAGGCGACGCCGGGCGACCGCGGCGCACCGGCGAAGGGGCATCACGCGAGGCGCAGCGCCGGCGGCGCGTCGTCGTAGGCGGCGTCGTGCGAAGTCTCCGCCTGCTGCCCGGCGGCCTGTTCCTTGAGTGCGCGCTCGAGCGCGATCACAAAGTCGTGGTGGTTCGGCGCCGCAGCGGCTGCGACATCGCGGTCGACCTCGCCTGCCAGCACGAGCTCGATCAGCGCGGCCGTCAGCGTCTGCATCTGGAAGAACTCGCCCTCTTCAATCGCGTCAGTGATCTCGTCTGCCTTGTCCTCGCGGATGAGGTCGGCAATCCGCCTGTTCGCGACCATCACCTCGACCGCTGCCACGCGGCCGCCGTCAACACGAGGGACGAGCCGTTGGCTGATCACGCCTCGCAACACCCCGGCGAGGATGGCGCGGACCTGGGCCTGCTTCATGGCCGGGAAGAACTCGACCATTCTCGAGATGGTCTCGGCGGCGTCGAGCGTGTGCATCGTCGACAGAACGAGGTGTCCCGACTCGGCTGCCTGAAGCGCCGTCTCCGCGGTCTCGGCGTCACGCAGCTCGCCGATCAGGATGATGTCGGGGTCCTGACGGAGCACGCGCCTGAGCGCCTGGTTGAAGGACTCGGTATCGAGCCCGACCTCGCGCTGGTTGACGATGCAGGTCTCGTCGGAATGGAGGATCTCGATCGGATCCTCGATCGTGACGATGTGCTGCCGGCGTGTGCGGTTGATGTGGCCGAGCATCGAGGCGAGCGTGGTCGTCTTGCCGACGCCCGTCGCCCCGGTCACGAGGATCAGGCCGCGATTCTCGTCGGCCAGGTTCCGCACGCCTTGCGGGAGGCGAAGCCGATCGAAGCTCGGAACCTCGTTGGGGATCGCGCGAAACGCGAACGAGATGTCGCCGCGCTGCCGGAAGGCGTTCACGCGGAAGCGCGGGAGATCAGGCTGCTGGTAGGCGGTGTCGAGCTCGCCGGTCTCGTGGAACGCGGCCAGTCGCGCGGGAGCCGCTGCGCCGACAGCCTCGAGAACCTGCTCGAGCTCGTATGGGCCGAATGACGCCCAGCCCTCGAGCAGCCGCAGCGCTCCGTCGTAACGGATGACCGGCGGCTGCCCAACCTTCAGGTGGACGTCGCTCGCGCCCTGCTCGACCGCGGTCCGGAGAAGCGTGTTGAGCTCCATGCCGTTCACATCGGCAGGACTGCCGCCCTGGTTTAGGGGGAATTCGCTCATTCCTTAGCCGGCGGCGATGTTCTGCGGCGAGAGCAGCTGCGCAGTCGGAAGGGGCTGTGTGATCCCGCCGCCGCCAGACGGCGCGAAGTGGACCGCCGGGAAGGTCAGAACGCCCGTCTGCCCAGTCTCGACCCAGTGGTAAGCGCTGACCATCGGCCCCTGCTCGTCCGAGGTCGTCTCCACGTCAATGTCCTTATTTGCAATCAAAGCGCCCTGATAGCTCGAGCCCTTGATTTGGCTCCCGTTGCCGGCGTCCACGACATTGCTCTGCGACTGTGCTCCGCCGAATCCGCCGTCCCCATCGGCGACGACGATCAACGCCTTAACGTTCGGATCCCACGCGTTGGCAGAGAAGTCGCAGTTGCTGCCGCTGACTTCGGCACAGATCTTTGCGTTCTTCACAGCGAAAGTGCCGGACAGAATGAGCGTACCCTGGCCGTTGTATCTGAAGACCGGGTTCCCGGAGTAACCGGCACTGTCGACCGTCGCGCTGCCGTCGATGAAGATGGTTCCTTTGATGGTCAGCACCTTGGCGGTGGCGTCCCAAGAGAGCTCACCGAGCGTCTGGCCGTCGACCACGTTCCTACAGGTGTAGTTTCCCGCGGACGGCGTGAGGTTGAATGGGATTGCCGGGGTCGCGCTGTTGTTGATCGTGTTGTCGCCCGTATCGAACGTCGGCTGGCGCGGCTGGGGAGTGCCGTTGCACGGGATGTTCGGGCCGAGGTTCGCGTTCTGATACCAAAAGCCCATCTGGCTGCTGCCCGCTGACGGCGCCGGAGCGATCGTTCCTGCAACCGGCGAGCAGCACGTGAGCTCGGGCTTGATGATCAGGTCGGTTGGAACTGGGCCGCTGATGTGGGTGGTTGCATAGATCTGGTCGTTCGGCGACGCCCCACCGCCCCAGAGACACGGGTGGAGGGTCGCGCTGACCGGTTTCGACGTGCAGAGGCCGTGAATGTAGGCAGCCTCCAAAGGCGTGTCCTTCCCGACCCAGTCGGCGTTCTGCTCCATGTTGAGGTTCCCGCCCGCGACCGGGTCGCCACCGACCGCGAGCTTCTGAGCGACGCCGCTGATCCCGGGGACTCCGGAGATCGCCGCCCCGTTCTCGAGGCTCAGGTTGTGCCACGTATAGACGGGTGACTTGATGGTCACCGAGTTCGTGAACCGCGCGCTGTCGCCGGCATAGATCCAGTTCAGCGTGCCGTCGGTGCCCACCGGCTGGGTCGGGGGCATCACGACCGGGACTTTGGCTCGAATGGTCCGCGTGACGTTGGCCGTGCCGGGCCCCGTGGGGTTCGCGACCTGGCCAGTCGATGTGATCGCCCACTCCCAGGTCCATCCGGCCTGGTTCACGAACTGAAGCTGCCCGGACCACGTGGCCGTACCTTCGTCGTAGGTCGTTACGCGCGTCGGCAGGAAGGTTCCTGGAGGCGTGTCACCTGGATACGCGGTCGTGGACGGGTACTTCGTGTTGAGGACGGCGAGCGAGTTGTCGAGGCCAGCCTCCGCGAGCGCGTATGCCTTCTGGCTGGCGTTGCTGTGCTCGGCGTGGCGCGCGCTCGCGCTCGTCACGTAAATAACCGTGCCGAGCGTGACGGTCAGCACGAAAAGGATCCCGATCGCCATCACGAGCGCGATTCCGCGCTCATCGCGCAGGCGCGCGAAGGTCCGCGAGCGGACAGCAGCCGTGATCCGAAGGGGCATCGATTACAGCGTCGGCGCGGTTCGTGGGTGCGGCAATCCCCCGAAAGGGGGTCGCTCGGCTAGGTGGCGAAGGCCTTGCCTGGATCTCCAGCTAGGCGCGCTAGCAGTCCGGCCGCACGGAGGGCGGCGCCGCCGGGGCCGCCGATGGCGCCTGGATGCGTCGCGTCGGCTCGCATGATGCGCTCCAGCGCGCTCCAGGCATAGGGCGCACGCAGCAGGCTGAAGCTCAGGCGGGGGAAGCGCTCGAGCGCCAGCTTCGCTCTCCACGACGCGGCCGCTTGGAGTGCGAGGGCGCGGCGTAGTTCGACCGCATAGCGCGAGAAGTCGGACGTACGGCCGGCGATGATGTCCAGGGCGGCCTCGGACGCGAGGTTCGCGCTCAGGAACGCCTCGTAGATACCGTCGCCGGAGACTGGGTCGACGAGGCCGGCGGCATCTCCGACGAGCGCCGTTCTCCCCCGCCCTGCAGACGCCCCGGGCCGGCGCAGCGGCAGTCGGTAGCCGCGGAGATCCGCGACGGCGTCTTCGGGGATGCCGTGTTGCTCGCACAGCCGCCGGAGGTGCCGCCGCAGCTCCGGTCCCTGGTGCAGCCAGCCGCCGACGCCGACGTTGACGTGGTCTCCCTTCGGGAAGACCCAGCCGTAACCGCCCGGGACGATCCCCATCTCCAGCACCGCCCGCCTCGCGTAACGGCTCCGGGGGACGTGTTCGTACGCGACGTTCCCTTCGAGCGCGACCTCGTACTCGTGCCCGTCGAGCCCGAACGTCTTGGCGGTGGGCCCATTGACGCCATCCGCACCGATCACCGTGGTTGCCTCGATCGGCTCGCCGTCCACCCTCAGCGGCGACAGCTCCACGCGCACGCCGTCCCGAAACTCGGCGCCGGCCTCGCGCGCCTGCTCGACGAGGTAGGCGTCGAGCCGGCGGCGCTGCGTCATGGCGATCAGCGGCCTCGAGGTTCGGCGCTCGAAGCGCTGCCGATAGCCGAGGCCGAGCTCGAAGACGTCCACCTCCTCCTCGACGACCGGGTCGACCGAGAAGGGGAGTAGCCGCAGCGCTCGATAGGTCAGCCCACCGCCGCAGGGCTTGTCCCGCGGGAAGCGGGCCTTGTCTACTAGTA
>JBKPRD010000263.1:0-6014 GCA_046734415.1 Actinomycetota bacterium | reverse complement strand
GCCTCCGCGCGAGGCCTTCAGAAGGCGGCTGACCGAGCAGGCTTGAACGGCGAGGGGCTTCCGAAGCTGAGCTTCCACGACCTTAGGCACACGGCGATCACTCACCTGATCCGTGCGGGTACGGACGTCGCCCAAGTTCAGCGCTTCGCGGGCCATGCGAAGCCGAGCATCACGCTCGACATATACGTCGGCGAGTTCGAGGCTCGGAAGAGCAACGATGTCGGCCAGCGGCTCTCGGCCGCCTTCACCGGGGTTCTCTAGAACCGAATCCGACCAAAACCCGACCACACGCGAAGAGAGGCCCCACCAGCTCAGCATCCAGGTCGGCTGCGACCCGCGCGCGGGGTGCCACTCCGTCCCGGTTAGGGTGGTCGCCTACCCGTGATGTATTCGCTCGGGAGGCACCCGATGCCGGTGCCTCCCGAGTGAGCCAGGGTTACGCCGAAGGCACGACGCAGCTGTCATTCGCCGCGGCGCAGCTAAAGATCCGTGGGTCGCCTTGCCTCAGCCAGATCTCCGGCGTCGCCAGCGGAATGAAGAAGCGGTCGTTGGGCGTGTCCTTGATGTTCGGGTCGGTCAGCGGCGGCATGCCGTGGACGATGAAGCCCACGCGCTGGGTGTCGTCGGTAATCCCGCCCGCGAGGCCGATTCTGTGGAATGCCCCGTAGGCGTCGCTGCCCTCGAACGCCGTCGGCGTCGTCCAGCCGGGAGTCAACTCGCCCGAAGCGAGGCCGTCGCCCCACAGGTGCAGGCCCCAGGCCGCGTAGTTGCCGTCCGGCCGGTTGTAGTGGATGACGGCCGTCGTCACCCCCGCTTGGACGATCGTGACCGTCCGCGTCTCGCTCGTGACGGTCTGACCTGGCGCGTACGTCAGGACGGCCCGGTAGGCCACGTGCGCCCCGTCGGCGAGGCTCGAGGTGTCGTCGAAGACGGTGTAGACCGGCGACGAGTCGTCCGTGCCGACCGCCGTGAAGGGACCGCCGTCGACCGACCGCTCGAAGGTGACGACGTAGTTCGAGTGCTCGGGCGCGGCCGTTGCACGCACTTCCACCGTCCCGCGCACGCGCTGGCCCTCGTTCGGCGCCTCGATCGTGATCGCGGGCGGCGCAACGGTGGAGCTCCGAACCGAGCTCGAACGCGTGTGACCCGCGTTGTCGAGCACGATCGCGCGATACTGGATCGTCGTGCCAGGCGCGACGTCGGAGACGTCTTGGAACACGCGGTACGGCGCGTTGTCGTCGGTGCCGATGTCCTGCCAGGCGCCGCTGCCGGCCTTGGCGAGGAACGTCACCTCGTAGAACGAGTCGCCCGCGACGTCCGCTCGCACCTCGAGCCGGTCGCGACCAGTAGCCGGCACGTCCAGCGAGACCGGCGGCGCCGCATGGCTTCGCGGGATCTTCTTCTTCGAGCGGTACACGACTGTCGAGAGGGGCCCGACCGTCACGTCGAGCCGCGCGTCGCCGCCGCTTCGCAGCAGGTCCGGCCCGTCACCGTAGATCCGCTCCCATTTGCTGTTCGGCACGAAGGTCGGGATCGACGCCGAGGCCGCGTGCTCCGCGTTGTTCAGCGCCACCACGTACTCGTATCGATGCGCCCGGTCGATTCGCGAGAACGCGTAGATTCCCGCCTCCGCTGATGAGTACCGGACCTGCTCGGCACCGTTCCTCAGCGCCGGGTTTGCACGCGTGATCGCCGCCAGTCGCGCGAGCTCCCCGTAGAGCGGGTGGGACTGGTCGAAGTTGTCGTCCATCGGCGTCGCATTCGAGCCGATGTCGTCGTTGTTGCCCGCCCCGTCGTCACCGGGGATCGGATCGCTGAGGTTGTTGTATTGGAGATCCTGCGACGGGAACATGTCCTGCCGTGCGTCCTGATCGCCGCCTGCGCCGGTGAAGCCCTGCTCGTCCCCGTAGTAGACGACCGGGTCGCCACGTGAGAAGTACATGAGCTCATGCGCGAGCTCGTCGCGACGGAGGAGTTCGGCCTCACTCGCCCCCGGATTCGCGTTGCGTACAAACATGCCGATGCGCCCGCGGTCGTGGTTCCCGAGGAAGGTCGGCAGGTTGTAGACGTTCGAGTCGCCGTCCGTGTACCAGTCGTCGTCGACGAAGAAGTCGCGCAGGTCGTTCGTCGGCGCCGAGCCGGCGGCGAAGCCCACGGCCGCGGTCTGGAACGGGAAGTCGAGGACGCCCTGCACCTTGTCGTGCGTCATGTAGTGCGAGGTGATCGGTCGGCTGAAATCTTCGGCTACCTCGCCGAACATGTAGAAGTCGGGGATCCCCTGCGAGCGCGCGTAGGCCTCGATGTCCGGCGCGAACCGCAGCCAGAACGCGTCGTCGACGTGCTTCATCGTGTCCATCCGGAAGCCGTCGATCCGGAAGTCGTGGATCCAGGTCTTGTAGATGTCGATCATTCCGTCGACGACGCGCGGGTTCTCTGTGAAGAGATCGTCGAGCCCGAAGAAGTCGCCGTACTGGGAGTTCTCGCCGGTGAAGGTCGTGTCGCCGCGGTTGTGGTAGAGGCTGACGTCGTTCAGCCAGGAGGGAACTTTCGAGTCCCGCTCCGCGTCCGGCACGCATGGGTGGTACGGGAAGCTGGTGACGGGCACCGGCGGGTCCGAGCACGACGGCTGCCCGGTCGGTAGGAGCGCCGGGAAAAAGCTGCCGCCGGCGAAATCGCGGTCGTCGAAGGGCGTCCCGGCTGCCGTCCGGTACGGCGACCGGTCCTTCGACATGTAGGGCATCCGCGGGTTCTCCTTGTACTTGATCACGTCCGCGGTGTGGTTGGTGATGATGTCGAAGTAGACCTTCATCCCGCGCGCGTGAGCCCCATCGACGAGGGCGCGCAGGTCGTCGTTCGTCCCGAGGTGCGGGTCGATCTGCGTGAAGTCGGTGATCCAGTAGCCGTGGTAGCCGGCGGAGCGGTCCTCGGGTTGCACCGCCTTGTTCTTGAAGCTCGGCGTGAGCCAGATCGCGGTTGTGCCGAGGCCCTTGATGTAGTCGAGCTTGTCGGTCAGACCCTTGAGGTCGCCACCGTGGTACCAGCCTTTGCCTGTCGGGTCAAAGCCCGACTGCCCGGAGCCGGTGCCCGGCGGTAGGTCGCCGTTGTCGTTCGCCGAGTTTCCGTTCTCGAACCGGTCGGCCATGACGAAGTAGAAGTTCTGGTCAGTAACCGGCTGGCGCAGGCTGTGATGCGCCAAGGGATCTCGCTGCGGGTGGCCGTGGTGATCGTGAGCGAGTGCGCCCGGTACGAGCGCGCCTGTCAGGACGGCAAAAGCAGTGACTAGAAAGATACGGCGAACGGAGGACATGGGCGGCTCTCCTCTCGACCGATGGTTGGTACGGGCCGTGAAGGCTCAGTCTGACGCAAGGCGACCGAGCTTGCAGGTCGGTGTCACGCCAAGCTGAGCCCACGACCTTCGACACACGGCGATGACTCACGTGATTCGTGCCGGTGCCGACGTCGCCCAGGTTCAGCGCTTCGCGGGCCGTGAGAAGCCGAGCATCACCTTTCGACATATACGTCCGCGAGTTCGAAGCTGAAGAGCAACGATGTCGGCCAGCGGCCCTCGGCCGCCTTCACCGGAGTTCTCTAGAACCGAATCCGACCAAAACCCGACCACACGCGAAAGAGAGGCCCCGGAAGGGGCCTCTTCTCTTGTTCTGACGGCCCGTTTTTCGGGTCAACCGAGCCGTTTGAGAGGAGTGGGCGGTGCTGGGCTCGAACCAGCGACCCCCAGCTTGTCGAAACGGAGCGGCCGTTCGCGCCCGTTCGCTCTCGTTCGGAAAGTCCTGCTAATCGGGACTTTCGATTCGCAACTTTTCGCTCGATCCGAACCTGAGCGAACGGTCGGCGGGCCCCCGGGACCCCCTAATTTCGGACCGTTTTAGGGTCACGAGCCGATCCCGGCGGGGAGAAGTTTGGCCGCGATCTGCGCCTTCGCCTTCTCGCTGACCCCGGCGTAAATCTGCCCGGTGACCTTCGCGTTTGCGTGCCGCGCCAGCACCGCTGCTTCGGCCAGCGTCACGTCCGCATCGAGGGCAAGCGCGACGAACGAGTGCCGTAGGTCGTGCAGGCCGACCGGCTCGACGCCGTCGCCGTTCAGGCCCGCCTCGTCACCAGCGTTGTGTACGGCCCTCAGCGCGTTGCGGCGTGACTGCGGCTTGCCCCGGCTGGTCGTGAACACGAGCCGGGAGCGGTGGACGAGCCGAAGGTCGATGCCAGCCTGCCGCTTGCGGTGCTCGCGCAGCTCCCGCTCCAGGGCGGGAAGCAGCGGCACCAGCGCGGTCGAGGCCCGCGTCTTCGTCTCGCTGCGGATCGAGCCATCAGGGTCGAGCTGGCGCCAGACCTTGATCGTCTTGCGCTCGAAATCGACATCTGTCCAGTGCAGCCCAAGCACCTCGGAGATGCGCAACCCGCCGTAGGCGCAACTGGCGGCGATCGGCCTAAACGCTCGCACAGGCGAGAGCGCCGCCCTACGAGGAGCCGGGAGCGCTAGGCAGCTCTTGCGTGATCTCCCAGGTGTAGCCGCCCGGATCGGCGAAGGTGAGGGTGCGCATACCCCAGTCACGGTCCGCCGGGCCGCTGATTGTGGCGACTTGCGCCTGGTCCAACTCGGCGCGCACCGCGTCCACGTCGTCAACAAAGATGACGAATTGCCCGACCCCCTTTTGCGCCAGGCTGAGTACGTCGCTTGACGGGCCGTCCTCATGAGCCGCACCGCGCTGCAAGAAGACGTAGGTGTCTGCGAAGCGGAACATCGCCGTGTCCTCGTCTTCGTGCTGCAGGGGCAGTCCGAAGACCTCCCGATAGAACGCCTTTGAGTGCTCTAGGTTGCCGACAATCAGATTGATGGCGCCAATCTGCTTCTCCCATTCAGCCATTTCGGGCCTCCCCGCCTTGGTGTCGATGTTGGTCTGAGTACCTGACCCTCAGCTCCACGTAACTCATCGGTCGAACGTTGAGGGGCTGGTACAACCCTTCCGCCAGGGTCATTCCCGAACACTGGCCCAGGCGAGCGCTTTACGTGTCGGATTCCCCTCCCCCAGTAGTCCACGGGGCTGCGTCGTCCACGGCGCTGCTTCGTTCGACGATGAGGTCGACTGCCTCGTCATCTGTCCAGACCCAGACCATGTCGCTGTCCGGGTAGACGACGGCACCGACCGTCGCTGCCCTAGAGGAGAACATCGCGACGCGGGCAGTTGACTCGCTGTTGTTCCGGACCAGGTGTGCTCCGGCGGGGCCAGAGGGAAAGAAGACGAGGTCCCACGGTTCGAGCTGGTCCTCGCCGTCCGGATGCCGCAGGGTTGGCGTGCCTGAGACGACCAGGAGCCACTCCTCGTCAGGGTTTTCGTAGTGGTACGGGCTAACAGCCTGGCCGGGCGGTAGCTCGTAGACGCTGAGCCCGGTGCGGGCCGCGCCGAACAGCGCCCCGACTCGGGTGCTGTTGCGGCGGAAGCCGTCAGGTAGCTGCGGACGCGGCTCGCACGCGATCGCGGCGATGTTGGCTCGCCGAACCGGGTCAGTACTCACTTCGGACTCCTTCCGTAGAGGCTGCGTGGGCGACGACGATCATCGCAGAGCCCCACCCGGCGCTCAGGCGTCATTCCCGAACGCTGGCGCAGCCTGCCGTCCTGCCCCCGGTTTTGCCCCCGGGTCGGCGCCGCGAGGATCAGCCGACCTTGTCCCAGCCCTCCTCGCCGTGCGCCCACGGCACGGCGGTGCCGCGCTCGAAGACGAGGTCGTTCTCCTCGCCGGCCCAGACGCCGATCGTGTCACTGTCCGGGTAGACGGAGATGCCCGGGACCTGCAGGCGCGAGAACAACAACGTCCTCGCGGGCGACTCGCTCCGGTTCATCACCTTGTGCGCTCCGGCTGGGCCGGCCGGGAAGCGGACCAGGTCCCCGCGCTCCAGGGTCTGCTCGCCGTCGGGCGTGCGCACTACGACGGTGCCCTCGACGACCAGCAGCCATTCCTCCTCGGACTCGTAGTGGTACGGGGACGAGCCCTCGCCGGGA
>JBKPRD010000262.1:0-3569 GCA_046734415.1 Actinomycetota bacterium | reverse complement strand
CTACCGGCGCGTCCGGCAGCGCTTCCTCGAGTTCGTCGCCGACCCGCCCGAGACGTACCCGCTGCCCGTCTCGCACTGCTCGATCTGCGACTTCCGCGAGCGCTGCCGGGCGCAGTGGGAGCGGGACGACCACCTGACGCTCGTCGCGCGCCTGCGCCGCGACCAGGTTCCGCGGTTCGCAGAGGCGGGCATCGCGACGCTCGCCGAGCTCGCCGCCGCGCAGCCCGATACGGAGATTCCGCGAATGGCGCCGAGCACCTTCGAGGCGCTGCACGAGCAGGCGGCGCTCCAGCTCGACGCCCGTCTTACCGGCCGGCACGAGTACGGCCTGCTCGAGCCGGCGTCGAAGCGCGGCTTCGAACTGCTCCCGAAGCCCTCGCCGGGCGACGTGTTCTTCGATATCGAGGCCGACCCGTTCTGGGCCGCCGACCGCGGGCTCGAGTACCTTTTCGGCGTCCTCTGGCGCGAGAACGGCGGGACGGTGTTCCGAGCCTTCTGGGGGCACGACCGCGAGGGCGAGAAGCGCGCCTTCGAAGAGCTCGTCGACTTCCTCCACGAGCGCCTGCGCGCCGACCCCGACATGCACGTCTACCACTACGCGCCCTACGAGCCGGTCGTGCTCAAGCGGCTGATGGGCCTCTACGGGACGCGTGAGGAGGAGGTTGACGACCTGCTCCGCCGCGGTGTCCTCGTCGACCTCTTCGCCGTCGTCCGGCACGCGCTGCGCGCCTCGTACCCGAGCTACTCGCTGAAGGACATCGAGCACTTCTATTTCGACGGCCGCCAGGCCGAGGTCACGGGCGGCGCGGACTCCGTACTCCTCTACGAGCAGTGGCGCGACAGCGGCGCCAGCGAGCTGCTCGAGGCGATCCGCGCCTACAACGAGGAGGACTGTCTCTCGACCCTGCTCCTCCGGGACTGGCTCCTGGAGCGGCGCGCGGAGGCCGAGTCCCAGTACGGGCTGGAGCTCGCCTGGGCCGAGCCCGAGGAGCCGCGCGAGCTCACCGAGGAAGCGGCCGAGGCGTTCGCCGAGCGCGAGCGCCTCCGCGCCGAGCTCCTTGCCGATCTTCCCGACGACCCGAACGCCCTCACCGACGCGCAGCGCCCTCGCTACCTGGCCGCGCAGCTCCTGGAGTACCACCGGCGCGAGGCGAAGCCCGTCTGGTGGGCGTTCTTCGACCGGCTCGGCCGGAGCCCGGCCGAGCTCGTCCACGACTCGGAGGCAATCGGCGAGCTCGGGCCCGACGGCTCCGAGCCGGTGAAGCGGGCCCGCTCGCTCGTGTATGCGTTCACGTTCCCGGCGCAGGAGCACAAGCTCGAGCCCGGTGACGACGTCTTCGACCCCGCGACCGGGAAGGGCGCGGGCGAGATCCTCGAGCTCGACGACGCCATCGGACGCCTGACGCTTGTGCGCGGGCCCTCGCTCGAGGATGTGCCGCCCCCGCGCTCGCTCATCCCGGGCGGGCCGTACGACACGAGGACCCAGAGGGATGCACTCGCGCGGCTCGCGCGCTCACTGCTCGAGGGCACGCATCGCTACCCGGCCCTCGAAGGGATCCTCTCGCGCGAGCGGCCGCGGGCCGGGCGCGAGGTCGTCCAGACCACCGACCTCGAGGAGATGAAGCGGCTCGTTTCCAGCCTGGACGAGAGCTACCTCGTCGTCCAGGGACCGCCGGGCTCGGGGAAGACCTGGACCGGCGCGCGCCTGATCGTCCATCTGCTCGATGAAGGCGTGCGCGTGGGCGTGACCGCCACGAGCCACAAGGCGATCCAAAACCTGCTCGCTGAGGTCGAGCGCGTCGCAGCCGCGCAGGGCGTTGACTTCAAGGGGCTGAAGAAGTCGACCGGGGGCGAGGAGTCGGAGTTCAGCGGCGCCCGGATCGAGAGCTCGAAGGAGATCGCCGATTTCGCCGATCCCGAGGTACGGCTGCTCGCGGGCACGGCCTGGCTCTTCGCGCGGGCCGAGCTGGACGGCGCCGTCGACTACCTGTTCGTGGACGAGGCCGGGCAGGTGTCTCTCGCCGATGCGTTCGCGGTGGGAACCTCCGCCCAGAACGTCGTCCTGCTCGGCGACCCGGTCCAGCTCGCGCAGGTGACGCAGGGCACGCATCCGCCGGGGAGCGGCGCGTCGGTACTCGAGCACCTGCTTGGGGATGCGCACACGATCCCGCCCGACCGCGGGCTCTTCCTCGAGCGCACGTTCCGCCTACACCCGGACGTGGCGGCATTCGTCTCGCAGGCGTTCTACGAGGGCCGGCTCCACGCTGCCGAGGGGTGCGAGCGGCAGGGGACGGCGTTCGGAACCGGTCTCCGCTTCCTGCCGGTGGAGCACGAGGGCAACCGGCGGTCGTCCGTCGAGGAGGCCGAACGCATCCGAGTGGCGATCGAAGGGATGCTCGGCGGCGATTACATAGACGCCGACGGGCGGACGCGGCCGCTGCGCGAGAGCGACTTCATGGTCGTCGCGCCCTACAACGCGCAGGTGCGCTGCCTGCGCGAGGCGTTGCCCGCGGGTGTGCCGGTCGGGACGGTGGACAAGTTCCAGGGCCAGGAGGCAGCGGTCGTCTTCTTCTCGATGGCGTCGTCGAGCGGGGAGGAGGTGCCGCGCAACATCGAGTTCCTCTTCTCGCACAACCGACTGAACGTGGCGATCTCGCGGGCGAGGTGCCTGGCCGTCCTGGTTGCGAGCCCGAAGCTGCTCGACATCCGTTGCCGGACGGTCGAGCAGATGCGGCTCGTGAACGCCCTCTGTCGGTTCGTCGAGTCCGCTGGCTAATCGGGCTCGGGACGAGTCCGAAAGAGCGTCTGGCGGGGGCCGAATGCGACGCTTAGTCTCGCGGTCATGGGTTCGACGGCGTTGGAGGCATGCCAGTGCGGCTCGGGACTTCCGTTCTTGCGCTGCCACGGCGACCCGCGGAACGAGTTCGCGCGCGAGCAGGCGCTTCGCGAGGCCGAGTCGGTCGCGATGCTCTTTCCCTCTGTCCGTCTCCGAGGGGACGCGATCGACGCCTTCACCGCACGCGCGGCGGCTGCATATCCAGAGGACGATCCGCCGGGTGACACACTCGACGAAGGGCTCGTCCTCGTCGAGGTGTCGGAGCAAAGGCGCCTCGTTGACAGCTGGGCAGCGCTCTACGCCGACCGCTGGGAATCCCTCACGGAGACGGCCGCTGACCATGACGCTGCTGAGCGCGCGCTCGTCAGAGGAGCTTTGCGTGTTGCGATTGCCGAGCGGCAAGCATCGCCGCTTAGGTCGGCCGGAGGTCCTCGAGGACGGCGCGCTTCACCGCTCGCCGCTGGCGGCGCTCGCGCTGGTGCTGCCGGCGCTGTTCGTCTGGTCGAGGGATGAAGCCGCGGCGGCCGAAATTGCCGCGGCGCACTCGAAACGACGCCAATGCTCCGAAGCCGTCGAGGGTGTTGCCTACGCACTCATGACGTTCGCGCACGTCGCGCGGACGAGACGGCTCGCATGCAGGCTGGCTTCCGACCTTCCGATCGCGGAGCTGCCCGAGGCTTCGAAGGTTCTCTCGTCCGCCTGCGAAGACGTGCAAAGTGACATCGACGCGGCA
>JBKPRD010000261.1:0-12031 GCA_046734415.1 Actinomycetota bacterium | reverse complement strand
CCTGAGAGGCTCGCCCCGCCGAGGATGACGGCGGTCACGACCTGGAGCTCGTAGCCGATTCCGAGCGTGCCGGACGGCGCTGCGCCGACCTCGGAGACGAGCATCAGGCCGCCGAGCGCCATCGCGAGGCCGGACAGGAGGAAGCCGATGAAGATGAGCCGGCGCGAGCGGATCCCCGTCAGCCTGGCGGCGACCGGGTTCGCGCCGATCGCGTACATCGACCGCCCGTAGACCGTGTAGCGCATGACCGCCCAGAAGAGCAGGAGCACGCCGACGAGGATCACCGCCGCCACCGGGACGTCGAAGGGAGCGGCGGCGACCCGGCCCTGGCCCAGGCCGCTGAAGCTGTCGAGGAGGACGGTCTGCCCGCCGGCGGTCACCTGGGCGAGACCGCGCAGGATCGCGAGCATGCCGAGGGTCGTGATCAGCGCGTTCACCCCTACGACCGTGACCAGGAAGCCGTTGACGATCCCGATCCCGAGCCCACAGCCGATCGCCGCCAGGACGCCGAGGATGATCGCCTGGCCCTGGCTCGGAGGCTGGTTCCCGGAGACGTAGGCCATCATCACCGCGACGAAGGCGACTCCCGAGCCGACCGAGAGGTCGAACTGCCCCGCGACGAGAAGGAGCGTGGCGGGGGCGGCGAGCACCCCGTAGATCGCGATCGCCGTCAGGATGTTGAACCAGTTCTCGCGCTCGAAGAAGTACGGCGACTTCAACCCGAAGAAGATCAGCTCGGCGGCGAGGAAGAGGACGAGCGCGGCGACCTCGGGGACCTGGAAGCCTCGCCGGCGCGGGGCCTCCGCAGCCAGCGTCTGGCCGGCGGCAGGAGTGATGTCCGCCGACACGAGCCCTAGCCTCCTGCCAACTCGGTCAGCTGCTCGGTGGTGATCTCGTCGCCCTCGAGCACTGCCACGGCGCGGCCGCGCGCCATCACCACTGCCCGGTCGGCGACCTGCACGACCTCCTCGTAGTCGGAGGTGGGGATCAGGACCCCGATCCCGTCGGAGCTCAGCTTGCGGATCGAGCGATAGATCTCCTGCCTCGCGCCGACGTCGACCCCGCGGGTCGGCTCGATGAGCAGAAGCGCGTGGGAGTGCCGCTCGAGCCAGCGGCCGAGGATCACCTTCTGCTGGTTTCCGCCCGAGAGCGTCCCGATCGGCTGCCGGGGGTCGTTGCGCGAGCGGATCGTCAACGCCTCGTGCCAGCGGCGGTACGCAAGTGCCTCCACCCGTCGGCTGATGAAGAGGCGCAGCCGTGCGAGCCTGCCCCACGACGGTGCGCAGAGGTTCTCGGCCACGGGCCGCACCATGAAGGCGCCTTCCCGCTGACGGTCGGCCGGAAGCAGGCCGACGCCGGAGGCGATCGCGCGGGCGGGATTCCGGAACTCGCGCGCCTTGCCGTCGAGCTCGAAGCGGCCGGCATCCAGACGGCGGATCCCGAAGGCCGCCTCCGCCACCTCGGCGGTCCCCGATCCGATCTTCCCGTAGAGCGCCACGACCTCTCCCGGGAAGACCTCGAGGTCGACGTCGCGGAAGGCCGGCTCGCTGGCGGCGCCGTCGAACCGGATCACGGGCGTCTCGCCGAGCTCCCACGAGCGCGGCACGGGACGCTGGACGTCGTCGAGCGTCCGACCGACCATGGCCGAGACGAGAGTGCGCCGGTCCAGGTCGGCGACCCGGCCCAGGAGGACCGTGTTGCCGTCGCGAAGGACCTGCACGTCGTCTGCGATCTGCCCCACCTCGTCGAGCCGGTGCGTGATGTAGACCAGCGCCACGCCTCGCTCGCGCAGCCTGTGGATGAAGCTGAAGAGGCGCTCGACCTCCTGTGCGGAGAGCGCGGCGGTCGGCTCGTCGAGAATCAGGCAGCGCGCCTCGTCCGACAGTGCCCGCGCGATCTCGACCACCTGGCGCTCTCCGATCCGAAGCGAGTCGACGGGCCGGCTGGGGTCGATGTCGACGTCGAGCTCCCCGAGGACGCGCTGTGCCCGCCGGCGCAGCGCCCGCCAGCTGACGATCCCGCGCCGGTTCGGCCAGCGGCCGAGCGAGATGTTCTCGGCGACCGACAGGCTGCCCGCATCGGCGAGCTCCTGGAAGATCATTCGGATGCCCAGCTGGCGGGCGGTCAGCGGGTTGAGCGCGTTCCGTACCTCACCTGCGACCACGATCTCGCCGTCATCCGGCTGGTGGTCACCAGCGACGATCTTGACCAGCGTCGACTTCCCTGCTCCGTTCTCGCCGAGCAGTGCGAGCACAGAGCCGCCCGTTGAGACGAGATCGACGCCGTGTAAGACCTCCACGCCGCCGAACGACTTGCGGATCCCCCGGGCCTCGAGCTGGAACCGGGTTGAGCGACCGTCAGGCTGGTCGCTCAACCCCGATTTCCCTGAACCGTTCCCCACAACGACCGGTTTTCCCGATCGTCTCTCAGCAGTTCCTCGGCTTGTAGTACCTGGTGATGTTCGTCCCGGTGATCAACACATGCGGGACGTAGAGCTGCCTCGGAACCCTCTGTCCCTTGACCAGCTTGATCAGGTAGGGGATGCCGATCATGCCGTACTTCTCGGGGAAGTATGCGGAGTCGGCGATCCACTGCTTGTTGTTCTTGATCAGGCACCAGGCGGACGGGTCCGCGCCCTGGCCCGAGACGTAGAGATCGTTCACGCGCCCGGCAGTCTTCGCCGCCGCGAGCGCGCCCTCGATCCCGTCGTCGTTGATCGAGACCACGATGATGTGACTCTGTCCCGGAAGCGCTGTCAGCGCGTCCGCGAACTTGGTGCGCGCCGGGTCGATGCGGTCGGCGCCGTCGATCTTCTTCAGGTTGTGGATCGTCCCGCAGACGCTCGTGAAGCCCTGGCGGTAGCCCCCCATGCGCTGGTCGTTGACCACACCGGCGGCCGACGACTCGAGCGACACGTAGGTGTCGTACTTACAGTTGAAGTGGCGCTTGAAGTAGAGGCCGACGGCCTTGCCGGCGATGTAGCCGGCGTAGAGGTTGTTGGCGCCCATGAAGGACTTCTCGCACGGCTTCTGGTGAATGTCGATCGCGATCACGGGCACCTGCGGGCCCGCCTTGCAGATCGATGCCGACGCGTTCTGGAAGACGTCGAAGTTGAGGTATCCCTGTACACCCTGCGTCTTGAACGTCCTGGCACAGTCGAGCGCCTTCGCAGCGTCGATGGCGGAGTCGCAGAACACGAGCTGCGCGCCGGCCCGCTTGGCCTGCGCCTTGATCCCGTTCGAGACGAGCCGGACGAACGGGACCGATTCGCCGAGCGAGATGTAGCCGAGCTTGAGACCCTTGCCGCTGCCCGGCACCGCGTTCTGGAAGGCGACCGCCTTGGGCTGCGGCGGGGCTGCGAGGACCGCACCGTAGGCGGTCGCGGCGAGCGCCCCGACGACGACCAGCGCGAGCGCCGCGATACGCCAGCTCTGCTTGTCCATGAGCCTCCTCTCGTCCTGGCTGGAAACGGTTCCTGGAATCTACGCCGGGTCGGCTTCGAATGTCAAGCCGTGTCCGCCTCACGCGTCCGGCTTGCGCAGGCCGATGCGCTCGTACGCCTCCGGGGGGATCGCCTCGAGCGACTTGTAGATCGTCCACGTGCACTGCTTGGGCCGCTCGCCGGTCGACTCGTCGGGGTAGAGCGGCGAATCGACGACCCGAACCGGATGGCCCCACTGCTCGGCAGGCCAGCGCTCGAGCGCGAAGCAACAGTGGGCGCAGTAGTAACAGACGCCCTCCTCGTTCCACGCCCAGTCGTACCGCCCTTGCGTGACGCCGAACTCGTACGGAGGCTCGGCCCGCGACGGGGTTCCCTCGACCGCGTCCCCGCGCTGCATGCGGCCGCCCGAGCCGCAGGGGTCGAACCTGAGGACTAGACGGTCGTCGTCCTCCTCGAACTCGAGGTTTCCCTCCCGTCCAGGCCCGCAGAGGTGCCCTCGCATCGCCTCGAAGGAGAGGTAGAGATTGCGGTAGACGGTCTCCTCATAGGAACGCTCGCGGACGTCGAACGGCCGGTAGCGCTCCTGAAGGTACGGCTCGAGCACGTGGCGGTAGCAGTCCTCGAGGCGCGGCTCGCCGAAATGGCGCGCGACGAAGGTCAGCAGGCCGGCCTGGAAGTCGGCGCCGCGATCGTGGAGCTGCCGCCAGAGCTCACGGAGCTCGCGGGCAGCCGCGATCGCCGCGTCGCCGTCGATCTCGAAGCCACGCAGTCGGTTCGCCAGCAGCCCCGCGGCGGCGCCCAGCGCCTCCCAGCGCGGCTTCGGCTTGAACGGCTCCCCGTCCGGAAACGCCAGGAGAGCGCGCAGCCGGCCGAGCTCCGCGGCGAGCTCCTCTTCCCCGACGCCTTCCTGCCGGAGCCAGTCGAGAAAGCCCTCGGTCCAGACCTGGTAGACGACGTAGACGACCTTCGCCTCCTCCATCGAGTAGTCGACGAGCTGCGCGGCGAGCTCCCACTGCCCTGCCTCGACCGCCTCCTCGACCTTCGCGTAGGTGGAGACCGCCTGCTCCGCCCAGTCGCCCTCGCGGATGCGCTTGCCGAGGGCGTCCGACCATGTCAGGCGGGCGACCGGCGGCACCGGGCTCCCCGAGATGCTCTTCGCCACCCTGCCCATCGCTCAGCCGGACAGCGGCGCGCAGCTCGGGCGCTGGACGAACTCGGTCGGGAGGACGACCTCCGTGGTGACGCCTCCGTCCTTCATCAGGCGGAGGAGGAGCTCGGCGGCCTTGCGCCCGATCGCCACGTTGTCGCGGCGGACGACGGCGATCGGCGGCCGGTAGAGACCGGTGATCGGGATGTCGTCGCAGCCGAGGAAGGAGATGTCGCGCCCGACCTCCAGACCTCGCTCGGAGAACACCTTGAGCGCGCCGATCATCAGCTGGTTCCCTCCCGCGATGATCGCCGTCGGGCGGTCGGCGATGTCGAGGAGCTCGCGCGTCGCCTCCACGCCGAACTCGACCGAGAGGCGCCCGGCGACGACCGGCCCCGGCTCCAGGCCTCGGGCGGCGTGGGCTTCCTCGAAGGCGCGCCGGCGCTCGTTGCTCGGGCGGATGGGCTGGCCCAGCGTCAGGCCGATGCGCCGGTGGCCGAGCTCGAACAGGTGATTGACCGCTGCGTTCATCCCGTGCGCATGGTCGGAGAGGACGCGCGAGACCACGATCGACGATTGCAGGTCGCGGTCGATGACGACGATCGGGGCGTCGAGCGCCTCGAGGGCCTCGAGCGTCGGCGGGTGGTCCTCGCGCGCGAGGGAGAGGACCAGTCCGTCCGCCCGGCGCTGCTCGAACAGCCGCACGTGCTCGGCGTCGAGCTCCGGGTCGCCCTCGGAGTTGGTCAGGAGCATGGCGTAACCGGCGTCGCGTAGGGCCGTCTCCGCGCCCTTGACGATCTCGGCGAAGAGCTGATTCGAGATGTCGCCGACGACGAAACCGACCGAGCGGGTCTCGCGGCGTCGCAGGCTCTGCGCGAGCAGGTCGGGCTTGTAGCCGAGCTCCTCGACCGCCCGGCGCACCCGTTCGCGCATCACGGGACTGACGTCGGGATGGTCGGAGAGGACGCGGGACACGGACGACATCGCGACGCCGGCGCGCTCGGCGACCTCCCGCATGCTCGCGCGACCGCGCCGCTCCACCTAACCTGCTCCCGGCATCCCGGCCTTCATGTCCGGCAGGTCCGGCGAGCCCAGCGCCCGGGAGCCGAACCGATCGGGCTTCGTCCGGCCGCACCGCGCGTAGTACTCCTCGGGCACCTGCGTCGGGTCCTTGAACATCTGCCACTGGCACTTCTCCGGCCGCCCGTCCTCGTCGACCGCCCCGTACCGAGGCGGGTCGATCACTCGCACCGGGTAGCCGAAGCGGTCGATCGGCAGCTCCTCCATCAGCGCGATGCAGTGCGTGCAGTAGTGGCAGACGCCGGTCTGGAAATGATTCCATGGGTGCGGCTCCGACGATACCGACCAGTTGTAGGGCGGCTCCATGCGCGCAGGCGTGCCCTCGATCGTGTCGCCCCGGATCGTTCGACCGCCGGAGGCGCACGGATCGAAGCGGAGGATGTAGCGGTCGTCGGTCTCGATCAGCTCGAAGTCGCCGGTGCGCTCAGGCCCGACGAGGTGGCCGCGCATCGCCTCGCAGGCGACGAGCATCAGCACCTCGAGCCCCTCCTCCCATGCGTGCTTGTCGATGTCGAACTTCTCGTAGCGCCAGGCAAACAGCGGGAGCAGCACCATGTTCCACATGTCGCCGATACGATGCTCGCCCAGGCTGGCGACGATCTCGCTCATCAGCCCGTAGGTGTGGTCGACGTCACGGTCGTGGCCGCGCCGCCACGCCTCCTTCGCCTCGTCGAGCGTCGTGAGCGCCTCCTCGATGCGCTCCTTGTGGATCGAGCCGACGAGGTCGTCGATCCGGTTGACGAAGTCGTCCCATTGGCGGTACGGGTCCCACGGGCGGCCGTCCGGCAGGTCGAGCTTCGCGACGATCTCCGCGTTCAGCCGGTCGAGCTCGCCCCTGGGGACGCCGTTCTCGGCCAGGAACGCGTTCAGGTCGGGGATCCACTGACGGTAGATCTGGAAGCAGACCCTTGCCTCGTCGACGAAGTAGCTCGCGAGCTTCGCCGCCTGGTCGAAGTGCCCGTCCTCGATCGCCTCCCGGATCTTCCGGTAGGTCGAGATCTTCTGGTCCTCCCAGCTGCCGAGCCTGATACGCCGTCCAACGTGAGGTGAGTACTCGATGCGAGTCTCAGCCATGGCCTGACTCTATTGGTACCGATTCCAGCCCGCAACGTCTACGATCGCAGGGGTGGGCTCCCGCGCGCCGCGCGTCGGTTTCGCCGTTCCGTATTGGGACTTCTGGGAGCGCTCGGTCCCGTACGACCTGCGCCTCGAGCGCGAAGAGCTGGCCCGCGCGGCGGCGGAGGCGCTGGCGGCGGACGTGGTCGCCGTCGCGACCGTCGACTCCGACGTCGCGGGCGCGGAAGCGGCGCGCCGGTTCGCAGAGGCCGGGGCGGAGGCCGTGCTGGTCATGCAGACGATGGCAGCGCCACCCGCACGGACGGTGGCGGCGCTCGGCGAGCTCCCGGTGGTTGTCTGGGCGGCGCAGAAGGAGGAGCATGTGCCCGACGCATTCGACCACTCGGGGATCACGAGCTTCGGCGCGACCGTCGGTGCGCCGATGGTCACGAGTCTGCTCGTCCGCCGCGACCGGCCGTTCGAGCTCGTCGTCGGGCCCGTGGGCAGAACCGAGCCGGTGGACGCCGCCCTACGTGCAGCGGCTGCCGCGACCCGCCTCGCCCACGCGCGCGTCGGCCGGGCCGGACCGACGCAACCCGGCTACGACCACGTCGCCGCCGACCCGGACCGTCTGAGGGCCGAGGTCGGGATCGAGCTCATCCCGATCGAGGCATCCGAGTTCCGAGACCTCTACGCGGCGGTACCGGCGGAGCGCGTCGCCGAGGTCGAGTGCGAGACGCGCGAGCTCTACGACATCGAGGTCGAGGGGGACGGCCTCGAGCGTTCCTTACGGGCCGTGTGCGCGCTCGACGATCTGGTCGAGCGGTACGAGCTCGACGCGGGCGCGATCAACTGCCACGTTCCCGAGATCCGCCTCGGCGACGAGGTCGGGATCGCGCCGTGCTTCGCCCTCGGGCGCTCGACCTCGAACGGCGTCCCCTGGACCTGCACGGGCGACGTCGTCACCGCGATCGCGATGCTGACGACGAAGCTGCTCGGCGGCGCCGCCCAGTACCACGAGCTCGAGGCGCTCGACGAGAACACCGGCGAGTACGTCGTCGCCAGCTCCGGCGAGCACGACCTCGATCTCGCCACCGGCGTGCGACCGCGGCTCGTGTCCAACGACTGGTACGCGCACGACCCGTGTACCGGCGTCTGCGCCTGCTTCACCGCCCCGTCGGGGCCGGCGACTCTGGTCGGTTTCACCCAGCTGGACGCCGGGTTTCGCCTGATCGCCGCGGAGGGTGAGTTCACCGGCCGGGGCTGGCCCGGCGTCGGCACAGCGAACGCCGCCTTCCGATTCGCCGACGGCTCGGCCACGGAGGCCTGGGCCCGCTGGTGCGCGGCCGGCGTCACCCATCACGCGGCGGCGAGCCCCGGCCTGCTCGGCGCCGGCGTCGAGGCGAGCGCCCGCTTCCTCGGGATCGAGGCCGTCAGGATCTAGGGGACGAGCACCGAGCGGAGCACGCGGCCCGCAGCCAGGTCCTCGAGCGCCTCGTTCCCTTCCTCGAGCGGCCGTACCCGAGTGGTGAGGTGATCGACACGGATCGCTCCGGCGAGATAGAGGTCGATCACCTCGGCGATGTCCTGCGCGGTGAACCCGCGCGACCCGAGCAGGGCCAGCTCGCGCCAGATCAACTCGCTCGCGCGTAGCTCGAACGCCTCCGGCACCGTCCCGACGAAGACGACGCGCGCGCCGAATCCCGCCAGCTCGACCGCCTTCCGGTCGAGCTCGGCCGAGTCGGCGCACTGGACGACCACGTCCGGCCCGGACGCGCCGCACGCCTCGGCCGCCGCCTCCAGCAGGACGGCCTCCGCCGCGCCGAGCTCACGTGCCAGCGCCCGCTTCTCCTCGCTCCGCGCGACGGCGACGACCCGCGCGCCGAGGTGCCTGCCGAGCTGGACGGCATTGGAGCCGATCCCGCCGACGCCGAGGACGAGCAGGGTCTCGCCGCTGCGCAGGGCCGCAATCCGGACGAGCGCGTGGTACGGCGTCCCGACCGCGTCGGTGAGAACGGCGAGCACCACCGGATCGACGGGCGCAGGCGGCCTGACGAGCGTCCGCGCCGGCCTGACGACGTACTCCGCGAAGGCGCCGTCCACGTCCACGCCCATCCGCCGGACTCCCGGGCCGAGGTTCGGACGAGGCGCCCCCTCGGAGTTGTCGATGTACCAGATCGCCACCTGCTCGCCTGGTGCGAGGCCCTCGACGTCCGGGCCGAGCGCATCGACGACACCGGCCGCCTCGTGACCGGGTACACGCGGGAGCTTGTCGGCGCCGAAGCCGCCCTTCTGGAGGAAGAGGTCGGACCCGCAGACCCCGCAGGCCTGCACGCGGACCCGAACCTCGCCGAGGCCGGGCTCGGGCACCGGCCGCTCGACCAGCCGGAGCGGCTCGCCCACCCCCGGGAGTTCGAGCGCGCGCATCTACTCCCCCACGAGTAGCTCGAGCGGGGGCTCGATTTCCGGGTTGAGCGTCCGCCACTTCACAGCGAGCTCGTCGTCGGTCGGGACATGCGCCTCCGCGCACGAGGCCTCGCGCCCGTCCACCTCTACGCGGGAGACCCCACCCTCCCGGAGCTCGATCCGCTCGAGGAGGGAGCGGACCCGGGCGTCGTGGAGCAGTGCGCGGTCCTCGAGGTCGAGCCCGAGCAAAGTCACGGCGACCGCGTAGGGGACGCTCCACCACGCCTCCTCGTCAGTGCGCGGGTCTGGGTTGCCTGCGAGGGCAACGACCGCGGGAGGAACCTCGACGACGACCCGGCCCGCGCCGTCGATCGGCGCCAGCTCCTGCGCAGCCTCCACCGCAGCATGCGCAAAGCCGGTCGTCGCGTGGATCCGAAAGGTCGTCTCCTCGATCGCAAGCTCGTCCCGGGCGGCGTCGACGTCGACGGGGGAGCCGCCCGTCGCCGCGAACAGGCCCCGGTCGGGCTCCAGCCCTCCGCGCGTCGCCGCCAGCCCGGCCTCGGCCGCATCGGCAGCCGCGATTCCGGCCCGAGCGGCGTGGGCCCGGTGGAAGAAACGCGTGCTGCTCCGCTCGAGGATCGCGAGGATCGAGCCGCCTGCGACCGAGATCGCGTGGCCGGCGGCGGCGACGATCCCGTCCTCCTCGAGCCCCTGGGCGATCGCGGCTGCAATGGCCGCGCCGACCGTGCCCGCGGTGGCGGTGACGTGCCAGTGGCGCCTGTGCTCAGGGCCGAGTGCGAGACCGAGGCGCGCGGTCGCCTCGTACCCGGCGGCGGCGGCGCGGGCATCGCCGCCGCACTCCTGGACAACCGCCCAGATGACCGCCCCGGGATGGGTGAGAGAAGGCCAGTGAAGATCGTCCCGGTCGAGCAGGCATGCCGCCACCGCATCCGGCAGCCCGGGTTGGGCCTGGCGGCCGGCCTCGAGGCAGGCGAGGTAGTCGAAGAGCGCCCGGCCCGCCGGCCGGCGGATTCGCTCGGCGTCGGCAGCAGCCCTGAGCGCGGCGTGGACAAGCCTCTCGGTGTGCGTTGCGGTCGTCTCGCCGATCACGGAGCCGGCATTGATTCAGTCGAGCGGCGGGCTCGGGGCGAAGACGTCGTCCCAGATCGACTCGGGGCCGGTCAGCGGGCCCTGTTCGGCTTGCGCCCGGACGTTCTTGACCCACTCGCGCAGCTCCGCCTCGATCCTGTCGAGCTCGCCCTCCGTCGCCACGCCCCATGCGACCAGCCGGTTGCGGTAGCGGCGAATCGGGTCGACGCGCTCGCGCGCCGCCCGCCGCTCATCGGCGTCGGCCCCGCCGCTGGAGAACCCGGAGTGGTGCTCCCAGCGCAGCGTCTTGCACTCGACGAACGTCGGCCCTTGCCCGGCGCGGGCCCGCTCGACGCCCTCGGCGATCGCCATGCGGACGGCGAGCACGTCGTTGCCGTCGACGATCGCCGCCGGAATGCCGAACCCTCGCGCCCGGTCGGCGATGTCGGGCGTCGCCTGGCTCTTCGCGGTCGGCACGGAGATCGCGACGCCATTGTTCTCGCACACGAAGACGAGCGGCACCGTCCAGAGCATGGCCATGTTCAGCGTCTCGAAGAACTCGCCCTCGCAGGAGGCGCCGTCGCCGAAGAAGCAGAGGACGACCTGCCCCGTCTTCCTGAACCGGCAGGAGAGCGCCACGCCGCCGGCATGCGGGATGTGCCCGGCAACGATCGCGTTCGTCGTCATCAGCCCGACGGAGGGGTCGGCGAGGTGCATCGAGCCGCCCTTGCCGCCGTTGATCCCCGTCCGGCGGCCCATCAGCTCGGCCATGATCGCGACCGGCTCGGTGCCTTTCAGGAGCGCCTCCCCGTGGCCGCGATACGTGGCGAGTACGAGGTCCGACGGCTCGATCGCGTCGAGCGCTCCCGCCTTGATCCCCTCCTGCCCGATGCAAGGGTGCGTGGACCCGGGAATCAGGCCTGCCCGGAACGCGTCCACGACCTCTTCCTCGAAGACACGGACGCGGACCATCTCGCGGTACAGATTCAGCAGGTGCTCGTCGGTGAAGTCGCCGGGACGCTCCCCGACCGGGGCCTCGTCGACCGGAGCTGGGATGATGGTCATGCGCCCTCCTTCTGGGACAAACGGCCGGGAAGCTCGTTCAGGCGCTGCTCGAGTGCAGCCAGAAAGCGACCGCCTGCCTCGCCGTTCGCCCCGCGGTGGTCGATGGCGACGTTCGCCCAGATGCGGTGCCGGACCGCCAGCATCCCGTCGACCGCGACCGGCCGCTCGACGAGCCGGCCGGTGGCGAGCATCGCGATCTGCGGCCCCGAGACGACGGGGGCGAAGAAGTCGACGGGAAACGCGCCAAGGTTGGTCAGGGTGAAGGTCCCGCCCGCGAGGTCGTGTGGGTCGGGCGAGCCGGTGCGGGCGGCAGCAACGACGCGTGCGCGCTCGGCCGCGACACCGGCGAGCGAGAGGCGGTCAGCGTCCCTGATCACCGGCGCGAGGATGCCGCCGGGCGTGGCGACCGCAAGCGCCAGATGGACGTTCGCGGCGGGCTGCCCGAGTATGCCGTTCAGCTCGGGGACGTCGCCGAGAGCGCGGGCGACGGTGACGATCAGGAGGTCGGTGACAGTGACCTTCTCGCCCGCGCGAAGATCGGCTGCCGCCCGCTTCGCCTCCGCCAGGCCCGTCCCATCGAGCTCACCCCCGATGTGGATGTGCGGGATCTGCTGCCAGCTCGCCGTGATATTGGCGATGACGGCGTGTCGGAGCCCGTGCGTCGGCGCGGGTTGCGGTGCGACCGGTTCGGCCACCACCGCTTCGAGATCCTTGGCCATGATCCGCCCCCCTGGCCCGCTGCCGCG
>JBKPRD010000260.1:0-28476 GCA_046734415.1 Actinomycetota bacterium | reverse complement strand
TCCCGTCGCGCTGAAGCTCGTCGCGCCCGAGCTGGCCGAGGATCCAAGCTTCCGCGAGCGCTTCCTGCGCGAGTCGCGGCTCGCCGCGTCGATCGACCACGGCAACGTCCTGCCGATCTACGAGGCGGGCGAGCACGACGGACAGCTCTTCCTGGCGATGCGCTTCGTGCAGGCCAGCGACCTGAAGGCGCTGCTCCGCGAGCGGAAGACGCTGCCAGCGGACCAGGCGCTCTCGATCCTCGGCCGGGTGGCCGACGCGCTCGACGCGGCACACGCAAAGGGGCTCGTCCATCGCGACGTCAAGCCCGCGAACGTGCTCCTCGACGAGCGTGGGCACCCGTACCTGAGCGACTTCGGGCTGACGAAGGAGGCGGGCGGCGCGTCGACGCAGACGGGTCACATCGTCGGCACGCTCGACTACCTCGCCCCCGAGCAGATCAGGGGCGAGGAGATCGACGGGAGAACGGACGAGTACGCGCTCGCCTGCATGCTCTACGAGTGCCTGTCGGGAGCGCCGCCGTTCTCGCGGCCGACGGAAGCCGAGGTTCTGTGGGCGCACATGCAGGAGGACCCGCCGCGGCTGCGCGAGTACGAAACGCTCGATCCAGTGCTCGCCCGGGGCCTCGCCAAGGACAAGGGAGATCGCTACGCGACCTGCGGGGAACTGCTCGCCGCGGCCCACTCTGCGCTCGGACTCGAGGCTCCGGCGGTCAGGCGCCGTCGGCGGCGGCTGGGCCGTCGCCTCGTCGCCGTCGGGGCCGCGCTCGTCGCGGCAGCCGGGATCGCCGGCGCGGTCGTCGTGCTCACTGGCGGCGGGAGCTCGGCCCTCGCCACCCCGGCCCCAAACTCGGTCGTCGAGATCGATCCCGGCCGCAACAAGCCGGTCGCGCAGGTCGCGGTCGGCAGCAACCCGACTGCCCTCGCCGTCGGCCATGGCGCCGTCTGGGCGCTCAACGCCGACGACCAGACGATTTCTCGCATCGACCGGAAGACGAAGGCGCAGAAGGCCTTCAGCGTCGGCACCACGCCCACCGACCTTGCCGTCGGCGAGAGCTCGGTCTGGATCGGGAACGGCGTCGTGAACCCCACGAGCGGTTTCCCCGGGCCGGTCCTCTCGAGCGTCTCCCGCGTCGACCCCGACACGTTCAGCGTCCTCGGGACGAGCAAGCTCCCGTCCAAGGGCGACGGCGGCGTCCCCGGCGACTCGCTCGTGGTCGGCAAGGGAGCGATCTGGGCGATCAATCCCGACCTGACGATCTCGAGGCTGGATCCGCGAAGCGGCAAGGTCGTCGCCAGGGTTCCGACCTCGGTGCTGGAGATCGCGGCCGGTCCGGACGGCGTCCTCTGGGGCCTGAAGCCACCACCTGGGGCCGCCCTGGTACGCGTGTCCCCGCGCTCGAACGCCGTCACGGCGACGATCGGGATCGGCAGTGAGGGGTTGAGCGACATCGCCATCGGCGCCGGCGCGGTCTGGGTGAGTGACGGGAACGGCTTCGTCTGGCGAATCGATCCCGGCCGCCGGGCGACGCGGCGCACGATCGCGGTCGCCAAGGGGGTCGATTCGCTCGCTTTCGTCTCAGGCTATCTCTGGGCGGTGAATCCGGTCGAGGGGACCCTCTCGAGGATCGATCCGACGACGAATACTGTCTCGAAGACGATCGCGATCGGAGGCACCCCGCGGGACGTGACCGCCGGCGCGGGGAGCCTCTGGGTCTCCGACGCGGGTGCGTCGTGCGGCAAGCCGCTCTACCAGGGGGACGGAGAACCGCGGTACCTCGTCGTCTCCGACCTCGCCCTCCGGACGCCCGGGAATCCCGAGATGGCGAAGGCGGTCGAGCTCGTCTTCCGGCAGCGAGGCTTTCGCGCGGGGAAGTACAGGGTCGCCTACCAGTCGTGTGACGACTCGACCTCCCAGGTCGGCCTCTTCGACGTCCCGAAATGCGCAGCCAACGCGAAGAGCTACGCCGCCGGCGCGAGCGTGACCGGCGTGATCGGCACGTTCAACTCGGGTTGTGCGCAGACCCAGATCCCGTTCCTCAACCAGGCCCCCGACGGACCACTGGCAATGGTCTCGCCCACCAACTCGTACATCGGACTGACGCGCCGCGATCCGTTCGCCGAGAAGGGCGCGCTCGAGGCCCTGTACCCGACCGGCGTGCGGAACTTCGCTCGGGTCTTCCCGATCGACGATGCGACGGGAGCGGGAGCTGCGCTGTTCCTCAAGGGCCTCGGCGCCCGCAGGGTGTCCGCGCTGAGCGACCGCGACGGGTACTCGGACATGCTCGTGCGTTCCTTCCGGGTCGCGGCAGGCCGAATCGGGCTCGACTTCGTCGGGGTTTCCACCTTCTCTCCGAAGGCGAAGAGCTACTCCACGCTCGTCGCCCGGCTCAAGCGTGCCCGTGTCGATGCCGTCTATGTCGGCGGCTATCTGCTCGGCAACACCGGCAACCTGATCAAGGAGCTTCGCGCGCAGCTCGGTCCTCGCGTGCAGATCCTGATCGGCGACGGCTTCCTGCCGGCCTCCGGGCTGATCCAGGCCCTCGGGCCGACTGCGCGGACGCTCTACCTGACCCTCGGCGGCGACGCAGGCGAGAACAGTCTCACGCCGGCGGGCCGGCGCTTTCTGAAGGACGTCCTGGCCACTGGAGGCGGAACGGGGTTCGGCGCCTACGCGATGTATGCGGCAGAGGCCGCAGAGGTCCTGCTCGACGCGATCGCGCGTTCGGACGGGACACGCGCGTCGGTGACCAGAGAGCTGATGAGGACCCGCGTGGCGAGCGGCATCCTCGGACCGTTCCGGATCGATCGCAACGGTGACACGACCCGCCAGTCGATGACCATCCTTCGTCCGGTAGGCGCCGCGGCGAAGCAGGACCGGCTGGGAGTCGCAGGCGCTGACGTCGTTCGCGTCATCGACGTCCCGCAAAGCCTGCTGCCGTAGATCACGTTATCGTCGGCTCCTACGTCCCCGCCGAGAGAGGAGCAGCTCATGCCCTGGGTCGACATCAAGCTGTACGACACCCGCGTGACCGACGAGTCCGTGCCGAAGATCGTCGAAGCGGTGACACAGGCGCTCCACGAGTCGAGCGGCGCCGCTACCGAGCACATTCACGTGCTCGTGCACGGCATCCCGCCGAAGTACTGGGGCACCGACGGAAAGGTGCATGGCAGCTGACGCGAAGGTCTTCCTGATCACCGGCGCCTCGAGCGGGATCGGCGAGGCGACGGCACGGCAGGCAGCGGCGGCGGGCTACCGAACGGTGCTCGCCGCCCGCTCGACGGAGAAGCTGGACGCGCTCGCCGCCGAGCTCGGCGGGCTCGCCGTCACCTGCGACGTGACCGAGTGGGAGCAGCAGCAGGCGATGGTCGAGCGGACGCTGGCGGAGTACGGGCGGCTCGATGTCGCCTTCGCGAACGCCGGGTTCGGGGCCACGCGAGGCTTCAAGGAGGAGACGCCCGAGCACTGGCGCGCGATGGTGCTGACCAACGTCTACGGCGCCGCACTGACGATCCGCGCCTGCTACGACGCCCTCGTCGAGTCGAGAGGTCATCTGCTTCTGACCAGCTCCCTCGCCGGGCGCCGCGCTCTCCCGGGCTCGCTCTACTCGTGCACGAAGTTCGCGGTCACGGCGATGGGAGAGGCGGCGCGGCTGGAGCTGAACCGCACCGGCGTGCGCGTCACGCTGGTCGAGCCCGGGATGGTCGCCACGCCGTTCTTCGACGAGCCGCCATCCGGAATGCTCGAGGCGGAGGACATCGCCCGCGCAGTCATGTTCGCCGTCTCGCAGCCGCCGCACGTCGACGTGAACGAGCTGCTGATCCGCCCGACGGCGCAGGACAGCTGACCGCCGGTCTCGCCGTTTCCGAGCGCGATAGGCTCGCGCGATGCCGGCGCCGGCCTGGTTCAACTTCACCCGCGACGTCGTCGAACGTGCCGATCCGGCCGCCGTCGCGCTGCGGTTCGTCGATCTGGACGGCGGCGTCCGTGATCTGACCTTCGGCGAGTTCGCGGCGTCGGCCGCGCAATGGGCGCGGTTGCTGCGCGGACGCTCGCTCGCACCGGGCGACCGCGTCCTCGTCCTGGTCGGGAAGACGCCCGACTGGCACGCCGTGATGCTCGCGGCGCTGAAGGTCGGCGCGGTCGCGATCCCGTGCTCAGAGATGCTGCGGGCCAAGGACCTCGACTTCCGGGTCCGGCACTCGGGCGCTCGGCTGCTGCTCGCCGACCATGGCTGCCGACCGGAGGTCGAGGCGATGAGCGAACCCTGCGACGTCGTCTACGTTGACGAGGCCGTCCTCGGGGATCCGGACGCCGACACCGCCGACACGGCCGCGGACGATCCCGCCCTCATCCTCTACACCTCCGGCACGACCAAGGACCCGAAAGGGGTCGTGCACACGCACCGCTACACGTGGGCGAAGCAGGCGCAGGCGGAGCGCTGGCTGGACGCGCGGCCGGGCGAGGTCGTGTGGTGCACCGCCGGCACGGGCTGGGCGAAGTCGATCTGGAACGTTCTGCTCGGCCCGTGGAGCTGCGGCGCGGCGGTGATCCTGCACGAGGGCGGCTTCGACCCCGAGGAGCGCTTCAGGCTACTCGAGGAGCTCGCACCCGACGTCCTCTGCCAGGCGCCGACCGAGTACCGACTGATGGCGAAGGTCGACGGGATCTCGCGGTACGACCTCGCGCGGACGCGGCACATGGTCTCGGCCGGTGAGCCGCTGAACCCGGAGGTGATCCGCGCGTTCGAGTCCGCCTTCGGGCGGACGATTCACGACGGCTACGGCCAGACCGAGAACACGCTGCTCGTCGGCAACTTCCCCGGTGCGGAGATCAGGCCGGGTTCGATGGGCAAGCCGGCGCCGGGCTACGACGTCCGCGTGATCGACTTCGACGGGAACGAGACGGGGACGGGCGAGGAGGGCGACATCGCGCTGCGCGGCGACGCGCCCGCGCTCTTCGCCGGGTACTGGAACCAGCCCGAGGAGACCGCCGCCGTCTACCGCTGCGACTGGTACGTCACCGGCGACCGCGCGGTGCGCGACGAGGACGGCTACCTCTGGTTCACCGGCCGGGCGGACGACGTCATCCTCTCCGCCGCCTACCGGATCGGCCCCTTCGAGGTCGAGAGCGCGCTGCTCGAGCACAACGCAGTCGCCGAGAGCGCGGTTGTCGGCAAGCCGGACCCGGACCGCGGCCAGATCGTCAAGGCGTTCGTCGTCCTACGCCCCGGCCACGAGGGCCGCGACGCGCTCGCACGCGAGCTCCAGGACCACGTGAAGCGCGTGACGGCGCCGTACAAGTACCCGCGCGAGATCGAGTTCGTCGACTCGCTCCCGAAGACGCGGAGCGGGAAGATCAGGCGCGTGGAGCTGCGGAAGCTCGAGGAGGATCGCGCCTCGCAGTAGGGACAGGCTTCAGCCTGTCCCTACACAGATCGCTACCGCCAGCCCTCGAGCACCCGCTGTGCCTCGTCGAGCGACGTGACGACTCTCCCGGCCGCCTCGATGCAGCCGACGACGAAGAGGTTGAGCCCGCGCGCCTCGCCCTCCCGCTCCGTGTCGCGCAATGCGCGGAGGTCCGTGACGAGGCCGACGATCCCCTTCTTCGCCGGATCGCTTCGCATCAGCACGTGGAAGATCCCGATCTCGCACGCCGTGCCGTCGTCGATCGTCGGCCCGTCGAGGAGCGCGAGCACCGCGTCCGCCTCCGACAGCCCGGCCCAGTCCTTGGCGAAGATCCGCTCCGCCGTGACCGTCCCGTCCAGCGCGAGCTCGTGCTCGTGTGGAACGAATACGTCGAACCCGGCGGCACGGAGCTGCGCGGCGCACTCGTCGATGAAGGAGCGCTCGTATGGCGTGAACAGCGGCCCCGCGAAGTAGATCCTCACGCGAGTTCCAGCTCGACCGGGGCGGCGCTCGGAGCGACCGCGGCGGTCTCGCGCGCGTGCAGCAGCGTCGTCCGCACGATCAGCTTGGCGCGGGCGAAGTTGTCCAGCTCGGTCGGAACCGGCCCGACCGGCTGCCCGCGTGCGTATGCGGCTGCGTTCCGCCCCATCGCGCGGTACGACTCGAGCGAGTAGAGCGGCGACATCCCGAACAGCTCCAGGTTGTCGAGCGGCTGCAGGTCGGCGCGGTGGATGACGGCAGTGCCCTTGGACTGGAGGCCGATCGCGATGCCCGAGCCGGACAGCCTGGCGCCGTCGTGACCGATGAACGCGACGTCCGACACACGCCGCACTCGGACGAGCCGCGGCTCCGCCCCGCCCTCCCGCACGCCGTCGGCGACGGCACGGAGGACGTCGCCGTGCGGCAGGCCGTTGATCGTCTCGCGCAGCCCGTCCGCAAATGCCGGCCCGACCGCGATCACGACCTCGTCCGATCGGGTGCCTATATTGGCAACATGTGTTTCCAGAACAGGTGACGGCGAGCCGGCCTGCGCTGTTTCTTCGCGAGGGTCGAGCACGTGCGGCAGCTGCTGAAGCAGCTTCCAGCGCTCGCCCTCGAGGCGGTACGCCGTGCCAGGGCCCTCGTAGCGGTTCGGATCGTTGACAGCCGAGCGCACCGTCCCGTCCGGCTCGACGATCGCCGAGGTCTGGAGATAGTCGGCGGAGACGCGCTGCCGCTGCATCGCCAGCACCGCCTCGGCGACGTCGGTGAAGCCGGCCTCGTCGAGCTCGCGGACGACGTCGAGGGCGGAGATGCCCTCCGCCAGCACGCGGTCGGCGGCGGCCACGTCGGCAGCGCGGTCACGGTCGGGCAGGTCGCGGCTCGCGTAGCCGTAGGTGCCAGCCTCGACCTCGCCGTCCGTCACGCTCGGGAAGCCGAGCCCCGCGAAGACTGCCTGGACGGCGCGCGCCGCCCTCTCGCGCACGGCGAGCACGTCCTGCTCCGCGACCGGCTCGATCCCCGCGTCGACCTGCCAGTCGCGCTGGACCGTCAGCCACTCGTCGAGGTCGTCCGCGTCGTAGTTGCCGCCGCCGAAGGTGTTGTCCCGCCTCGGCATCACCGAGTACCCCGACGTGACGAAGTCCGTGCCCGGCAGGAACTGCCCCATCAGCTTCGCCGTCTTGCGGATCTCGGAGTGCGACGCGATCGCGTCGTTGCCGGAGGCGACCTCGAGGTCGAGCCAGGCGGCGAGGACGTTCTCGGCGAGGATCTCGCGTACCCCGCCCGGCACCGAGAGCACGAGCGCGACACACGAGATCGAGCCGTTCTGGACGCCCTGCGAGCCGGCGGCGCGGATGGCGGCGAGGCAGCGAGCCTCGAGGTAGAGCATCGAGTAGCCCTGCGCATGGCCCATCAGCGCCTCCGAGCCTCCCCCGGAGGTGAAGCGAACCTTGACGCCGCGCGACGCGTATGCGGAGGCGAGGAACGCCTTCGACCACGGCGTGTCGTCGCCGTCGACGAAGACGGGCTCCGTTCCGTAGACCGAGAGCGTCTCCGCGTAGGTGACGAGGCCCTGGATCGCGAGCTGGAGGTTCCGCCGCTCTTCGACCGCGCACTGCGTCATCACGCCGCCGCGCCCGGTCTGCGAGCCGACGAGGATCGCGATCGCGTTCAGCGGCGCGTACCGCGAGACGCCCACGGTCGTCTCCACCTCGGCGAAGCCGCGCGCGGCCGCCTCGGCCGCGTCGGCGGCGAGCAGCGCCGGGTTCTCCTTCAGATTCGTGACGTGAGCCTGGTTGGCCGGAGCCCGCCGCGCCCGCAGCTTTCTCAAGGCGAACATCAGCTCGACGGGATCGAGCATCGAGATGACGCGCGCGAGGCGGGCGGGCGTCAGTCCACGCGACAGCCGGACGAGCTCGGCACGCGGAACGTCGACGTCGACCAGCCGGCGGGCGATCTCGTCGTCGCCGAGCGCGGTCGTCTCCGACGCAACGTCGAGGTCGAGCCCGTAGCGGGCGACGAAGCGGTCGATCACGTCGAACTCCTCGTGGGGCCGGCCGTCCATGGCGACCACTCGCCCGTGCTGAATCTCCAGGCCGGGCTCCGGGTCGTTCGGCCCGTCCATTGCGACGAGCCCGAGCTCGGGGTACGGAGAGATCAGGAGCTCGCGCCGCAGCTCACGCTGCTCACGCGAGACGAAACGCTCAGACCGCCGCTCGCTCATCCGCCTTCAGCAGACCACGCTCGGCGCAGGCCTCGGCGGCCTCGCGGACGAAGGTGGCGCAAAGCGGGGCCGCGAGCTCGCTCTCCAACCGAACGGCCCATGCCTCGAGCTCCTCCGCACTCGAGCGATGGGGCCGCAGCGCCGTGTAGATCTCGAGGATCGTCTCGCTCGGCACCGTCGCGAGCTCGGCGGCCCGCGCGAGGTTGTCGGCGAGCTGTGTGCGACCCGCGGCGAGCGCGACCGCCGACTGGCGCCGCAGCGTCTCGGGTGTCGCGCGGAGCTCCTCGGGGCGGATCCGCCCTGCGCGCACGGCGTCGAGCGTGAGCTCGTCGAGCCCGAGACCGGACGGCGTCCTGACGAGATCCGGCCGCCGCGACCCGAGCGGGTAGTCGGAGGCTGGGTCGAAGCCCATAACCGAGAGCTTAGAGTAGGGCCGGATGAACTCCTACGACTTTGCAGGGAGAACGGCGCTCGTCACCGGCGGCGCCAGCGGCATCGGCGCGGCGACGGCCGCCCGCCTGCGGGCGAGCGGCGCCGAGGTCGCCGTCTTCGACCGCGAGAGCGTCGAGGGGTACGTCTCGGTCACGGGCGACATCTCGTCCTCGACCGACGTGAACGCCGCCGTCGCCCAGGTCGAGCGCGACCTGGGTCGGATCGACGTGCTCGTCAACTCCGCGGGGGTTCCCGGAGAGTCGCTCCGCACCGTCGACGTCACGGACGAGGAGTGGCAGCGCGTCTTCGGGATCAACGCCAACGGCAGCTTCTACATGTGCCGCGCCGTCCTGCCGGGGATGATCGAGCGGGGGTACGGACGCATCGTGCTCGTCGCCTCGATCGCCGGGAAGGAGGGAAACCCGATGGCCGCCGCCTACTCGGCGAGCAAGGCGGCGGTGATCGGCATGACGAAGTCGATCGGCAAGGACGTCGCCGGTACCGGCGTGCTCGTGAACTGCATCGCGCCGGCCGTGATCGAGACACCGATCCTCGCGGGGCTCTCGCAGCACCACATCGACTACATGCTCGAGCGGATCCCGCTCGGCCGGGTCGGCCGCCCGGACGAGGTCGCGGCGCTGATCTGCTTCCTCGCCAGCGACGAGCTCTCGTTCTCGACCGGCGCGACCTACGACATCTCCGGCGGGCGAGCGGTCTACTGATGCTCACCTTCCGCTACCGCACCGCGACCGGGATCGTCGAGGCGACCGCCGAGTCGCCGGAGGAGCTCGAGGGATTCGAGCTCGCGATTCCGGTCGAGCCGCCCGAGGTCTGGGGCGCCGGCGTCACCTACGAGCGCAGCCGCGACGCGCGTGTCGCCGAGAGCGACGCGAAGGATCTGTACCTGAACGTCTACGAGGCCGAGCGGCCCGAGCTTTTCCTCAAGGACGCGGGCTGTCGTCGCACCGTCGGGCCCGGCGAGGCCCTGGGCGTCCGCAGCGACTCGGCCTGGAACGTCCCCGAGCCCGAGATCGCGGTCGTGCTCGGCGACGGCGGTACGCCCGCGGGCCTGACGATCGGCAACGACGTCTCTTCGCGCGACATCGAGGGGACGAATCCGCTCTACCTCCCGCAGGCGAAGATCTTCGCCGGCGCCTGCGCGCTCGGCCCCGCGGTCCTCGTCCCTGACGACTGGGAGGCGGCGCTCGAGATCCGGCTGCGCATCTCGGACGCGGACGGAGCAGAGCTCTTCGCCGGCGAGACGTCGACCGCGCGCATGCGACGCACGTTCCCGGAGCTCGTCCACTGGCTGCTGCGCGCGAACCCGGTCCCGCCGGGCAGCGTGCTGCTGACCGGCACCGGCCTCGTCCCGCCCGATGACTTCAACCTCGAGCCCGGGCACGTGGTCGAGATCCACGTTCCGGGTATCGGCACACTCACGAACCCCGTCGTCGCGGCGGAGGATCTGTTGACCACGAGAAGGAGCGAGATCAATGTCTGAGGTCCTGGAAGCGCCGGCACGGCCGGCGTTCGCCAATTTCGTCGCTGGCGAGTGGCGGCCGAGCCTGTCCGGCGAGACGTACGAGAAGCGCGGGCCCTGGCGGCCGTCAGATCCGATCGGCGAGTTCCCGTCGTCGGGGGAGGAGGACGTCGACGCAGCCGTCGAGGCGGCGGCCGCCGCCTATCCGGAATGGTCGCGTACACCCTCCGCGAAGCGCGGCGCGATCCTCAACAAGGCCGCCGACGTGATCGAGGCACGCGCCGAGCAGATCGCGCAGGACATGACGTTGGAGATGGGCAAGCCGATCCGCGAGTCCCGCGGCGAGGCACTCAGGATGGCCCAGGTCCTGCGCTTCTTCTCCGGCGAGGGGCTGCGCGCGACAGGCGAACGCTTCGAGCAGATGCTGACCGGCAGCGTCGTCTACACGGTCCGCAGGCCGCTCGGCGTCGTCGGGCTGATCACGCCCTGGAACTTCCCGGCCGCCATCCCGGCGTGGAAGGCCGCCCCCGCCCTCGTCTACGGCAACACCGTCGTGATGAAGCTGGCGCAGGACGCGCCCCTGACCGGACTGCACCTGGCCGCGTGCCTCGAGGAGGCGGACATCCCGCCTGGCGTCTTCAACATCGTCATCGGGCGCGGCTCGGCCGTCGGAACGCCGCTCGTCGGCCATCCGCAGGTGCGTGCCGTGTCGTTCACGGGATCCGTGCCGGTCGGAAGGCAGGTCCGCGACGAGGTGACGCCGCTCGGCAAGCGGGTCCAGCTCGAACTCGGCGGCCACAACCCCGTCGTGGTCATGGCCGACGCCGACCTCGGACGGGCCGTCGAGCTCACCTTCGCGGGCGCCTTTTGGTCTGCCGGCCAGAAGTGCACGGCGACGCGGCGCATCTATGTCCAGGAGCCGGTGTACGACGAGTTCCGCGCGCGGCTGCTCGAGCGGATCGAGAACGCGGCGATCGGCGACCCGTCCGACCCCGATACCGAGGTCGGCCCGCTCGTGAACGAGAAGCAGCTCGAGGACATCCTCGCCAGCATCGAGCGTGGCAAGGCCGAGGGCGGCACGCTGCTCGCGGGGGGCGAGCGGCTCGACGACGAGGCGTATCTCGTCGCGCCGACGCTGTTCGAGGGCGTCGCCGACGACGCCTTCCTCTCCTGCGAAGAGGTCTTCGGGCCCGTCACCTCCCTCTACCGCTGCTCCGACCTGGACGATGCGCTGCGCCGCGCGAACGCGGTCGAGTTCGGGTTGTCGGCTGCGATCTTCACGTCCAGCCTCGCGTCGGCACGATCGTTCACGGAACGGATCGAGGCTGGGATCGTGCGTGTCAACGGCCAGACCGCCGGCGTGGACGTCCACGTGCCGTTCGGCGGGATCAAGGGCTCCGGCTTCGGCCCGCACGAGCAGGGCCGGGCGGCGATCGAGTTCTACAGCGAGGTGGTGACGGTCTACGAAGACGTCTGAGTCCTGGCTGGTGACGGGGGCGCTGGGCTGCCTCGGCGCCTGGACCGTCGCGACGCTGGTCCGCGAGGGCGTGCGGGTCGTGGCGCTCGACCTCGGCACGGACGTTCGGCGCTTGCGGCTGATCGCGACGCCGCAGGAGGTCGATGCCGTCACCTTCGTCCAGGGCGACATCACCGAGCCGAAGACCGTCGCCCGGACGCTCGCCGAGCACGAGATCACCCACGTCGTCCACCTGGCCGCCCTGCAGGTGCCGTTCTGCAAGGCGGATCCGCTGCTCGGCGCGCAGGTGAACGTCGTCGGCACGGTCAACGTCTTCGAGGCGGCGAGGCAGCGAGGTCTGGCGACCACGATCGCCTACGCGAGCTCGGCCGCCGTCTACGACGAGCAGGGCAACATCGATCCGCGCACCCACTACGGCGTCTACAAGCTCGCGAACGAGGGCTCGGCCCGCGTCTACTGGCAGGACGACGGGATCGCCAGCATCGGACTCCGTCCGTTCTCCGTGTACGGCCCCGGGCGCGACCAGGGGCTGACGGCGGGGCCGACGCTCGCGATCGACGCCGCCGTCCGCGGCAGGCCGTATCGGATCGGCTTCGGCGGACGAACGCAGCTCCAGTTTGCGCCGGACGTCGCGCGGGCGTTCGTCCAGGCCGCGCGATCGGCTCCGAACGGCGCGCACGCGTTCGGTCTCGGCGGGCGCGCGACCGCGATCGCGGACTTCGTCGCAGTCCTCCAGACCGAGATCCCCGATGCGGAGATCACCTTCGACGAGGCTCCGCTCCCGTTCCCGGCCGAGCTGCCGGCGCCGTGGTTCGACTCGCCGGTGACGCCGCTCGAGCACGGGATCCACGAAACCGCCGAGACCTTGCGGAGCGACATATAGTCGAGCCACAGCGACCGAAAGGGGAGAGCGAATGGCCGAGATTCGCGGCTGCGACCTCGTCGTCGAGTACCTGCTGAAGGAGAAGGTCCCGTACCTGTTCGGCTACGCCGGGCACGGGGCTGTCGGGCTGCTTGACGGCGTCTACAACCACCAGGACGAGCTGAAGATCATCTTCCCGCGGATCGAGTCCGCAGCCGGCTACATGGCGGACGCGTACTTTCGCGCCTCGGGCCAGGTGATCCCGGTCTACACGTCGACCGGACCAGGCCCGATGCTGCTCACCGTCGCGATGGGGAACGCGTTCTACGACTCCTCCGCGTTCATCGCGATCACCGGGCAGGTCGCGACGAACCAGTACGACTCCGGCGCGCTGCAGGAGGAGTACCGCCACTACCAGGCGGACTTCCCGAGCATGGCGAAGGTGATCACGAAGCGGAGCTTCCAGGCGCACAGCGTCGAGGACCTGGGGAAGTTCCTGCCGAAGGCGTTCAAGCTCGCGCGCACGGGCCGTCCAGGCCCGGTGCACATCGACGTCCCGTATGACCTCTGGATCCGCACCGCCGACGTCGAGGTGCCCGAGCCGGAGGAGCGCTCCCGGCAGCTGAACTGGCGGACGCCGGGCTCACCGGAGGCGGTCGCGCGCGCGCTGGAGATGCTGATGAAGGCCAAGCGCCCGATGATCCTGGCCGGGGGAGGGGTGATCAGCTCGGATGCGACCGAGCAGCTCCGGCAGTTCGCCGAGCACGTCAACGTCCCTGTCTACACGACATTCATGGGCAAGGGCGCGCTCTCGGCAAGGCACCCGCTGCACCTCGGCATCGCAGGCTGCTGGGGCGAGTACCCCGCCTCCGAGGCGGCGAAGAACGCCGACGTGATCCTCGCGCTCGGCTGCCGCTTCTCCGACATCCACTGCTCCTCGTGGGTGCCGGGGTACACGTACAACATCCCGCCGACCAAGCTCATCCACGTCGACCTCGACCCGCAGGAGATCGGCCGGAACTACCCGACGGAGATCGGGATCGTCGGCGACGCGCGCGAGGTGCTCACGCAGCTGATGGAGCTCGCCGGCCGCGACCCCAAGCGCGACCGCTCGCCGTGGCACGACCAGGTCGAGGCGTGGAAGGAGGAGTGGTCGAACTTCATCGAGCCAGAGAAGGCGAGCGACGAGACGCCGATCGACCCGCGCCGAGTGATCGCCGAGCTGCGGAAGGCGGCGCCGGAGAACACGCTGATGATCACCGACACGGGCAACCACCAGACATGGATGGAGCAGTACTGGGACGCTTACGAGCCGCGATCGGTCTTCACGCCCGGCGGATTCGCCGGGATGGGCTTCGGGACGTGCGGCGTCCTCGGGCTCAAGCTCGCCCGCCCCGACCGGCCGGCGGTCTGCATCACGAGCGACGGCAGCTTCATGATGTTCCCGGGCTCCGTCGCGACCGCCGTCGAGCACGACATCCCGGCGGTCTGGGTGATCTTCAACAACTACACGATCGGGGTGATCCGCGACCTGCAGCGCTTCTACATGGACAACCGCGAGATCGGCACGAGCTTCGTGAAGCAGTCGACGGGCGAGTTCTGGAACCCGGACTTCGCCGCGATGGCCCAGGCGATGGGCGCGGGCGCAGTGTCCGTCGACCAGCCCGGCGACCTCGCCGATGCGTTCGACACGGCGTTGAACGCGGGCAGGCCGTTCGTGGTCGACGTGAAGGTGAACCGCGACACCGCCGTCCCGCTGATCGGCACGTGGCAGTTCCCGCCGATCACGCAGGCCGAGCCCACGTTCGGCTCGAGGACGCTGGTCAGCTGACGGGGCTTCTCTACTTCCCCTTCTCGGCGATCGTCGGGCAGGAGCGCCTCACGCAGGCGCTCCTGCTCAACGCCGTCAACCCACGGATCGGCGGCCTGCTGATCAAGGGACGGAGCGGAACGGGCAAGTCGACGGCCGTCCGCGGGCTTGCAGAGCTCCTGCCCGAGATCGACGTCGTCGCCGACTGCCCGTTCTCCTGCTCGCCGACCGAGCCGTGCGAGGTCTGTACCGAGCGGCGCTCGCGCGGCGAGGAGCTGCCTGTGATCCGCAGGCGGCGACGCATCGTCGACCTGCCTCTGAATGCGACCGAGGATCGGGTCGCGGGTTCGGTCGACATTGCCAGGGCGCTCGCGTCCGGCGAGCAGGCGCTCGAGCCGGGGCTGCTCGCGGAGGCGAACCGCGGCATCCTGTACGTCGACGAGATCAACCTGCTCGACGACCACCTGACGGACGTCCTGCTCGACGCGGCCGCGCTCGGCGTGAACGTCGTCGAACGGGAGGGCGTGTCGATCTCGCATCCCGCCAGGTTCCTGCTCGTCGGGACGATGAACGAGGAGGAGGGCGAGCTGCGGCCGCAGATCGCCGACCGGCTCGGGCTGGAGGTCGACGTCGAGGCGCTGACCGAGCCGGAGGCGCGGGCCGAGGTCGTTCGCCGGCGCGAGGCGTTCTCGACCGATCCGGAGGGCTTTCGCGGCGAGTGGGCGGAGGCCCAGGCCGACCTCGCCCGACGGATCGCCGAGGCCGAGGCGCGACTTCCGTCCGTGCTGCTGGCCGATCCGCTCTACGCCGCGGTCGGCCAGGTCGTCGTGCGCTCGGGCGTCGAGAGCCACCGGGCGGACATCACGATCGTCGCATGCGCGAAGGCCACAGCGGCTCTCGACGGCCGGCCCGAGGCGACGGCCGACGACGTCCTCGCGGCCGCCGAGCTCGCGCTCGGTCACCGGCTCGCCGTCGATCCCTTCGGGCCGGCGCCCCGCGTCGAGCCGCACGTCCTGCGGCAACTGCTCGACGAGGCGCTCGAAGTCGAGGTGACGCCAAAAAAAGCCGCGGGCAGGGCGAGCTAGGGCCCGAGCTCGAGTCCGGCCCAGGCGCGGTCCCCGCGATCGAGACGATGCGCGTCGATCCAGCCGCTGTCTTCGCCGGCCAACGGCGTCGCGACCGGATCGAGCGGGCTCGGCTCGGCCGGCGTGCGCGCTCCTTCGTCGGCCGGCGGCGCGGCAAGTACACGCGGCACCGGCTGGCGGAGCCGACCGACCGCGATGTCGCAGTCGACGCGACGTTGCGTGCCGCTGCCGTCCGCGGCGGCCGGCGGCCGCTGGCCGTGCGCCCCGAGGACCTACGGCGGCGCGTCCGCGAGCATCGCTCCCCGTTCAGCGTCTGCTTCGTCGTCGACAACAGCTGGTCGGTGCACGCGGAGCGGATGGTCGAGAAGGTCAAGGGCGTCGTCTTCGAGCTGCTCGACGACGCGACCAGGCGCGGCGACAAAGTATCGCTCGTCGCCTTCAAGGGCGGCATTCCCGAGGGAGCCGTCGTCCTCCCGCCCACCGCGAGCCGCGCCCGCGCACGGCGACGGCTCGAGGAGGTTCCGCTCAGCGGCCAGACACCGCTCGCCGACGCCCTTCGCCGCGGGCGCCTGCTGCTCAGAGGCGAGCTCGTCCGCCATCCGAACGCAGTTCCGCTGCTCGTGCTCGTGAGTGACGGTCTTCCGACCGTCCCGCTGCGCCCGGGCGGGGACCCGGTCGGCGACGCGCTCGCGGAAGCGCGGGCGCTCCGTCGCGGGCGCATCGGCTGCGTCGTCGCCGAGGTGCCGTCGAGCGCCGACGGACACGCGGCCGCGCTCGCCGAGGCTGCCGGGGGCGTGCGACTTCCGCTTGCCGAGCTCGCCGCGGGCCTCGTCGTCGGCGCCGTGGAGGCAGCCCCATGAATGCAGCGGTTGCCGAGGCGCAGGCCGACCCGCGGATCGGCGACCTCGACGAGGACTCGCTCGACGCCGAGGCCGCGCGCTGGGACGCGGTGGAGATCGACGCCGGTCCGGACGAGCTCGACGACGTCCGCCGCGGCCGGCCGATCGAATGGGCGACGCAGACCGTGACCCAGGGCGAGGTGCTCGACGCCTTCCGTGGCTACTGCCGCGACGAGCTCGACGACGTCGAGGTGATCGAAGCGGCGCCAAGCCGTCTCGCGCTCGGCTGGCGCCGCGAGCGGAGTACGATCGAGCTGCGCGCCGGCTACCTCTTCTGCGAACGGCTGGCCGTCGATGGACCCGCGCTCCTCCTTGCTCCGATCGGCCCGAAGACCACCGAGCGCTTCCTCGAGGGCGAGACCCTCCGCTCGCGCGTCGCCGTGCTCGACCTCGGGCGGCTCGAGAAGATCGCCGCCGTCCGCTCGAGCGTATTCGTCTACTTCGAGTGGTTCCTGCGCGACGCGTACGGCGTCAAGATCCTGCCCGAGCAGACCTTCACCACGGGCCTCGTCGAGCGCGGAATCATCTCGCTCGGCATGGGCTGACCTCAGGCGTCGCCGCACGTCACACCCCCGCCCGGCCGACCAGCCCGCGCGCCCTCCAGGTAACGCGACCTCACGGTGCGGCCGGTGCCGTGACGCCGCGCTCGATTCGCGCCGCGGACATCGAGACACAGAGCGCGAACAGGACCGCGCCGGCGCCGAAGATCAACCAGAGGGTCGTGGTGAATGTCCCCGTTGCGTCACGCGCGGCGCCGAGGACGAGCGGCGCGATCGCACCGATCGTGTACCCCACGCCCAGCATCAGGCCGGCGGTCGCGCCGACATCGGCAGGGCGGCGGCCGACGTCCACCGGCAGCGTCATCACCAGCGGGAACATGGCGCCCGTGCACAGGCCAGCGATCGCCGCCCACGCCCAAGCGCCGCCCGGCGCGCCGGCGAAGCCCGCTGTGCTCCCGGCCAGAGCAGCGCTGAACAGCACGAGATAGACCCGACGTGACCCGTGGCGGTCGGCAAGCCAGGGGATGATCATGGTCGTCACCAGTGCTGCGATGTTGAGAACGGCCAACAGCGCCCCGGCTTTCCCCTCGCTCCAGCCGCGCTCCACGTAGGCGTCCGGCAGCCAGTTGTTCAGGCCGTAGAAGAGGCAGGCCATCGAACCGAAGATGCCGATTAGCCGCCACGCGAGCCCGCTCCGCCAAGGCAGGCGCACCCGGGTGACGTCGGTGCGGCGATGCGGCGCCTCACCCCGCGTCAGCCACCACCACGCGACGACGAGCAGGCACGTGGCGACCGCGAAAGACGCCACCGACCACCGCCAGCTTCCGGCGGCGTGCGCGATCGGCACGGCGAGCGCCGAGGAGATGGCCGAGCCGATGTTGATTCCGAGCACGTAGATGCCCGTCGCGAATGCCGGCCGGTTCGCGAACCGCTCCTTGACCGCCGTCGGCATCAGCGCCTGCGCGAACCCCAGCCCGATCCCGACGCCGAACGTCAACACGACCACGCCCGCCGCCCCCGGCGCGACGGCGCGGGCGATTCCGAACAGCCCGATCAGTGCAAGGCACACCGCGATCGCGCGCCGCGAGCCGTAGCGCCCACCCAGCCTCGGCGCGGGCAGCGCGAACAGGCCCATGCAGAGAACCGGGATCGTCCCCAGCAGACCGGCGGCCGCATGGGAAACGTCGAGGTCGTCCTGGATCTCCGGGATCAGCGGCCCGACGCCGACGATCGGGGGCCGCAGTGCCAGCCCTGCGAGGAACAGACCCGCGAGCAGCGCGACGCCCGGCCGTCTCACCGAACCTGTCAGGCGGCGGCGACCGGATTCGTCAAGCTGCCGAGACCTTCGATCTCGATCGTGATCTCGTCGCCCGGCTGCATGAAGACCTTCGGGTCGCGGAAGGCGCCGACGCCCGCCGGCGTGCCGGTCGCGATCAGGTCGCCGGGCTCGAGTGTGATCGTCTGCGTGATGTACGCGATCAGGTCGGCGACGCCGAAGACCATGTTCGCCGTCGTCGAGTCCTGCATCGTCTCACCGTTGAGGACGGCGCGGACCGCGAGGTTCTGCGGATCCGGGATCTCGTCGCGCGGCACCAGGCGCGGGCCGACCGGGCAGTAGGTGTCGGGCGACTTTCCGCGCGTCCACTGGCCGTCGGCGAACTGGAGGTCGCGGGCGGAGACGTCGTTGACGCAGATGTAGCCGGCGACGGCCTCGAACGCGTTCTCCGCCGAGACGTCGCGCACGCGCGCGCCGATCACGACGCCGAGTTCCGCCTCATAGTCGGTCCTGGTGACGATCGGCGGGATCACGATCGGCTCGGCCGGCCCGATCAGCGCGTTCGGCCACTTGGCGAACAACAGCGGCGCGGTCGGCAGGTCGACGCCCTGCTCCTCCGCGTGGTCGCGGTAGTTGAGCCCGACGCAGACGATCTTTCCCGGACGCTCGATCGGCAGCACCAGCGGAGCCTATCCAGGCGGCAGGAGTACGACGTGCACTTCTCGCGGCCCGTGCACGCCGACCGCCAGCTTCTGCTCGATATCGGCGCTTCGGCTCGGGCCGGTGACGATCGCGAGCGCGCTCGGGAGGTCCGGCCCGATCGCCGCGAAGAGCTCGTCGAGGCCCGGCAGGATCCGGTCCTCCGCCAGCAGCGTGACGTGGACGTCCGGGAGCAGCGAGTTGGCGCGCGGCTCCTCCGGCGAGGCGGCGAGAACGACCGAGCCCGTGTCCGCGAGCCCATAGAGCGCGGTCGAGACGCCGGCGCCGTCGAGAGCCGGCTGCGTACCTCGGTGGAAGTGGCAGCCGACCGCCTCGGCGTTCGCGACGAACTGGTCGACGAGGCTCACGCGCGCCGGTCCCGGTAACGCCGCCCGAACCGGGGCAGCGCCCGGCCGCGCGCCCAGGCGCGCCCGGGCCCGACGAGTCCGCCGAGCGGCTGCCCGAGCCGCGCCAGCGCCGTCGTCAGGCGATACCCGAGCGGACGCGACCACGCGAGCGACCAGAGCGTGAACCCGACCCGCTCGAGCCACGGCGCCACCCGCTCGGCGACGAGGTCGCGGCGGAGGTCGAGGAGCAGCTCGTGCAGCGGGATCTTCACCGGACAGGCATCGGTGCAGGCGCCGCACAGCGACGACGCGTGCGGCAACGACGGCGCCTGCTCCAGCCCGACGAGCAACGGCAGCAGCACGGCCCCCATCGGCCCGGAGTAGACGTCGCTGTAGGCGGCACCGCCCGTCTTCCGGTACACAGGGCAGACGTTCAGGCAGGCGCCGCACCGGATGCACGCGAGCATCTCCCGGTAGCGTCCGCGCAGGAGGTTCGTCCGTCCGTTGTCCAGAATAACAACGTGCTGTTCCTCCGGCCCGTCCGTCTCGCCGGCACGGCGTGGCCCCGTCACGAGCGTCGTGTAGACCGTGATCTTCTGCCCCGTGCCGGACCGGGCGAGCAGCTTGAGCAGCACCGCCAGATCGGCGGTCGAGGGCACGAGCCGCTCCATGCCCATCACCGCGACGTGGACGGGCGGGATCGAGCTGACGAGCCGCGCGTTGCCCTCGTTCGTGACGAGGCAGATCGAGCCGGTCTCGGAGACGCCGAAGTTCGCGCCCGTGATCCCGACCTCGGCCTGCAGGAACGTCTGGCGCAGCTGCGTCCGCGCCGCGTTCGTCAGCGCCTCGAGCTCGGGCGGCACCCGCTTTCCGCCCGCGGCCGAGAGCAGCTCCGCGACCTGTCCGGCGGTCTTCTCGATCGCGGGCGCGACGATGTGGACTGGGTGCTCGCCCGCGAGCTGGAGGATGTACTCGCCGAGGTCGGTCTCGACCGGCTTCACGCCCACCGCCTCGAGCGCGTCGTTCAGGCCGATCTCCTCCGAGACCATCGACTTCGACTTCGCCGCGAGCCGCGCGCCGCGGCGGCGGCAGACCTCCGCTACGTACTCGCTCGCCTCCGCCGCAGTTCGCGCGAAGAAGACGTGCCCGCCGCGCGACTCCAGTGCCTCCGTGAAGCGTGCGACGTGCCCGTCGAGGTCGTCGATCACCGCCATCCGGATCTCGTGGGCGCGTTGCCGGAGCTCTTCCACGTCTGGCAGGTCGGCCCACGCATGCTCGCGATGCGTCCGCAGGCGGTTCGTCGAGTCGTCGAGCGCGCCCTGGACGTGCGCGTCGGCGAGCTTGCCGCGCGCGATCTCCCGAAAGCGCGGCGACGGCTGGGCGAGCTCAGACACGGGCACCCCGTGCGAGCGCGCTCGCGAGGTGGACGATGCGCGGGCCGCCGACACGCTCGGCGCGCCCGCGCAGGTGCATCAGGCACCCGGGGTCGGCAGTGACGATCGTCGCTCCCTCGGCCCCGGCGAGCTTGTCGTCGGCCATCGCCAGCGAGACCTCGGGCTGACGGACCGAGAACGTGCCGCCGAATCCGCAGCAGAGATCGGGTCGCGAGAACGGGACGAGCTCGGCGCCCGAGGCCCGGAGCAGCCGGCGCGGCTGTGCCGAGATGCGGAGCTCGCGCAGCATGTGGCAGGAGTCGTGGTAGGCGAGGCGGCGCCCCTCGTTCCGGGGCACCGGGCGGAAGCCGGAGTCCACGAGGAACGCGGACAGCTCCCAGACCGCGAACGGCTCGACGCCGACCAGCTTCGGCAGGTAGTGCGACGCCATCGTCGCGCAGGAGCCCGAGGGGGCGACGATCGGCAGCTCGCGCGAGAACGCCCGGACGAACGTGCGGGCGACGCGGCGGGCGGCGGCGTGGTGTCCCGAGTTGAACGCCGGCTGGCCACAGCACACCTGGCGTCGCGGAAACTCGACGTCGAAACCGGCCTGCCGGAGCAGCGTCTCGGCGTCGGCGACCGCCTCGGGGAAGGCGAGGTCGCCGAGACACGTCGCGAATAGCTGCACGGTCGGCATCGGCAAGACTCTATGTCGTGATCGCGCTCGAGCCCGCACCGGAGAGCCTCGCGCAGGGACGGCGCCTCTACCTGAAGCGCGAGGACACGCACAAGCTGGGCGCCTTCAAGTGGCGGGGAGCACTTCCCGCGCTCGAGCGCTTCAAGGCGGACGGCGCCGCAGCTGTCGTCACCGCCTCGACCGGCAACCACGGAGCCGCGACCGCATGGGCGGCCAGACGGCTCGGCCTCGACGCGGTCGTCTACGTCCCGGAGCAGGCGAGCGCGACCAAGCTCGCCCGGATCGAGGAGCTCGGCGCCGAGATCCGCCAGGTGGGCGCAGACATGGACGAGGCGAAGGAGCACGGCCGCGCGGCAGCGGAGCGGCGGCGGGCGCCGTTCTTCGAGGACGGCGCCGAGCCGGCGCAGTACGAAGGCTATGCCGCGATCGGTGAGGAGCTCCTCGCGCAGCTCCGCGAAACGCCGGCCGCCGTCGTCGTTCCCGTCGGGAACGGGGCCCTGCTCGGCGGCGTCGGCCGCGCGATCCTCGCGCGTTCCCCGGAGACGCTGCGGATCGGCGTCGTCGCCGCGGAGGCGCCGGTGATGGCCGACAGCTTCGACGCCGGCCGGCCGGTCCCCGCTGAGCGGTGCGCGACGTTCGCCGACGGCCTGGCCGTGCGCGTCGCGATCCCGTACGCGGTCGAGGTCGTGAACGAGGTCGCGACGCAGATGCTGCGAGTCGCCGAGCTCGATATCGCCCGCGCAGTTGTCGCCTTCGGCGACGCAGGTATCCGGGTCGAGGGTGCCGCCGCCGCCGGCCTGGCCGCGCTCCCGCACCTCCCGGAGTTGGACGGCCCCGTCGTCCTTGTCGTCACGGGAAGCAACATCGACGAGGACTTGCTCGCGTGGGCCCGAAGAACAACCGCGGAAGCGTTTCCCCCGCTAATCCCGTAGTCAGTTCAAGTTCGAGGGCATACTTAGACCGGCCGTGGACGCCGCTCAGATCGAGGAACTCCGCCGCTGGGGGGAGCGGCTCGCACGCGACCAGTTGCATCCCGAGCTGCGTCCTGCCGGCCGCGCGATCCTGCTCCTGATCGAAGAGATCGAGCGGCTGAGCGCAGCCGAAGAGCCGCCCGAAGACGACGGCGCGCCCGGTGGCGGCGACGACGACTCGGCACCCGCCGAGGACGACCAGGCGCCTCCGCCGGCCCGCCGGTCGCGGGCGGCGCGCAGGCAGAAGGGCTGGTTCCACAAGGCGTTCCGCCTGACCATCGCTGCGACGATCCTCGCCGCGCTCGTCTTCGCGACGTTCGCGCTCGGCGCCCGATTCACGGCGCCGAGCCTCGACGCGCTCGGCCCGTCGAAGGGCACCGGGATCGGCCCTGCCCTGCTCCCGACGCTGAACTTCTCCGTCGGCGGCTCGTCCTCCGTCCTCGACCACGTCCACTGGCGCCTCGACGGCGTCGACGTGACGAGCCGCGCGCTTCCGTCCCGTGACCGGGTCGGCTTCGACGGCTCCTCCCTGCCCGACGGCCACCACACCCTGCAGGCAACCGTCGCCGGCACGTTCCCCGGCTCGCGGACGACCAAGACGTGGCGTTTCTACGTCGACACGAAGGGGCCGGACATCCGGCTCGACTCGCCCGGGCCGCGGATCCCCTCGGGAGACCCGCTGCGGGTCCGCGGGACGCTCGAAAAGGGAGCGACGCTGACCGCGGACGGTCGGCCGGTGCTCGTCAAGGACGGCCGCTTCGCCGTCTCCTGGAAGACCCGGCCCGAAAAGGCGGTCACGCTCCTGGCGACCGACACGCTCCGCAACGCCACGACGAAGCGCATCTGGGTGTCGATCCAGCCCCGACTCCCCGCGCACCCGATCCGTGCGGTGCACATGACCTCCAACGCGTGGGGCGACCCGGGCCTGCGGCAGGGCGTGCTCGACCTGATCGCGCAGGGGCGGATCAACGCGGTCGAGCTCGACCTCAAGGAGGAGGGCGGGAAGATCGGCTGGAACGCCCCCGTTCCGCTCGCGCATACCGTCGGGGCGGTCCAGGAGACGATGGACCTAGGCGAGGCCGTCAAGACGCTGCACGCCAAGGGCGTCCGGGTGCTCGGGCGCCTCGTCTGCTTCAACGACCCGGCGTTCGCGAAGTGGGCGTGGCAGAACGGCAAGCGCGACGAGGTGATCCAGACGGCCGACGGCGGCTACTACGGGTCCACCTACGGCGGCTTCACGAACTTCGCCAACCCGGTCGTGCGCCGGTACCAGATCGCGATCGCCGTGGCCGCGGCCAGGCTCGGCGTCGACGACATCCTCTACGACTACGTCCGCCGACCCGATGGACCGCTCTCGACGATGCGGTTCCCTGGGTTGAAGCGAACGCCGGAGCGGTCGATCGCCTCCTTCCTCGCCGAGACCCGGGCAACGCTGAAGCCGTACAAGGTCTTCCTCGGCGCGTCCGTCTTCGGGGTCGCGGCGACGCGGCCGAAAGAGGTCGCGCAGGACATCCCGATGATGGCCGAGCACGTCGACTACATCGCGCCGATGGTCTATCCCTCGCACTGGGGCCCCGGCGAGTACGGCGTCCGCGACCCAAACTCCCAGCCCTACGACATCGTCCTCCGGTCGCTGCAGGACTTCCGGAAGGACGTCCGCGGCGAAGGCGCCCGCGTCGTCCCGTGGTTGCAGGACTTCTCGCTCGGCGTCGACTACGGGCCGGCGCAGGTCGGCGCCGAGATCCAGGGGACGCATGACGCCGGAATCGACGAGTACCTGGTCTGGGATCCCGCCGTCACCTACACGGCCGCGGCCCTGCCCACCGGCGCGCGCAAGGCGACCTTCACGACGACGAAGACCCCGGCGGCGGCCGGGACGGCGAAGCCCGACGAGCTCGGCCTCGTACCGGTGCTGATGCACCACCAGATCCGGCTGCATGGAAGCGAGTTCGACATGACCCCGTCGCAGCTCGTCGGCGAGCTCACCCGGCTCTGGCGCGACGGCTTCTACCCGGTGACCGCGGACGCCTTCGTCACCGGCAGGATGAACGTCCCGCGAGGCAAGTCACCGGTCGTGATGACGTTCGACGACGCCGACAACAACCAGGTCGGGTTCCTCCCGGACGGCACGCCGGATCCGAACACGGCGCTCGGCATCCTGACCGCGTTCGCGAAGACCCACCCCTCCTTTCCGGCGGTCGCGACGTTCTACGTCCCCCGCAACGCCTTCGAGGGGAACGGGAGGACGCCCGGCGAGACGCTGCGCTGGCTCGTGGAACACGGCTTCGAGCTCGGCAACCACACGCGCGACCACGTCCCGCTGAACACGACGAACGACACGCAGGTGCAGCGGCAGCTCGTTCTCGGCGATCACGTGGTCTCCGACCGGGTCCCCGGCTACCAGGTGAAGACGATGGCGCTCCCGCTGGGCGGGCTGCCACACACGCGCTCACTGGCGCTCAGGGGCGAGTGGCACGGCCAGGCGTACCGGTTCGACGGCGCGTTCCTCTCGGGCGCCGAGCCGGCACCGTCGCCGTTTGCGAAAAAGTTCGACCGCAGCGCGATTCCGCGCATCCGCCCGAACCCGAACTGGGACGGCTCGCGGGACTTCACGGGCGGGATGTGGCTCGACATGCTCGAGAAGAATCCGAGCATGCGGTACGTCTCCGACGGCGATCCCGGGGAGATCACGTTCCCGAAGTCGAGGCGGAGCGAGCTCGCGCCGCAGTACCGCTCGCTCGCGGACCCGTACTAGTGCGGCGGCGCTAAACGGGCGGAGGAACTTCGACCTGTTCCGGCGGCGGCTCCGCGAGCATGGTCTCCCGCTCCTGCGGCGTGATCTCGCCGGCCTTGATCTTCTCCACCCAGTGGCAGGCAACGAGGTGAGCCGACCCGTCCACGGCGCGGAGCGGAGGAACCTCGTCGCGGCAGCGCGTCGGCTGGACGTAGGGACAGCGCGTGTGGAAGCGGCAGGCCGGCGGCGGGTTCGCCGGGCTCGGCACGTCGCCGGCGAGCAGGATCGCCCGGCGTTGCCGCTCGACCTCCGGGTCCGGGATCGGGACCGCGGACAGCAGCGAGATCGTGTACGGGTGCAGCGGGTTGGCGTACAGCTCGTCGGCCGCCGAGATCTCGACGATCGACCCGAGGTACATCACCGCGATTCGCGTCGAGATGTGGCGGACGATCGCGAGGTCGTGCGCGATGAAGAGGTAGGTCAGCCCGAACTCGGACTGGAGTTCCTCCATCAGGTTGACGATCTGGGCCTGGATCGACACGTCGAGCGCCGAGACGGGCTCGTCCGCGACGACGAAGTCCGGGTTGAGCGCCAGTGCCCGGGCGAGGCCGATGCGCTGCCGCTGTCCGCCGCTGAACTCGTGGGGGTAGCGCGACGCTGCGTCGGCGGGGAGACCGACCCTTTCGAGCAGCTGCCGCACCGTCGTGCTGAGCATCTTGCGGCCGCCGCCGAGCCCGTGCACCTTCAACGGCTCGCCCACGATTCGAGCGACGCTGTGCCTCGGGTTCAGGGATGCGAAGGGGTCCTGGAAGACGATCTGCATCCGGCGTCGCAGAGGACGCATCTCGGCCTCGCTCAGCTCCGTGATGTCCTGGCCGTCGAACACGATCCTGCCGGCAGTCGGCTTGTAGAGGCGCAGCAGCGCCCGGCCGACGGTCGACTTCCCGCAACCGGACTCGCCGACGAGACCGAGCGTCTCGCCCCGCCGGATCTGGAAGGTCACGTCGTCGACCGCGCGGACGTCGCCGACATGCCGGTCGAGGAGGATCCCGGACTTGATCGGGAACCAGACCTTCAGGTTCTCGACCTCGAGCAGGTCACCGTTCGCGCCCGCCACGGCGGGAACGGCCGCAGTCTCGGCGGGGGTCGCCGCAGGGATGTCGTCGCGAGCGGACGACCGCGGCCGCCGACGCGGCCGGGGCAGCTTCACGCGACCACCGCCGCGCGGTGCTCCGCCCAGACGCCCTCGGGAACCGGGTTGAAGCACGCAACCCAGTGGCTCGGCGCGACCTCGACGAGCCGCGGCACCTCCTGTCGCGAGCGCTCGACCTCGTAGGCGCAGCGAGGCTGGAAGGGGCAGGCCGTGGGCGGCTGGAGCATGTCGCGCGGCTGACCCTCGATGGGCCTCAGCTTCGCGTGCCGCGTCTCGTCCAGGCGCGGCACGCTCTGCAGGAGCCCGAGCGTGTAGGGGTGCCGCGGCCGAGCGAACAGGTCCATGGCGGACGCCGCCTCCATGATCATCCCGCCGTACATCACGTTCACCCGCTCGCACATCCCGGCGACGACGCCGAGGTCGTGCGTGATCAGGATCAGCGCGGTGTTGCGATCGGTGACGAGCCCGCGCAGCAGGTCGAGGATCTGCGCCTGGATCGTCACGTCGAGCGCCGTGGTCGGCTCGTCGGCGATCAGGAGCTTCGGCTCGCACGCGAGCGCCATCGCGATCATCGCCCGCTGCCGCATGCCGCCCGAGAACTGGTGCGGGTAGTCCCTCAGGCGCAGGTCCGGGCTCGGGATGCCGACCTGGTCGAGCAGGGCGGCGGCGCGGCGGACTGCCTCGTCCTTCCCGAGATCGAAGTGCTGCTGCAACACCTCCCGGATCTGGCGGCCGATCGTCAGGACCGGGTTCAGGCTCGTCATCGGATCCTGGAAGATCATCGCGATCTCGCGGCCGCGGACCCGGCGCAGCTGCGAGTCCTTCAGGCCCAGCAGGTCCCGGCCCTCGAACAGCGCCCGGCCGCCGGCCACCCGGCCGTTCCGGGCAAGGATTCCGAGCAACGCCAGCGACGTCACGCTCTTGCCGCACCCCGACTCGCCGACGAGACCGAGGGTCTCTCCCGGCGCGACGTCGAAGGAGACGCCGTTGACCGCGTGGACGGTCCCGCGGGCGGTCGTGAACTCGACCCGCAGGTCTTCGACGCTGAGCAGCGGCATGCTAGACACGGCCGCGGAGCTTCGGATCGAGCGCCTCTCGCAGCCCGTCGCCGATCAGGTTGAAGCCGAGCACGAGGAGCACGATCGCCACGCCCGGGGCGATCGCGAGGAAGGGCGCGCTCTGCAGGTACGTGTCGACCTGGGTCAGCATCGTGCCCCACTCGGGCGTCGACGGATCCTGAGGGCCGAGCCCGAGGAAGCCGAGCCCGGCGACGTCGATGATCGCGGTCGCCAGCGCGAGCGTGCCCTGGACGATCAATGGCGAGATCGAGTTCGGGAGGATGTGAGCGCCGAGGATCGTCCGTTTCGGGACTCCGACCGCACGGGCGGCGAGCACGAAATCGGTCTCCTTCTGGGCAAGGACCGATCCGCGCAAGAGGCGGGCGAAGATGGGCACGTTGACGATGCCGACCGCGATCATGATCTGCCAGAGCCCGGGCCCGAGCACGGCGACGAGTCCGATCGCGAGCAGGAGGCCCGGGATGGCCAGCATGATGTCCATCAGGCGCATGATCAGCGAGTCCACGAATCCCCCGAGGTAGCCGGCGATCGAGCCGAGGATCAGGCCGACCGTCATGCCGACGGACACGGCGACGACCCCGATCACGAGCGAGTACCGGGCACCCCAGAGGATGCGCGAGAGCTCGTCGCGGCCGAGCTGGTCGACGCCGAGGAGATGCCCGCCCGACGGGCCCGGGCAGCAGCCGTTGACGACCAGCTCGAGGTTCTGGTCGCGGGGGCCGTAAGGCGCGACCACCGGGGCGAGGATCGCCATCAGGACGAAGGCGCCGACCAGGCCGAAGCCGACCAGCGCGGCGCGGTTCCGGCGCAGGCGGGACCACGCGTCGCGCCAGAGGCCGCCGGTCGACGGCTCCAGCCCGAGCTCGTAAGACTCGATCTCGGCGACGGACATCTAGGACAGCCGGATCCGTGGGTTGATGACCGCGTACGAGAGGTCGACGAGCAGGTTGACGACCACGAACACGATCGCGAGGAAGAGGATCCCGCCCTGCAGGACCGGGTAGTCGCGGTTGAAGATCGCCTCCTTCAGCCAGCTGCCGACACCGGGCCAGGCGAAGATCGTCTCGGTGAGCACTGCACCCGAGAGCAGGAGGCCGGTCTGGAGGCCGATGATCGTGGAGACCGGCAACAGCGCGTTTCGCAGGACATGCCGACGGTCGACCGCGAGCGGCGCGAGCCCTTTCGCCCGCGCAGTCCGGACGTAGTCCTCGTTCTGGACGTCGAGCGTCGATGCCCGCGTGATGCGGGTGACGATCGCGAGCGGAATCGACCCGAGCGCGATCGCGGGCAGGATCAGATGCCGGATCGCATCCCAGAGCGCCTGCGGATCGCCCTCCAGGATCGCATCGAGGATGTAGAAGTTGGTCGGGTGCGCCCGTTCCGCGAGGAAGTCCTCGCGGCCCGCGCTCGGCAGCCAGTGCAGCTTGACCGCGAAGACGTATTTCAGGAGCAGGCCGAGGAAGAAGATCGGGATCGAGATCCCGATCAACGA
>JBKPRD010000259.1:0-4578 GCA_046734415.1 Actinomycetota bacterium | reverse complement strand
AGCGGGCAGTCGCGACGGTAGTCCTCAGTGTTTCGCCGACGCCGTCGCCCCATTCCTGCGCTAAGTGCTTCCCACATCCCGAGGAAAGCCAGGCATGACGCGGACGGCTTGGTGCGCTCAGCCTTGGTCGTACTCGTCGTGGCGGCGGATCCAGACGGCAGCGTGCAGGTCACCCACTCCTTGCACCATCGTCTCGTTGCGCCCGCGTGGGGCGCGGTCGAGCCACTGGTACATGCCCCAGAGGCCGTCGAGCCCGCGGATGTAGGCCGAGTAGGTGTGGTAGACGGCTCCATCCTCGAGCGCGAACGCGCTCATGCCCGGGGCTTCCCGCGTAGCCGTCGCCAGGTCGGTCCCATAGACGGGAAGCGTGTCCGCGTCGCTGAGCTCGCTGCGGGTATCCATCGCGCGGAAGTTGTGCTCGACGACGCCCGACTGCTGCTGCTCCTCGGTGAATGTCACCTGGAAGTCGTAGTTGAAGTCGCTCCCAAACGACGATGCCCAGGGGAAGCTCCAGCCCATCCGCTGCTTGTACGCCTGCAGCTTTGCGAGCGGCGCCCGCGAGATCGCCCAGAGGATCACGTCGTGGTTGGCGAGGTGGACGACGGAGCCGTCGAAGCCGTCCGCGATCGCCGAGCAGGACGGACACCCCGCCGTGTACTCGGGCCCGAACATGAAGTGGTAGACGAGCAGCTGCGAGCGGCCCTGGAAGAGGTCGGCGAGCGAAGCGCTGCCCTCGTCGGTCTCGAACCGGTACTCCTTCTCGATCCGCACCCAGGGCAGGTCCTGCCGCCGCCGCGCAAGCTCATCGCTACGCCGCGTCAGCTCCTTCTCGGCCTCGAGCAGCTCCAGCCGGGCCGCGAGCCACTCGTCACGCGTCCCAGTCTTGTGGTCGGTCATGGAAGCCTCCTTGCTGATGCCACATCGAGGTACGAGAGGTTACTGCCGTTCACATCGAGTCCGTGAGCCCCGAAACTGCGGAGGGCGCCCGTAACTCAGTCTCCAACGAACCCAGGGTCATTCGAACCAGTAGTCGAGAGTGATGTCTGCCCGCTCACCGAGCTCTGCCTTGAACCCGCCCTCGCCACGCAGGCCGCGCAGCTCACGGGTGCCGGACCCTGGGACGACGAACCAGGTGCCGGAGACCGTTGTGCCCTTGAGCGTCCCCTCGTCTTGGAGGACGAACGTTCCTGCATTCCCGCCGATGCTTCCGCTCACCCGCTCGACACCGACGAAGCTCGCCTCGTTCTCACCACGGGTGGTTTGCAGGAACTCCGCAACACCCTTGCCCTCGATGTCTCCGGAGAAGTCCTCGACCACATGGATTCGCACGAGCGCCGGCCCCTCGGTGGGCTGGTCGTACGTGGTCGGCTCGTACGTCTTCACATTGATGTTCCCGCTGGCGTGGGTACGTTCCCCGCTCGTTGCAGTCACGTGGGCCTCCTTTTGACGTCGCTTGTTTGTCAGCCTCGTCACTCAGTCATCGAGGCTCCCCATGGTCAAATTGACGGTCGTTCCCGTCATCCCGCTTGCCTTATCAGAAGCCATGAAGACCGCTGTGTTTGCCATCTCCTCGAGTGTCATGAGCCGTCGCGGATGGGTCCTGCTTGCGAGCAACTCTTGCCACTGCTGCCAGGTCATGCCCGATGCCTTGGCACGAGGCTCGTAGGCTTCCTTGATCGTGCGTGTCTCCGGCATGCCTTGCGGTCGCAGACCGACCACCCGAATGCCCTGAGGCGCGAGTTCCGCCGATAGATGTCGAGTGAGTGCCTCCTTGGCGGCCTGCGCCGGACCATAGCCTCCCACCAATGGGATGCCGATCCGCGAGTGGATTGCGGTGACGGTCATGATCACGCCCGATTTATTCGGAAGCATGTGCCTTGCGGCCAGGCGCGCGGTCAGGAAGTACGACGTTGTGTAGGCCGTGAGCGGCAGTGAGAACTGCTCAGCATCCAGCTCGGTCAGAGGGACACCCAGAATCGTCCTGTTCGGGATCCCGATCGCGTTGAACGAGATGTCGACGCGGCCCGCCTTGTCGATCACGGACTGGAGATGCATGGCCAGGGCCTGTTCGTCGAGTGCGTCGACCTCCGCCGCCTCGGCCGATCCGCCAGCGGAAGCGATGTCCTTGGCGACCGCTTCGACGGCTGGGAGGCGGCGGCCGGTGAGAAAGAGCTTGGCTCCTTCAGACGCGAAGGCGCGTGCGACAGCGCCGCCGATCGCGCCTCCGGCGCCGTAGATCACCGCAACCTTTTCCTTCAGGAGGATTCTGCTTCCCTTTCCATTGGTCGTTCTGGGCGGGGAGCGGGAACGGAGCGGCCGATTCGTTGTGGCGCTCCCGGGAGCGAAGCCACGAGGGTCGGCAGCTCGGTGAGCCGCGGTGCGAAGAAGTTATGGAGCGGAGTGACCGCGATCGTCATCTCTCGGTCCAATCCGATCGACTTGCCTGCCGGGACCAGGCGCTGCTCCACGAATCGATCGAAGCCCTCCTTTTCGTCCCAGATCTCCCCGACGCGGAAGCCGAAATTGGTGGGAGCCGTCAGATGGAGGTAGATACCGCCCTCTGGTCGAGTCTGGACCCCCAGTTCGTCCATGACGGCCCGGTACTCCTGCGCAGTCAAACCGTGAACATCCAGCGTCGAAACGACGGTCATGAGTAGCTCCTTTCGCGTTGCGTGCGGAGCAAATGGGCTAACGACGACGGTAGGCGCCGGACGACCGAGTGAACAAGCGCAAGTTGTTGTTTGCCGACAACGCGTAGTTGTCGTTGAACCGGGGCGGGCTCGAGTCCGCGCGGTTAGGCCCAGTGACGCTCCTGCGCGAGCTGTTTCGCGGTTTCGAAGAAGCGTCCGATCGCAGGGAGCTCGTGGTCGTGTCGCCAGACGGCGTTGACGGTGAGCATCGGGCGGGGTGGAGTCAGGTCGAGAAGCTTGACCCCGCGCGTGAGCTGCTCGATCAAGGAGCTGACGACGAGGCCGACGCCGCGACCGTCGGCGATGTAGCCCCACACGGGCGAGCCGGCTCCGTGCTGGTCGATCTTGGGCTCGAAGCCGGCCGAGTGGCAGGCGGCGATGATTGCGTCGTAGTAGCCGGGCGCCATCTCGTGCGGCCACAGCTCCAGCGTCTCGTCGCGCAGCCTGGCGAGCTCGATCTGCTCCCGGTCGGCGAAGCGATGCTGTTCTCCGACCGCGACGCGCACGACCTCTCGCCTGACCGTTCGCTGACGGATGTCTTCGGGATAGGTCGTCAGCGGCGCGAGCGCGAGATCGGCGCCGCCGTCGCGCAAGAGGGCCGTGACGTCGCTGCCGAAGACCTCGCGAGCGTCGACCTTCAGCAGTGGATAGTCCCGGTCGAGCCGGTCGAGGAGTAGTGGCACGGTCTCGAAGGCGCTGACGAGCGTGTAGACGAGGCGCAGCGTTCCGGCTTCGCCGCGCGCGGCTGCCTGCACCCGCCGTGCCGCGCGGTCGGCGCCGGCGAGCACGCGCCGGCAGTCGGCGAGAAACACCGCTCCCTCGGGCGTGAGCTTGACCCGTCGTGAGCTGCGCTCGAGCAAGCTGACGCCGAGCAGTTGCTCGAGCGCCTTGACCTGCTGGCTCACCGCCTGCTGGGCGACGTGCAGCTCGCGGGCGGCGCCGGTGAAGCTGCCGCGTTCGGCGACGGCCCTGAAGTAGCGCATCTGGCGCAGGTCGGGAGTGGCCACAAAAGCGAGTGTACGACCGGCCGAACTGAGGGCGGTACAAGCAGACGTTGTCGCCGCACAACGACTTGCGCTTGTTCATCCGATGGTCCGCGCCTACCGTCGCCTGGCGATCGACTAAACGGAGTCGCACCCGCTCCCCGCGACCGGAGGGAGACCGAGATGGCAACCGTGCAAGGCGCCGATCAGCACCGTCAGATCGTCGATGTGACGACCAGCAACCGTCCGAGGGTGCTGATGGTCGTCGCCAACCCGACGACGTCGACGACGACCGGCTGGCCGATCGGCTTCTGGGCGGCCGAACTGACGCATCCCTACTACGAGTTCAGCCAGGTTCGCTACGACGTCACGATCGCGAGCCCAGGGGGCGGCAAAGTCGAGCTCGACGCCCTCTCCGATCCGCGCGACGAGTCGAAGTGGTCGGCCGACGACCTGATCTCGATGGGCTTCCTGAACACGCCGGAGCTGACTGCGCTGCTCGAGGACACTCCGCGGCTCGCGGACCTCGATCCGGACGAGTTCGACGCGCTCCTGGTCTGCGGTGGAAACGCGCCGATGTTCCAGTTCCGCCAGAACGAGGACCTGAAGCGAGCGATCGCCGCCTTCTACGAGGCCGAGAAGCCGACCGCACTCCTATGCCACGGGGTCTCCGCGCTGATCGACGTGCGGCTCGCCGACGGCTCCTACCTTGTCCAGGGCAAGACGGTGACCGGATTCGCAAACGTCGAGGAGGACTACGCGGACCGGGCGGTCGGGCAGAAGGTCATGCCCTACCGGATCGAGGATGAGCTCCGCAAGCGAGGCGCCAACTACATTCAGGCCGGCCTCTTCAAGGACTTCGCCGTCCGCGACGGCCGCCTGATCACCGGCCAGCAGCAGTACTC
>JBKPRD010000258.1:0-4527 GCA_046734415.1 Actinomycetota bacterium | reverse complement strand
CGCAATGCCAGCGAGATACACGCAGCGTTCCAAGAGGCGCTCGACAGTGGTTCGCTCAGTCCGGCGCAGGCGCTGTACGCCAAGAACTCCCTCCAAGCGGAACGGCGGCTCGTCGACGTGGCCGACGAGTACATTTGATCGTGAGCGAGCGGCAACTTTCCCCCGACCGAAGGTAAGTTCGGCATGGCGTCAATTTCTGAGCGGGAGAACCGGGAGATCGAGGCGGCCAACGCCTCCGGCACCACTCCGGTCGTCTTCATCCACGGCCTCTGGCTGCTGCCCTCGAGCTGGGACAACTGGGTGACGTTGTTCGAGGAGGCCGGCTACGTGGCGTTGACGCCGGACTGGCCAGACGATCCGGAAACAGTTGAAGAGGCCCGGGCGAACCCGGACGTCCTCGCGAAGAAGACCTTGAATCAGGTCGCCGATCACACCATCGAGATCATCGATGCCTTGGACAAGAAGCCAGCGGTCATTGGGCACTCGACCGGGGGATTGCTGGCGCAGATGGTCGCGGGCCGGGGCCTCTCGGCGACCACGGTGGCGATCGACCCCGGAGTCTTCCGCGGCGTCCTGCCTCTGCCGGCCTCCGTGCTCAAGGGGGTGGGGCCGTTCCTGATCAATCCGCTCACGCGCGGCCGCGCGATCACGCTCACGTTCGACCAGTTCAAGTTCGGCTGGGCGAACGCGCTGGACGAGAAGGAGGCGAAGGAGCTCTACGACACGTTCCACGTCGCCGCCTCCGGAATCTCTCTCGTGCAGATGGGCAACGCGAACCTCAACCCGTGGACGGAAGCAAAGGTGAACACGAAGAATCCCGATCGGGGCCCGCTGCTGATCCTCGACGGAGAGAAGGACCACACGGTTCCCTGGGCGATCGCCAACGCCGCCTACAAGCGGCAGAAGCACAACCCGAGCGTCACCGAGATCAAGAAGATGCCGAACCGCGGCCACTCGCTGACCATCGATCACGGCTGGCAGGAGGTCGCGCAGACCGCGCTCGACTTCGTCAAGCGGTTCGTCCCGGCCAAGCCGAGCTAGGCTAGCCGGCCTTGATCTGCTGCTCGGCCGGCGCATGGAGGTGCTAAGAGCGCAGCTGGCGTCGCCCGGACAGCACCGTTAGATGATCGATCTCGCGACGGGCGAGCGAGGCTGACCCGATCGTTCACGCTACGCGGTCGGTGCTCAGAATGCGTCCGCGGCCGACTTCCACTCCAGGAGACGCTGCGCGATGAGCTGGGCCCGCTCCTCCTCACTCCCGCCGTCGAGCACCTGGAGGTCTGAGGGATCGGCTCGACGGTAGACGCCGGCGGTTCGGGCATTCAGCCCGGAGTCGCGATCTGACCGTGTCGTCCAGTAACCGGTGGCGCGGTCGGCCGCCTCCACCCTGATCTCGCCGGTGCCCTCGAGCTGGGGGGCATTCGGATGTCGAGGGCGCTCGCCTCGCCAGAAGTAGAAGACGCCGGCCGGATCCCTGCGCTCCTTCGCAGCCTCGCTCCAGTAGCGCGCCGACAGGGTTCCGTCCTCCTGCCAGGCCCGGCCGGTCACGTTCAGGCCACCGTCGCGGTCCCGCGAGATGCGCAGGAGGCTCACCGCCGACGGTTCCTCCTCGCTCCGCATGGTCAGCGAGAGCTGCCACCACAGCCCCTCGACCAGTCCGCGGCGACCCTCGGTCTCGATCGCCTTACGGAGCTTCTGGTTGATCGCGCGAACCTCCGCCGGGCTGGTGGCCGGGTCATAGCGGACGGAGGTCAGCCCGAGCAGGTCGCTCGGCAGCTTCGAACCGTGCGCGTGGAGGATGAACGTACGCCGGATGCCGAGCGCGCTGCCGAACAGCCCGGCCTCGAACACGACGTTGTCGCGCGGCGACGCCTGGCCGGGCTGGGACGCGTCCGTCGCGGTCCAGTCGTCCTGAGCAAAGACGAACGCGGCGAAATCGACCTCCTGGGAGAGCTCGACGAGCCGCTCGAGGGTGGACCGCCCCGGGTTGAACGTGGTCGTCCAGGGCTCGACGTCGGCGACGTCCTCAAGGCCGCGCGTGATCGCCTGGAGCAGCTTGACCTGCTTGCCCGCCGACCCCAGGAAGATGCGCGGCTTGTTCATGCGCCATTCATGATGACGGACACGGCGCGCACGCTAAGGCGTGGGCCGCGCGCGGGCACCCTATGCCGCGAGTGGTTAGACAGGTGACTCAATCCTCAAAGAGGCATCGACGAGGAGGACGGAAAGATCCAGTCATGATCACCGAGCGGTTCTTGAACACGTACCACAACGCGAGCACCACTCCGAGCCCGGACGTTCCTGCGGATCTTGCGAGCTCCATGCTGGCCGCCGACCCGGTCCTCGCCGCCGCGGCGGAGCTCGCTCGATACTCGCTCGGGCTCATCAGGGAGCGGCCACGCACACTGCAAGGTCGCAGACGCGCTGTTGTTGGACCCGTCCGGATCGGAATCATCGGAATGCAGGATCGAAGCTATGTTCGTTCCCGGAGTTGGCGTGACGAAGACGACTTGGGCGACGTCCTCTAGGAGCGCGAGCGGATCTTTGCTGACCGTCTGGTCGAATGCCGGACCACCGTGCTACCAGCAGCACCGGGCGCTCACGCATCCTGGCGCCATCAGGGACAAGGCCCAATCCCAACGACATCGAAGTAGAGCCGGACATCATCACGCTGTGCGCTACATCTGGATCGCGATCATCGGAAATCGATCTTGCCCTGCGACTCGAGCCAAAGCGCGTGCTTGCGCGAGTTCACGGCCGCATAGAGGGCCGTCCTCCATCGACAGCCGTAGTTTCAGCGCGGGGTCGGCCTCGACCACCAGGTTTGCAGTCTCCCGGCCGGTGTTCTCCAAGGCGTGGGGGCGCGCCGGCAAAAGCACCAGCCGGAAGACTGTGACGATCTGCGCTCCTTCAGCGCCGAAACTCGCCGCGACCCTCTCGCACCTGAAGCAGATTCCCGTCCCGATCCTGGAACCTCGCAGCGTAACCCCAGGGGAACTCGAGGATCTCGGGTGGCTCGAACTTCACTCCGCGCGACTTCAGCGTCTCGAACACCGTCCCGATGTCTTCCACCTCGATCGTATAAACCGCTGAACCCGCCTCGCCCCTGGCCGGCGTGCCTGGCCACAGAACAAGCTCGAAGTCCTGCCCCTCGACACCGACAGTCAGGAATCGCGGTCCGGCAGGTGTCGGGTAGTCACCCCGCTTCTCGAGGCCAATGACATTCGTGTAGAAGTCGAGCGCCTTGTCCTGATCGCTTACCAACACCGCCACGTACACGACTTTCTTCAGCATCGTCGTTCCTCCGTTCCTGGTTCTCGACCCTTTTCGTGTCGTACAGACGACGAACGGGACGCGCGAAACGTGACACCGCCTGCTCTCCCGACCCTCGAGGGCAATGAGCGCCGTGTCGCACCGGGAGCTCTGGCAGGCTGTGCGCATCCAAGCCTGCCACCGAGGAGGAGGAAATCATGCGGGTAACCGGCATAACCGCGAACCTCCCGGTTGCCGACATAGCGACTGCAAGCGAGTTCTACCGGGAGTACCTGGGGCTGAGCGTGGAGGCGATGAACCTCGGCTGGGTGGCCAGGTACGTCTCAGCGGACGGGAGGGCCTCGGTACAGCTCGTAGCCGGCGATGCCAGCGCGCCGCAGGATTCCGTCATCTCGGTCCACGTCGGCTCTCACGTGGACGAGGCATACGCCGAGGCCCGTCGGCGTGGGTACGAGATCGTGCATCCGCTCACCGATGAACCTTGGGGCGTGCGGAGATTCTTCGTCCGGGCCCCCGATGGGAACATCATCAACATCGTCAGTCATTCAGACGACTAGTGCGAACGATCGAGCGAACTACGGCCTTTCGCGGCCGCACCTAGCTGCATGGCGAGGGAAGTCATGCGTCTTAGAACTCGTTTCAGAATGAGCTGCTGGGTTTGTTCGACGCGAATGGCACGGGTGTTCTGCTGCGCGCGGCGGCGCTCGTCGCCTCGCGGTCGTCAACCAAGAGCTTCAACTCGCGAAACGGCTGGTTATCTGTACGCGGTCGACTGAGGCGTGGCTCGCGCAGCGCAGCGCGTGCGACGGCGAGCGCGTCGATCGGCCCAGGCCAGCAGCTCGTCGTCCGCCACCGTCAGCGTCCCCTCGTCGATCATCCGTCCGGCCTCGTCGACGGCGACAGCCGTCAGCGAGTGCTTGTGCACGTCCACTCCGATCACGATCATTCAGATCGCCTCTTCACCGTTGGGGGCGACCGGCGAGCGGACAGGCTCACTCGAGGCAGCTGCCACGCTCCTATCAGGTCACGCTCGGCGGTCTCGGGTCGGCGGCGGCGACACAACGCTGGCAAGTCAGCCCTCGGGCGACATGCGGGAATCGAGTCAGCCGCCGCCTCATCAGGCCGATGCGACGACCTCGCGGACCTCAACGCCGTCGAGCGTGACGTCGTCGCGGTTTTCAAGCTGCGAAAAATTCGCGCTCACCCGGTCGCCCGCCGCGCGTGCGTTCTCCTCCGAGTCAAAGATGATCATCG
>JBKPRD010000257.1:0-11106 GCA_046734415.1 Actinomycetota bacterium | reverse complement strand
TCCTGGCGCAGCTGGCGGAGCCGGCGCTCGGCCTCCTCGATCATCCTGCCCGTCATCACCGTCAGTCTGCGGCAGCGGCGTCTGCGCCACATCCGTGGCAGGACGCAATCGAGACGCGGGTTTTCGCGGGCCGTGGCCCTAGGCCGGTTCGGCCACTGCGAGACCCCGCCGGGCCACTCCCTCCTCCTCGGCGGCACGCGCGACCGCCTGCGCCACCGTCGGGGCAACCTCGCGGTTGAAGACGCTCGGGATGACGTAGTCCGGTTCGAGCTCGCCGGGCTTCACGACGGCGGCGATCGCCTCCGCCGCCGCGACTTTCATTTCGTCCGTGATCGTCGTCGCCCGCACGTCGAGCGCGCCCCGGAAGACGCCGGGAAAGGCGAGCACGTTGTTGATCTGGTTCGGGTAGTCGGAGCGGCCGGTGCCGATCACGGCGGCAACGCCCTCGATCTCCTCCGGCAGGACCTCGGGGGTCGGGTTCGCCATCGCGAAGACGATCGGGTCGCCGGCCATCGAACGAATTCCCTGCGCCGTGACCGCGCCCGGCCGGGACAGACCGATGAAGACGTCCGCTCCGGCGAGGGCATCGTCGGCCGACCCACGAACCCGGCGCGGATTCGTCGACTCTGCGAATCCCGCCTTGGCCGGGGTGAGACCGGGCCTGCTCGGGTAGACGGCGCCCTCGCGGTCGCAGCCGACGACGTCCCGGACGCCGACGGCGAGGAGCATCTTCGTCACCGCGACGCCGGCCGCGCCCACGCCGGTGACGACGACCCGGAGGTCGTCCAGCCGCTTGCCGACGATCTCGGCGGCGTTGTGCAGCGCAGCGAGGGTGACGATCGCCGTCCCGTGCTGGTCGTCGTGGAAGACCGGGATGTCGAGCTCCTCGCGCAGCCGGTCCTCGATCTCGAAGCATCGCGGTGCGGAGATGTCCTCGAGATTGATTCCGCCGAACACCGGCGAGATCGCCTTGACGACCTGGACGATCTCGTCCGGATCCGTCGTCGCGAGACAGATCGGGAACGCGTCGACACCGGCGAACTCCTTGAACAGCATCGCCTTGCCCTCCATCACCGGGAGCGCGCCCTCGGGCCCGATGTCCCCGAGCCCGAGCACGGCCGTCCCGTCGCTGACCACCGCCACGGTGTTCTGCTTGATCGTCAGGTTCCAGACCTTGGCGGGATCGGCGGCGATCGCGGACGACACGCGCGCGACGCCGGGCGTGTAGGCCATCGAGAGGTCGTCCCTCGTCTTCAGCGGGGTCTTCAGCGCGACCTCGATCTTGCCGCCGAGGTGCATGAGGAAGGTCCGGTCGGAGACGTTCACGACCTCGATGCCGGGGATCTGACGCACGACGTCGGTGATCTGATCCATGTGCTCGGCGTTGCCGGCGAGGACGGTCACGTCCCTGACCTTCGTTCCGGCCTCCACGCGCACGAGGTCGATCGCGCCGAGCAGACCGCCAGCGTCGCCGATCGCCTCTGCGAGCCGGGCGAACGTGCCTGGCCGGTTCTCGAGCCGGACGCGCAGGGTCGCGCTGAAGGAGGCAGACGGATGGACTGCGGTCACAGCGCTGCCGCCAGGGCCGGAGCCGCACGGACGTCGAGGTCGAGCCGCACCGGGAAGTCCAGCGAGCTCGCGACCAGGCAGCCACGCTCGGCAGCCTCGGCCGCTGCCGCGGCTTCGGCCTCGAAGCCCGCCTCGGTGTCGACCGCGACGTGGAGAACGACCTCCGTGAACCCGAAGCGGCCGTCATTGCGCTGCGTGACGTGGCCGCCTGCGTCGATCTCCAATCCGCGCAGCGGCACACCTCGGCGTTCCGCGACCGCCAGAAGGGTGACCCCGAAGCACGAGCCGACCGAGGCGACGAGCAGGTCCTCGGGGCTCCAGATTCCCTCGACGCCCCCCTTGAACTCGGGTGGCGTGGCCACCTCGAGATCGTGTTTGCCGTGAACGGAGGCGACCGTCCCGCGGCCGGAGATCCAGCGTACGGTCGTGGGAAAGTCGTACGCCTTCGCGCTCGTGGTCATCGCGATTCCTCTTCTCTGAGTTCGAACTCCACGGTCTCCAGGAGAACGCCCTGGGCGCTGGGGGCGGTTGGATCGGTGTCGAGCTCCGCCTGCACCTCGGCTCCCTCGGCGATCGTGCCGGCGGCCGCTTCGCCGAAGTGCTCGCCGAAATGGTTTGGGGTGAAGTGCGAGAGGGCGCCGAGCCTTACCCGGATCCGCGTGACGCGCGAGCCGCCCTCCTCGACAGCAAGCTCCTCGAGCTTGCGAACGAGATCCTCCGTCAGATGCTTTTCGTGCATTCCTCCACCGCCTCCTCGACCTCGTGGCTGAGCCCCTGGCCGTAGTCGAACCGGGCGCCCTCGATCCCCAGAACGCGAACGCGTGCCGGCAGGCGCCCGAGCGACCGGGCGATCTCGATCGCCTCTGCGAGACCGAGTGCGTGCGTCGACGACGACCCGAAGAGAGCCACGGGCAGGGGCTCGGCGCCGGCCTCGAACTCGTGCACCGTGCCCGGGGGCGCCCCGGAGAACACGGCGTCGACGATCGTGACCTCGTCGGCACTCTCCAACGCGTCGACGAGGCCGATCGGCTCGCCGGACAGCTCGCGGCCGCCGACCCTGCGCGCGACCTCCAGCCCCGCGCCGTCGTCGCAGCGCCACTCGTTGCCGACGCCGATCACCATCATCCTCGGTCGACCTGCAGCTGCAGGAAGTGGGTCGCGCACGAGATGCACGGGTCGTAGTTGCGGATCGCCTGCTCGCAGCGCAGCGAGAGCTCCTCGTCCGGCAGGTCGGCGTAGCGCTCGACCACGCCGTGCAGGTCGGACTCGATCGTCTTCTGGTTCTGCGAGGTCGGCGGGACGATCTTCGCATCGAGGATCGTGCCCTCCTCGTCGATCTCGTAGCGGTGCCAGCAGATCCCGCGCGGCGCCTCGCTGCAGCCGTAGCCGACTCCGGCCCGGGGCGCGACCTCGACGAACGGCTGCTCCGGCTGCTCGTACTCCGCGATCAGGCGCAGCGCCTCGTCCGCGGCGAACACCAGCTCAACCGAGCGGACGAGAATCGTCCGGAACGGGTTGCGCTCGCTGCGCTCCAGGCCCGCCTCCCGTGCCGCCTCGGCCGCAAGCGGAGTGAGCCGGTTCCCCGAGAGAGCCCAGCGGGCCAGGGGGCCGACGAGGTAGTTGCCGCGCTCGATCACCCGCGAGTGGAGCGCGTTCGACCACTCGACGTGCTCCTCGACGAAGTGCTGCTCGTACTCGGAGACCGGGATGTCGAGTCCGCGGTTCGACACCAGCCGGCCGTCCTCGACGGCGTAGGTGTCGGGCGCGGAGAGCGCGACCAGCTCGTAGTCCTGCTCGAACTCGGGAAAGTCGAGACCCGCGGTGAAGCGGACGGTCTCGAGCGCGAACTCGCGCGACCGCTCGAGGTCGTCGACAAGGACGGCGAGCTCTTTCTTCGTCGGTGCCCGGTAGAAGCCGCCCACTCGGACGTTGATCGGGTGCACCTCGCGGCCGCCGACCACCCGCATCACCTCGTTGCCGGTCTTCTTCATGTGGAGGGCGCGCTCGACCAACTCGCGGTGGTCCTTCGCGAGGTCGATCGCGCTCGTGTAGCCGAGGAAGTCGGGCGCGTGGAGCATGAATACGTGCAGGGCGTGGCTCTCGATCCATTCTCCGCAGTAGAGAAGCCGCCTGAGCGCCCGGATCTGCGAGCCGACGTCGACGCCGCAGGCGTCCTCCATCGCGTTCACGCTCGACGTCTGGTACGCGACCGGGCAGATCCCGCAGATGCGGGCGGTGATGTCGGGCGCCTCGGTGAAGTGCCGGCCGCGCAGGAAGGCCTCGAAGAAGCGCGGCGGCTCGTAGATCCGCAGCTTCACGTCGACGGGCTTGCCGTCGCGGATCTTGACCAGCATCGCGCCCTCGCCCTCGACCCGGGCGAGGTAGTCGGTGCGGAGCGTCTTCGTCCTCTTATTCATGTGCGCTGCTCGCCTCCTCGAACGCCGGTGCGTGCGCGTTGAACGTGCGGAAGACCCGGACGAGCGACGGGTCGCTCATGCCCAGGACGCGAAGCCGCTTCGACAGCGACACCGTGTTCGGTGTCTCCATCGGACCGAAGCAGCCGTAGCAGCCACGGGAGTAGGCCGGGCAGATCGCGCCGCAGCCGGCCTGCGTGACAGGCCCGAGGCAGGGCGTGCCATGCGCGACCGTCACGCAGGTCGTCCCGCGGCGCTTGCACTCCATGCACACCGAGTAGCCGGGGACGTTCGGCCGGCGCCGATGCAGGTAGGCGGTCACCACCTCGAGCAGCTGGCCCTTGTCGATCGGGCACCCCCGCAGCTCGAAGTCCACCGAGACGTGGTCGGAGATCGCCGTCGACGTGGCCAGTGTGGAGATGTACGCCGGAGAGGCGTAGACGATCGAGACGAACTCGTTCACGTCGGCGAAGTTCCGGAGCGCCTGGATCCCGCCCGCCGTCGCGCAGGCGCCGATCGTGACCAGCGCCTTCGACTTGCGGCGGACCTCGCGGATCCGCTCGGCGTCGTGCGGGGTCGTGATCGAGCCCTCGACGAGGGAGACGTCGTACGGGCCGCCGACCGTCCTGCTCGTCGCCTCCAGGAAATAGGCGATGTCGACCGCGCCAGCGACCGCGAGCAGCTCGTCCTCGCAGTCCAGCAGCGAGAGCTGACAGCCGTCGCACGAGGAGAACTTCCAGACGGCGAGCTTCGGCTTCCTCACAGCTCTCTCACCCCGAGGTACCGCTCGATCGTGGGGTAGGGATAGACAGCGCCGTCGCGGCAGATCAGCGAGGGGCCGAACTGGCAATGCCCGCAGAGCGCGACGCCGCACTTCATCGAGCGCTCCATCGAGATCCAGATCCGCTCCGACGGCAGCCCCTCGTCGACCAGGGCGCGGGCCGTGAAGCGCATCATGATCTCCGGGCCGACGACGAAGGCCGCAGTCGCGTCGGGGTCGATGCCGGCGCGGGAAATCAGAGTGGTCACGACCCCGACCTTGCCGCGCCAGCCGTCGGCCGCAGCGTCGACCGTGACGTCGACATCGAGGTCCATCCGGGAGCGCCACCGCTCGATCTCCTTGCGGAAGACGATGTCGGACGGGGTCCGGGCGCCGTAGAGCAGGATCACCCGGCCGTAGTCCGCACGGTGCGCGAGCGCGTGGTAGAGGGCGGGCCGAACGGGCGGCAGACCGACGCCGCCGGCGACGATCAAGAGATCGCTCCCCGCCGCCTGCTCGACCGGCCAGCTCGTCCCGAAGGGCCCGCGCACGCCGACGACCGCTCCCGGCCGAGAGGCGCAGAGCGCCCTGGTCACGGGCCCGACCGCGCGGATCGTCTGGACGAGCGGCGCGCCGCTGACCGAGATCGGCACCTCGCCGACGCCGAAGGCGTAGAGCATCGTGAACTGGCCCGGCCCGACCTCGAGCTGCCCGCCCTGGACCGGCGCGAGCGAGAGCGTCCACGTGTCGTAGGTCTCGCGCACCCTCCGCTCGACGCAGAAGGGCCGAGGCACCATCGGGCCATTTCCCGCTTCGGCACCGGCAAAGCCGGTACCTCCGCTCAATGCTGACCTACTGGGTTCAGGCAGCGCTGCCATAGACGTCCAGGAGTTGCATGCGGGTGGCCTGCAGCCGAGCGAGCATCACCGGCGCGAAGCGCCCGAGCAGCTCGTAGCCGAGCGTGTGGTCGTCGTCGCACTTGCCGCGCAGGCAGGCGCCGTCGAAGGCGACCGCGCGCACCAGGTCGAGCGCACGCGCGTCGAAGTGCCAGCGGTACGGCGGGAAGAGCCAGGACCAGCCGACGACGTCCCCCTCGTCGACCGTCTCGACCGTCAGCGCTCCGCGGCCGGGGACGAAGGTCTCGAGCATTACGCGGCCGTGGCGGACGAGATAGAAGGTGTCGGCCTGGTCGCCTTCCCTGAACAGGTACTGGCCGGCCTCGAAGCCGGTGTTGTGTGCGCAGCCGGCGATCAGCTCGAGGTACGGCTGGTCGAGACCCACGAACACCGGGCTCTCCGCGACGAGGGCGTCGAGCGTCTTCACTCCTCCTCCTCCCCGGTCGCGCGGATCGCGGCGACCTCCTCGGTGATGTCGATGCCGACCGGGCACCAGGTGATGCAGCGGCCGCACCCGACGCAGCCGGAGCTGTCGAACTGGTCGTGCCAGGTGCCGAGCTTGTGGGTGAGCCACTGGCGGTAGCGGGCCCGCGGCGTCTGCCGGACCGCGCCGCCGTGGATGTACGAGTAGTCGATCGAGAAGCAGGAGTCCCAGACGCGCGCGCGTTCCGTACCTCCGTCGAGGTCGTTCGCGTCCTCGACCGCCGAGCAGAAGCACGTGGGGCAGGCCAGGGTGCAGTTGCCGCAGGTCAGGCAGCGCTCCGCGACCTCGTCCCAGCGTGGATGCTCGAGGTTGTCCCGGAGCAGCTCGCGGATCCCCTGCGTGTCGAGCTGCCGGCCCATGCGACCGCGGGCGTCCTCCGCCTGGGCGGCAGCCGCACGCAGATCGGATTCGGTGGGCTCGACGCCGCCCAACCCCGCGAGGACCTCATCGCCGCGCTCGCTGCCGGACTCGACGAGCAGACGGTGGCCGCCGTCGAGGAGCTCCGTGAGCACGAGGTCGTAGCCGTCGCGTGCGGTCGGCCCGGTGTCCATCGACACGCAGAAGCAGGTCCCACCCGGTTCGTGGCAGTTGACCGCTACGACGAACGCGTCGTGCCGACGAGCCGCGTAGTCCCGGTCGGCGTACCGCCCGCCGAGGAAGACGCGATCCTGGATCGAGATCGCCGCCAGCTCGCAGGGTCGCACGCCGATGAAGGCAAAGGGACCCGCGTCGACGGACTGCTCCGCGACCTCGAGGCCGTCGCTGCCCTGCGTTGCCCTCCAGAGCCGAACCCGGGGCGGGAAGAGGAAGCGCTTCCACGAGGTCGGACCGGCCGCGAAGCCGAAGCGCGCCTCGTCGGCGCGCCGCTCGAGGCGGTAGGTTCCACCGTCCTGGACGTCGGTCCACCCGGCGGGCAGATCGGCGGCCGAGCGGAGCTCGTCGTAGACGATCGCCCCGTCGCGAACCGTCGGGCCGACGACGGTGTATCCGCGGGCAGACAAGGCAGCGACCAGCGCGTCGAGTGCGGCGACATCGAGGATGCGCTTCATCACCGACAGCCTCGCGAGGCCGTGTGGTTACGCCATCGGGACTCGGCCTGAGCCCCGTTGCGGCTTTCCCGCTGCCCTTTCCGTACTCGCACCGATGTAGGTGCGCACCTGCAGGGTGACGCTGTCCGTCGTGGAGTGGACAAATTCGACCATCTCCAGACGCCGGTACCGCGCGCGCGGCGTCGTCCAGGGCGTTGGCTTCCGGCCTTTCGTCTACCGGCTCGCATGCGCACACGGCCTCGCCGGCTATGTCCTGAACGACGGCGACGGCGTCCTGATCGAGGTCGAGGGCAGGCAGATCGACCGCTTCGCGCTCGATTTGAGGAGCAAAGCGCCGCCGTTGGCGCGCATCGAGTCACTCACGAGTGAGGTCATGGACCCGCTCGGGGAGGGCGAGTTCAGCATCGTCGAGAGCGTGGCCTCGGGCCACACCGCGCTGATCCCGCCGGATGTGGCCACCTGTGACGAGTGCCTCCGCGAGCTCTTCGACCCGGCCGACCGCCGCTACCGCTACCCGTTCATCAACTGCACGCAGTGCGGTCCGCGCTTCACGATCGTCCGGGCCGTCCCCTACGACCGTCCGAACACGACGATGGCGGGCTTCCCGCTGTGCCCCGACTGCCGGCGCGAGTACGAGGATCCGCTCGACCGACGCTTCCACGCCGAGCCCATCGCCTGTCCGGTCTGCGGGCCGCAGCTCTCGATGCCGCTCGCCGAGGCGGTCGCGGTGCTCGACGAGGGCGGGATCCTCGCGGTCAAGGGCCTCGGCGGCTACCACCTGGCCTGCGACGCAGCGGACGAGGACGCAGTCGCGCGGCTCCGTGCACGGAAGCACCGGGAGGCGAAGCCCTTCGCCGTGATGTCGGACCAGCCCGGGCTGCTCGTCCTCGTGAACAAGGCGGAGCTGAAGCTCCTGCGCTCGCGCGAGCGTCCGATCGTCCTGCTTCGCCGGGTGCCGGGCGCGCCCGTCGCCGAATCGGTCGCACCGGGGTCGCCGTGGCTCGGCGTGATGCTCCCCTACTCGCCGCTCCACCACCTGCTCTACCGCGACTTCGGCGGCGCGCTGGTGATGACGAGCGGGAACCTCTCCGACGAGCCGATCGCCTTCGAGGACGAAGAGGCCCGCCGGCGGCTCGGAGGGATCGCGGACGCCTTCCTCTCCCACGATCGGCCGATTCACCGCCGCTGCGAGGACTCGGTCGTCCGCCGCAGCTTCCCGATCCGGCGCTCCCGCGGGTTCGCCCCCTCACCGCTTCCGCTGACGACCTCCCGGCCGCTCATCGCCGTCGGCGCCGAGCTCAAGTCCACCTTCTGCGTGGCCACCGACGACGCCGCGTATCTCTCTCCGCACCTCGGCGACCTCGACTCCGAGGCCGCGTATCGGGCGTTCGTCGACGATCTCGAGCTCTACCTCGACATGCTCGGCGTCCGCCCCGAGACGATCGCGTGTGATCTCCATCCCGAGTACCTCGCGACGAAGTGGGCGCACGAGCAGGGCCTCCCGCTGGTCGAAGTCCAGCACCACCATGCCCACGCCGCCTCCTGCCTCGCGGAGCACCGCGAGGCCGGACCGGCGCTGGCGCTCGTCTTCGACGGCACCGGCCTCGGCACGGACGGGTCGCTCTGGGGCGGCGAGCTCCTGCGCTGCGACCTCGAGACGTTCGAGCGGCTCGCCTGGCTCGATCCTGTTCCACTGCCCGGCGGCGAGGCGGCGATCAGGCAGCCGTGGCGCGTTGCCGCCGCGCAGCTCGAGCGGGCGGGACTGCCCGTCCCGTGGCCGGACTGGGCGCTCGTCCGCGAGAGCCTCAAGGCCAACGCACCGCTCTCTTCGGGGATGGGGCGGCTGTTCGACGCGGTTGCAGCCGTGCTCGGGTTCCACGGCGAGGCGACCTACGAGGGACAGGCGGCGATCGAGCTCGAGCAGCTCGCGGGCGAGACACCCGCCGACCCGTGGCCGTGGCGCTTCGGCCGCTCGACCGAGCTTGTAACACAATGTTACTTGGAGTCCGAACGTGGCCGAGATCCGGCATGGATAGCGGCTTCCTTCCACGAGACTGTGGCCGCTTCGGCCGTGACCGCATGCGCCGAGACGGCCACGTCCGAGACAGTCGTCCTGAGCGGAGGGACGTTCCAGAACGTGCGGCTGCTCCGCTCGACGCGTGAGCGGCTGGAGGCGCTCGGGTTCCGCGTCCTCACCCACCGGCTCGTCCCGCCGAACGACGGCGGGATCAGCTACGGCCAGGCGGCGATCGCCGCTCGGAGGACGGGCTGACCATGTGCCTCGCGATCCCCGCGCGGCTGGTCGAGGTCGTCGAGCCGGGCCTCGCCACGGCGGAGGTCTCCGGCGTGCGGCGCGAGGTGTCCACCGCACTCGTGCCCGAGGCGGAGGTCGGTGACTGGGTGCTGGTCCACGTCGGCTTCGCTCTCCACACGATCGACGAGGAGGAGGCGGCCCGGACGCTCGCGTTGCTCGAGGAGATCGAATGGTGACGCCGCACGAGTGCCTGACTTGCAGCGACGTCGCCGTCCAGGCCCGCGTCGTCGAGGTCGCCGGGGACACGGCCGTCGTCGAGGTCGAAGGGCGCCGAGAGCAGGTCGCCGTCGAGCTGGTATCGCCCGTCGCGGCGGAGGAGGTCCTGCTCTGCCACGCTGGAATCGCGATTCGGAAGGTCGCGCCATGAGATTCGTCGACGAGTACCGCGACGGCATCCTCGCCGGTCGCCTCGCCCGCGAGATCGAGCGTCTCGTCCCGGACGGCGAGACCGTGCGGATCATGGAGGTCTGCGGCGGCCACACGCACGCGATCGCGAAGCACGGCCTCGAGGACATGCTTCCGGCCGGGGTCGAGTACCTGCACGGGCCGGGATGCCCGGTCTGCGTCATCCCGATGGGCCGCGTCGACGACGCGATCTCACTCGCCGAACGGCCGGAGGTCGTCTTCACGACGTTCGGCGACATGCTGCGGGTTCCCGGGGGAAGGGGAACCCTCCTCGAGGCGAAGGCGAGGGGCGCCGACGTCCGGATGGTCTACTCGCCCCTCGACGCCCTTGCGATCGCGCAGGCGGAGCCCGACCGAAAGGTCGTCTTCTTCGCGATCGGCTTCGAGACGACCGCGCCGGCGACTGCGGTCACGCTGCTCCGCGCGCGCGCCGCCGGAATCCGGAACTTCTCGGCGTTCTGCAACCACGTGACGATCGTGCCGCCGCTGCGGGCGATCCTCGACACGCCCGGCACCCGCATCGACGCTTTCATCGCACCCGGCCACGTCTCGACAGTGATCGGTACCGGCCCGTACGCCTTCATCCCGACCGAGTACGGCAAGCAGGTCGTCGTCGCCGCCTTCGAGCCGCTCGACATCCTCGAGGCGACGGCGATGATCTTCCACCAGCGCGCCGAGGGCCGGTGCGAGCTGGAGAACCAGTACACGCGGGTCGTGCGGGGGGAGGGAAACCCGCGGGCGATCGCGGCGATCGACGAGACGATGGAGCTCCGCGAGACCTTCGAGTGGCGCGGACTGGGCTCGATTTCCCGAAGCGCGCTGCGGCTCCGTCCCGCCTTCGCCGAGTGGGACGCCGAGGTGAGGTTCGAGCTGCCGAGCATCCAGGTCGCGGATCCGAAGGCCTGCCAGTGCGGCGAGGTGCTGGTCGGCGCGATCAAGCCCTGGGAGTGCAAGGTGTTCGGCACGGCGTGCACGCCCGAGAAACCGCTGGGGACGTGCATGGTCTCGAGCGAAGGCGCGTGTGCCGCGTATTACAGCTACGGCAGACGCGTAGCGTGACGCGCGGCGGCGATCTCGTCACCCTCGCCGACGGATCGGGCGGAAAAGCGACCCGCAGGCTGGTCGAGGGGCTCTTCGTCAAGGAGCTGTCGAACCCGCTGCTCGACGAGCTCGGGGACGCCGCGGTCGCGGACGGGCTAGCGTTCACCACGGATT
>JBKPRD010000256.1:0-25015 GCA_046734415.1 Actinomycetota bacterium | reverse complement strand
GCACCCGGTGCCTTCGCGGCGCGCCCGCCACAGCCCGGCCATGATCGCGATCGCGGCGACGTAGCCACCGGACAGGTCGACGAGCGACAGGCCGCTCTTGGTCGGAGGGCCGTCGGGCTCGCCGGTCAGCTGCATCCAGCCCGCGAGCCCTTGCATCATGTAGTCGTAGCCGCCCTCGGTCGCTCTCGGCCCGGTCATGCCGAAGCCGGACAGCGAGCAGCAGACGATTCGCCCGTTCACGTCGCGAAGCTGCTCGTAGGTGAGGCCGAGCCGCTCGGGCTGGTCGCCGCGCAGATTGGAGTAGACGACGTCCGAGACCCGCACGAGGTCCTCGAAGACGCCGCGCGCGTCCGGGTGCCGCAGGTCGAGCGAGACGCTGCGCTTGTTCCGGTTGAACGTCTCGAAGAAGAGCGCGGCCTCGCCGTCCTGGAAAGGCGGCACGTACCGCGCGACGTCGCCGCCCGTCGACGGGTCCTCGATCTTGATCACCTCCGCGCCGAGGTCGGCGAGCTGGAGCGTCCCCCACGGCCCGGCGCCGAACTGCTCGACCGCGACGACACGGACGTCAGCCAGCGGCAGCACGCGCCACCTCCATCAGCCGGCCCGCATCCTCGAGCTCGAGGATGTTGAAGACGACGTGCCGCGCTCCTGCGTCCAGGTATTCCCGCACCCGCGCCGCGCACTCGTCGGGCGTCCCGGCGACGCAGTAGCGGTCGACGACGTGCTCGCCGAAGTCGCCCGAGTACCGGACGCGCAGGTGCTCGTACAGCCGCCGCTTCTCGCCCACGTGGGCGGGCAGCGTCACGGCCGGCGTCACCCGGTCCGGAAGCTCCGCGAGTCCCCCCGCGAACCGCTCCGCCGACACCCAGATCGGGATCCAGCCGTCGCCGAGCGTCGCGGCCCTGCGGATCGCGGCAGCGGAGCGCCCGCCGACCCACAGCGGCGGCCCGGCCGCCTGCGCCGGCCGCGGTTCGATCGAGATCCCGGCGAACGAGAAGAAGCGGCCGGAGAACGCCGCCGGCGGCTCGCCGAACAGCGCCCGCAGCGCCCGCATCGCCTCGTCCGTGCGCGCCCCGCGCTCGCGCGGCGACAACCCGACGGCGTCGAAGTCGGGGCCGCTCTCGCCCCCGACGCCGACCCCGAGGATCGTGCGGCCGCCGGAGAGGTAGTCGAGCGAGGCGAACTCCTTGGCGACGACGCTCGGGTGGCGGAGTGGGAGCAGCACGATCCCGGCGCCGAGCGTGATCTTCTCCGTGACGGCGGCGAAGGTCGAGAGCGCGACGACGACGTCCAGGATCGGATTCCGGTACGAGATGTGGTCGCCGGCCCAGATCGAGTCGTAGCCGAGCTCCTCGGCGCGCGCCGCCACCTCGCGGAAGACGCCCGGGTCCGGGACGCCGTCGACGAGCTGCCCGCTGCCCTGGATGCCGAACGAGACCTGCGTCACCGTGCGCGGCGCCACGCGCGCTCGTAGTACGGCCGCAGCCACTCGAGGTGGCCGTACATCTCGTCGCCGGCGCGGTCGGCATCGCCGGCGTCGATCGCAGCGGCGATCGCGCGGTGGTGCTCGTTGATCGTCCGGTGGAAGCGCGCGCCGAGCCTCGACCGGGCCAGGTTCCGCTGCAGCACCGCGAAGACCGGCTGGGCCGCGATCGCGAGCAACGCGTTCCGGCAGCCGTCGATCACGGCGAGGTGGAAGTCCTGGTTGTAGACGAACTGGCGTTGCGTTCCCAGGCGCAGCGGCTGATCCGGGATCGCAGCCCGCAGCCGCTCGAGCTCCTCGTCGCTCCGCCGCCGGGCCGCGAGCCGCGCCGCCGGCACCTCGAGCAGCTCGCGCGCCTCGAGCAGCTCCTCGAGCGTGACGTCGTCGGCGTCGGCCAGGAGCGTGATGCTCGACCGGACGAAGTCGGAGACCCCGCCGACGCTGGGGAGCGTCACGTACGAGCCGCCACCGGCGCCCTTCGAGGTACGGATCAGCTCCTGGGCGGCGAGCACGCGCAGCGCTTCGCGCACGGTCGCGCGGCTGACCCCGAAGTCGGTCGCGAGCGCCGCCTCGTTCGGCAGCCGTTCGCCGGGCTTCAGCTCGCCGTGCACGACGCGATCCCTCAGCCGCTCGGCGACCAGCTCGTATTGCTTGACCGCCACGGCTCAGGCCAGGCCGAGTTCGCGGTTCCCGGCGACGGACGTCGGCGGGGCGACCGACGGCAGCGGGTGCTCGGCGAAGTAGTCGGTGAGCGAGCCGGCGGCCCGGCTTGCCCGCAGCTCCGTCCGCCGCGCCTCCGTCGCCGCGTCGTCGATCTCGAGCGTCCGCGCGTCGGCGAAGACGACGCCGTACGCGTCGCGCGCGAGCTCGACCGTCGTGAAGTCGTCGAGCACGTCCTCGCGCACCGCCTCCGCCGGTCGCTCGAGCGGGTCGCCGTAGCCGGCGGCGTTCGGCTCCCGGAACTCGATGAACTCGCCCGCCGAGAACGGGATGCCAGTCACCTTGGCGGGCAGCACCTCCTCGCGCGGCGTGTCCGGGTTCTTCCGGCACGAGGCGACGAGCCCGTCCCAGCCGCCGAACACGCCCTGCGGCGGATCGGTCTGCCGGTCGCCCTCGCACGAGTACGTCCCGTCGACGAGGAAGCGGTTGCGGCGGATGATCCCGACCCCGCCGCGCCACCTCCCGGGCGCGGCCGGCTCCGGCCGTAGCTCGTACTGGTCGCAGCGCATCGGGAAGCGCATGTCGAGCTCCTCGATCGGGTTGTTGCGCGTGTTCGCCATCAGGTTGTCGACGGAGTCCATCGCGTCCTTGCCGTAGCGCCCGCCGTACGAACCCTCGTTCACCTCGAGGTAGAGCCAGTACTCCCCGAGCGACTCGTCGAAGCCGGCGTAGGCGCAGAAGTGGATTCCGGCCGAGTTCCCGCCGGTCACCTTCTCCGGCAGCGCGTCGGCGAGGGCGAGGTTGACGTTGTCGACGACGCGCTGCGTCTGGCAGAAGCGCGAGAAGCACGCGCGTGGAAAGTTCGGGTTGAAGATCGTCCCCTTCGGCGCGATCACCTTCACCGGCCGGAAGACGCCGTCGTTCTGCGGGACGTGCTCGGGGAAGGTGACCTCGTCGAGCAGGATCGTGCGAACGGCGTAGTAGCAGCTGACGAGCAGCGACCCCTCGAAGGGGACGTTGTAGCCCGTCGGCACCTCCGGGTTGGAGCCGGTGAGGTCGATCGTGATCTCGTCCCCCTCGACGACCACCCGGGTCTCGACCCGGAGGCGCTGGTCGCGGTTGCGTGCGTCGTCGTCGAGCCAGCCGACCACCGGCCCGTAAGTCCCGTCCGGGATCTTGGCGATCTCCGCCCGCAGCATCTGCTCGGAGTAGTCCATCCAGTCGTACGCGGCGCTCATCACCACCTCGGCGCCGTAGCGCTCGACGAGCCGGAGGAAGCGCTCGCGGCCGAGCTGGCAGGCGGCGAGCATCGCGTTCATGTCGCCGCGGTTCATCGTCTCGGTCCGGACGTTGTCGAAGATCATCCGGTCGAGGTCCTCGTTCAGCTTTCCGCGCTCGTACCAGCGCAGCGCGTTGTACATCTTCGCCTCGGCGTAGACGTCGAACGCGTCGGCGTTGATCCCGGGGAAGGAGCCGCCGACGTCGAGCACGTGCGCCGTCACCGCCGCGAAGCCGAGCAGCTCGCCCTCGTGGAAGATCGGCACCGCGACCGCGACGTCGGGCGAGTGGGAGGCGCCGAGGTACGGATGGTTGTGGACGATCACGTCGCCGTCGTCGATCTGGCCCTCGAGCCGGTGGAGGAAGCCGCGGATGTACCAGGGCAACGAGCCGATGTGCATCGGGGTCGAGTCGGACTCGCACAGCTCGCGGCCCTCGGCGTCGAAGATTCCCGCGCCGAGGTCCTCGGACTCGCGGATGATCGACGAGTAGCTCATCCGGAACAGGACGCCTGCCATCTCCTTGGCGATCGCGTGGAAGGCGCCGCCGAGGACGCGGAGCGTGATCGGGTCGACCTCGACGCGCTTCCGCGTCGGCGGGCCGGGCTGCCGCCCGACCTCGTACTCGCTGACGCTCACTCCACCACTCCGGCGGTCGCCAGCGGCTCCGGCTCCGACGCGACGCCGGTGCCGATGACGATGTTCCCGAAGCGGTCGATGCGCGCGGTCAGGCCGGGCGGGATCACCGTCGTCGAGTCGTACTGGTTGACGATCGCCGGCCCCTCGATGCGGTTGCCGGCCTTCAGCTCGGCCCGGTCGTAGAAGCGTGTCGCCACCGCGCGGAGCTCGCCGCCGACGCGGAACCAGGCGTCGCGCTCGTACCGGAGCCCCGCGTCAGGCGAGGGGTCTCCGGACTCGGCCTCCGGCACCTGCAGCGGCGGCATCAGCCCGATTCCGCGCACGCGGATGTTCGGGATCTCGATGTCGGACTCCTCGAAGCGCCGCGAGTACTCGCGCTCGTGGATGTCGTGGAAGTCTCCGCGCGTCTTCTCGACCCACGCCTCGTCGATCGCGCCGGAGCCGACGTCGACTCTGAGCTCGTAGCCCTGGCCGAGGTAGCGGCAGTCGGCCACGCGCTGGATCAGCATCCGGTCGGCCGGGATCCCGTCGTGCTCGAGCTGGCTGCGAGCCTGCTCCTCGAGCTCCTCGAACGCCTTCTGGAGCCCGGCAGCGTCGAGCTTCGAAAGCCGCTCGTACACCGTCGAGACGTACTCGTAGACCATGTCGGTCGCGAGCAGGCCGAGCGCAGCGGTCACGCCCGGGTAGTTCGGGACGACCACCCACGGCGTCCCCGCCTCGAGCGCGATCTGCGCGGCGAACAGCGGGCCTGCACCGCCTTCCGCGACGAGCGCGAAGTCGCGCGGGTCGTAGCCCTTGCGAACCGAGTTCTCCTCGATCGACTGCACCATCGAGTGGGTGAGGATCTGGACGGCCCCCATCGACGCCTCCTCGGCCGTCATCCCGAGCGCCGCCGCCGGCCCCTGCTCGAAGGCGCGGCGCGCAGCGGCGGCGTCGAGGCTCATCCCGCCGCCGAGGAAGGTCTCCGGGAGCAGCCAGCCGAGGTTGACCATCGCGTCGGTGGCGGTCGGCTCGGTGCCGCCGCGCCCGTAGGCGGCCGGGCCGGGGTCGGCGCCCGCGGAACGCGGGCCGACGCGGAAGATCCCGCCGGCGTCGACGTAGGCGATCGAGCCGCCGCCCGCGCCGATCGTGTCGACGTCGACCATCGGGATCATCGCCTGGTACGGGCCGACACGCGTGTCGAGCAGGTGCTTCATCCGCAGGCGGCCCTCCTGGGCGAGGCCGATGTCCGCCGAGGTCCCGCCGACGTCGAGCGTGATCACGTTGTCGTAGCCCGCCTGCCGGCCCGCCCAGATGCCGCCGACCACGCCGGCAACCGGCCCGGACATCAGCAGGTTGACCGGTCGCGCGGTCGCGCCCTCGGCGGTCGCGACGCCGCTCGCCGAGGTCATCAGGTGCAGGCCCGTCTTCACGTCCATCGCCGCGAGCTCCTGCTGGAGGCGGTGTACGTAGCGCGAGACGCGCGGACCGATGTACGCGTTCAGGCAGACGGTCGAGAAGCGCTCGTACTCGCGGTACTGCGGCAGGACCTCCGAGGAGACGGAGAGGAACGCCTCTGGGAACTCCTCACGCACGATCTCGGCGACACGCGCCTCGTGCTCCGGATTGAGGAACGAGAACAGGAAGCAGATTGCGACCGCCTCCACGCCGGCCTCCTTCAGCCGGCGCACCTGCTCCCGCGCTCTCTTCTCGTCGAGGGGGACGAGCACCTCGCCGTCGCGCGTGATGCGCTCCGGGACCGTCAGGCGATAACGACGACGGACTATTGGGTACCGCTGCCACGGCAGGTCCTGGTAGTTCGAGAAGTTGAGCGGCTTCTTGTGCCGCGCGATGTGGAGGATGTCGCGGTAGCCCTCGGTCGTGATCAGACCGACCTGAGCGCCGTCGTGCTCGATCACGATGTTGGTCGCGATCGTCGTCCCGTGGAAGACCTGCTCGAGCTGGGACGGGTCGGTGCCCGCGAGCGCCGTCAGCTCCTCGATCCCCTGCACCGTGCCCTGCGAGGGGTCATCGGGCGTCGTCGGCAGCTTGTGGACGAGGATCTGCCCGGCCTCGTCGTCGACGTAGATCAGGTCGGTGAACGTCCCGCCGACGTCGACCCCGAGGCGCCTCACGCCGGCACCTGGTCGCGTGCGGGCTCGAGCACGATCTTGCCGAAGTGCTCGCGGCGCTCCATCGTCGCCATCGCCTCGCGCACGTCCTCGAGCGGGAAGACCTTGTAGACGAGCGGCGTGATCTTCCCCTGCCGGGCGAGCTCCAGGCACCTCTCCACCTCGTCGCGCGTGTAGACGAACGAGCCGATGATGCTCTTCTGGCCGCGGAAGAACGGGATGATGTCGAACGGGACGACCTCGCCGGAGTGGCCGCCGCAGATCACGAGCCGGCCGTCCTTCGCCAGCGAGTCGAGGCCCTTCTGGAATAGCTCGCCGCCGCAGTGCTCGAAGACGAGGTCGACGCCCTTGCCGTCGGTGAGGCGCATCACCTCCTCGACGACGTCCTGCGTCCGATGGTTGATCCCGTGGTCCATGCCGAGCTCGGCCGCGCGGGCGAGCTTGTCGTCGGACCCGGCGTTGCCGATCACGGTCGCCCCCGCGAGGTGGGCGAGCTGCACTGCCGCCGAGCCGATCCCGCTGCCGACGGAGTTGATCATCGCCGTCTCGCCGAGGGCGAGCCGGCCGCGCGTGAAGAGCATGTGCCACGCGGTGCCGAAGGCGATCTGCAGCGCCGCCGCCGCCTCGTCGGAGATCTCCTCGGGAACGCGCATCAGGTGGCCGACCGGGCAGACGAGCTGCTCGGCGTAGCCGCCTGACGTGCTGAAGCTGATGAAGCCGGCCGAGTCGCAGAGAGACTCGCGGCCGGTGCGACAGTAGCGGCAATCCCCGCAGTGGCTCATCAGGAACGGCATCACGCGATCGCCGGCCTCCCAGCCTTCGACCCCTTCGCCGACCTCGGCGATGCGGCCGACGACCTCGATCCCGAGCACGAACGGCAGCTCGACCGGAAAGCGGGAGACGCCCTCGCGGACGTCCACGTCGAGATGGTTGAGCGCGGTCGCGGCGATGTCGATCAGCACCTCGCCCGGCTCCGGCCTCGGATCGGGCAGATCCTCGAGCCGGAGCGTGTCCAGCCCGCCGAACTCGTGAAAGACGACCGCCTTCACCTGGGGCGTTTATGTCTGACTTTCGGAAGCCTGTCAAGCGGGCTCTCGTTGACAGGCCGCCGAATGTCTGACATACAAGCGATACGGCCCGCGACCTCTCCCACGTCCGCTCCCTCCTGTTCGCGCCGGGCGGCGACGAGCGCAAGCTCGCCGGAGCGCTCGCGTCGGAGGCGGACGCCGTCGTCGCCGACCTCGAGGACGCGGTCGCGCCCGCGCAGAAGCCCGCCGCCCGCGAGGTGGTCAGGCGCCTCGCCCCGCGGATCGTCCGCGTGAACGGCGTCGACACGACGTGGTTCGAGGACGACCTCGCGCTCGTCGCGGGGCTGTCGCTCGACGCGCTCATCCTGCCGAAGGCGACACCGGACGCCGTCGCTGCGCTGGGCCCGCAGGGGCCTCCGGTCATCGCGATCGTGGAGACGGCGCAGGGGATCCGGCGCGCCTACGAGACGGCGTCCGCCCCGCGCGTCGAGGCGCTCGTCCTCGGCGCCGTCGACCTCGGCGCGGAGCTCGGCCTGGAGCCGCGTCCGGACGGCCTCGAGATCCTGCACGCGCGCTCGCGCGTCGTCGTCGACTCGGCAGCCGCACGGATCCGGCCGCCGTTCGACGTCGTCCACGTCGACGTCCGCGACGAGACGGGCCTCGAGGCGGAGTGCACCTTCGCGCGCTCGCTCGGCTTCCGCGGGAAGGTCTGCATCCACCCCGGCCAGGTGCCGATCGTCAACCGCGTCTTCGCTCCGAGCGAGCGGGAGATCGCATGGGCACGGCGCGTGGTCGAGGCGTTCGAGGAGAGCGTCGAGCGGGGCGAGGGAGTGCTGGCGGTGAACGGGGAGATGATCGACCTGCCGGTCGTCGAGCGGGCGCGGCGGGTCCTGGACGAGGTGGAAAGGAGCGATGCATGAGCGAGGCGCGGAAGGACTGGCGGGGCCGTTTCTACGAGGACTTCGCCGTCGGCGATGTCTTCCGCAGCCGGCTCGGCCGGACCGTCACCGAGGTGGACAACATCTGGTTCACGTGCCTGACCCTGAACACGAACCAGATCCACTTCAACACGCCCTACGCCGAGCGGACGCAGTTCGGGAAGCCGCTCGTGAACAGCGCGTTCACGCTCGCGCTGATCACCGGCATGACCGTGCCGGACACGAGCGAGAACGCCGCCGCCAACCTCCAGTGGACGGACATCAAGCTGCCGAAGCCGGTCTTCGCGGGCGACACGCTCTGGGCCGAGAGCGAAATTCTCGAGCTGCGCGAGTCGAACTCGAACCCGAGCGTCGGGATCGTCACGATGCGCTGCCGCGGGATCAACCAGCGGCGCGAGGTCGTGATCGAGTTCAAGCGCACGTTCATGGTCTACAAACGAGATGCGCCGGAGGCCGCACCTGCGTTCCCGGGCACCGACACGGATTGGAGCGTGCAATGACCGCCGCACAGACGATCGCCGACTGGACGACGACGCTGACCCCCGACGACGTTCCCGACGACGTCGCCGAGCACGCGAAGCTGCATTTGCTGGACGCGATCGGCTGCGGCTACGCGGCGTCGGCGCTCGGCGTCGCGACCGAGGGCCGCACGGCGATGGCCGAGCTCGGCGGCGAGCCGCAGGCGTCGGTGATCGCCCTCGACGCGGCGCTGCCCGCCCCGAACGCCGCCTTCGCGAACGCGATGCTCTGCCACGGGCTCGACTACGACGACACGCACTCCGACTCGGTCTCGCACGTCAGCGTCGTCGTCTGCCCGGCGGCGCTCGCGACCGCCGAGGCGCAGGGTGCCTCGGGCTCGGAGCTGCTGACGGCGATCGTGGGCGGGAACGAGATCGTCACCCGCGTAGGGATGGCGGCCTCGGGGCAGTTCCACGCCCGCGGCTTCCACCCGACGGCGGTCTGCGGGATCTTCGGCGGGACGGCGGCTGCAGCGCGGCTGCTGGGCGCCGACGCTGCGACGACTGCCTCGGCACTCGGGATCGCCGGCTCGTTCGCGGGCGGCCTGTTCGCGTACCTCGACGACGCCACCGCGACGAAGCCGTTCCACCCCGCCTGGGCGGCGCATGGCTCGACCCTCGCCGCGCGGCTCGCCTCGCTCGGCGGCGAGGGCCCGCCCGGCGTGCTCGAGGGCCGCTTCGGCGTCTACCACGCCTTCCTGGGCGCGGAGCAGGGCGAGATCTCGATCGCGGAGCAGCTCGGCGACCTCGGCTCGCGCTGGGAGACGCCCCGGATCGCCTACAAGCCGTATCCCGCCTGCCACTTCATCCACGGCTCGCTCGGCGCGACCGCCGGCCTGAGCCCGCTCGACCCCGACGAGATCGAGGACGTCCTCGTCATCATCCCGGAGGGGGGCGTCTCGCTCGTGCTCGAGCCGGCCGAGCAGAAGATCGCGCCGCGCACGGTGTACGAGGCGAAGTTCAGCCTCCAGTACTCGACCGCCGCGATGCTCGTCAACGGCTCCGCCGGCCTCGCCGCCTACTCCGACGAGGCGATCGCCGAACCGCGCGTGCTCGACCTGGCGCGCCGCGTCCGCTACGAGACGAAGGAGTACGCGACGTATCCGTCGGCGTTCCCCGGCGGCGTGCGGATCACGATGCGGGGCGGCCGCGTGCTCGAGGCCGAGCTGCCGCACCAGCACGGCGGCCCCGAGAACCCGCTCTCGGCCGACGAGGTGCGTGCGAAGTTCCGCGAGAACGCCGGGCTGGCGCTGCCGGAGGCGGCGGTCGAGGCGCTGGAGGCGGCAATCCTCTCGCTGGAGCAGCTGGAGGACGTGACGGGGCTGCTGCGGGAGCCCGTCCGCGCGTGACCGCCGTGGGCTTGACGGAGGCGGCGAGGGAGCGGAGGGGGCGGCTTTGCCGGCCCCGGAGCGGGTAATGCGAGAGATCGTCCAGGCCGTCCGCGAGTGGGTCGAACGGGAGGTCTATCCGGTCGCCTCCGACTACGAGCACGCCGACGAGTTCCCCGAGCCGCTCGTCGAGCAGATGAAGGAGCTCGGCCTCTTCGGGGTGACGATCCCGGAGGAGTACGGCGGGCTCGGGCTCGACCTGACGACCTACGCGCTGATCCAGGTCGAGCTCTCGCGCGGGTGGATGTCGTTGTCTGGGGTCCTGAACACGCATTTCATCTCCGCCTGGATGATCAAGACCTTCGGGACCGACGAGCAGCGCGAGCGCTACCTGCCGCGGATGGCCGCCGGCGAGCTCCGCTCCGCCTACTCGATGACCGAGCCCCACGCCGGCTCCGACGTGCAGGCGATCCGCACCCGGGCCGTCCGCGACGGCGACGGATGGGTGATCACCGGCCAGAAGATGTGGGCGACGAACGGCCTGCGGGCGGGGATGCTGACGCTGCTCGCGGTCACCGACCCCGAGGCCGAGCCACGCCACCGTGGGCTGACCGCGTTCGTGCTCGAGAAGGACCCGGGCGTCGCGATGCAGCCGGGGCTCGCGATCGGCCCGCCGCTCCGCAAGCTCGGCTACAAGGGCGTCGAGTCGGTCGAGCTGGCCTTCGAGGGATTCCGCGCGCCCGCGGGCGCCGTGATCGGCGGCGACGCGGGGATGAACGAGGGGTTCAAGTACTTCATGGGCGGGATCGAGCTCGGCCGCGTCAACATCGCGGCGCGCGCGGTCGGGATTGCGACGAGGGCCTTCGAGGAGGCGATCCGGTACGCGCAAGAGCGGGAGGCGTTCGGCAGGCCGATCGCCCAGCATCAGGCGATCCAGCTCAAGCTCGCGCAGATGGCGACGAAGATCGAGGCGGCGCGCCTGCTGATGATGCAGGCGGCGGAGCGCAAGGACGCCGGCGAGCGCGCCGACCTGGAGGCCGGGATGGCGAAGTGGTTTGCGACGGAGACGGCCGAGGAGGCCGCCCTCGAGGCGATGCGCATCCACGGCGGCTACGGCTACTCGCAGGAGTTCGTCGTCGAGCGTCTCTACCGGGACGCTCCCGTGCTGATCCTCGGCGAGGGCTCGAACGAGATCCAGCAGCTCGTCATCGCGCGCCGCCTGCTCGAGCGGTACGCCCTCTGAGGTGGACTTCTCGGTCCCAGACGAGCTGAGGGAGATTCGCACGGCGGTGCGCGAGCTCTGCGACCGCTTCCCCGGCGAATACTGGCGCTCGCTCGAGCCCGACCGCTATCCGGAGGAGTTCGTCTCCGCGTTGACCGAGCAGGGCTGGCTGGCGGCGCTGATCCCGGACGAGTACGGCGGAGCAGGCCTGGGGCTGACGGCGGCGAGCGTGATCCTCGAGGAGATCAACGCCTCCGGCGGCAACTCCGGCGCCTGCCACGCGCAGATGTACACCATGGGCACGATCCTCCGGCACGGCTCCGTCGAGCAGAAGGAGCGCTACCTGCCGAAGATCGCCTCGGGCGAGCTGCGCCTGCAGGCCTTCGGCGTGACCGAGCCGACCGTCGGCTCGGACACCACCGCGCTGCAGACGACGGCCGAGCGCGGCGACGGCGGCTACATCGTTCGCGGCCAGAAGATCTGGACGTCGCGCGCGCTCTACTCCGACCTGATGCTCCTGCTCGCGCGGACGACGCCGATCGACCGCGTCGAGCGCAAGACCGAGGGGCTGTCGACCTTCATCGTCGACATGAAGCAGGCGGTCGCCGACGGGACGATGACGATCCGGCCGATCAGGACGCTGATGAACCACGCGACGACGGAGATCTTCCTCGACGGCGTCAGGGTGCCGGCCGAGGCGCTCGTCGGCGAGGAGGGCAAGGGCTTCCGCTACATCCTCGACGGGATGAACGCCGAGCGGATCCTGATCGCCGCCGAGTGCATCGGCGACGGCCGCTGGTTCGTCGAGAAAGCGTCGCGCTACGCGTCGGAGCGCGTCGTCTTCGGCCGCCCGATCGGCCAGAACCAGGGCGTCCAGTTCCCGATCGCCCGTGCTCACGCGGCGATCGAGGCCGCGGACCTCGTCCGCTACAAGGCGGCCTGGCTCTTCGAGCAGGGCCGGCCGTGCGGGCCCGAGGCGAACACGGCGAAGCTGCTCGCGTCCGAGGCGTCCTGGCAGGCGGCAAACGCGTGCCTCGACGCCCACGGCGGCTTCGGCTTCGCCGAGGAGTACGACGTCGAGCGCAAGTTCCGCGAGACCCGCCTGTACTCGGTCGCCCCCGTCTCGAACAACCTGATCCTCGCCTACCTCGGCCAGCACGTGCTCGGGATGCCGAGGTCGTACTAGCGCCGCCGGTTTTCACACCCCGAGCCGCCGGACCCAGTCGGCAAGGAACGGCTCGACGATCTCGTAGCGGCCCTGGACGTCCTTCCCGGCGAGCTCCTGGCGAACGAGCGAGGAGATCCCGCGCTGGATGTTCGTGGCCGCGGGCAGGCCGTGCCGCGTGCGGTAGTCGGCCGAGAAGACGCGGCCCGGCTCCTCGGCCAGCGCGGCGAGGAGCAGCTTCTCGGTCGGCGTCGCCTCGTCCCAGATCCGGGCGAAGTGGTTGTGCTCCGCAGCGAGCAGTGCGTCCAGCGCCCGCTCCACGTGCCCGACCCCGGCGACCCCCGCGTCGAGCGACTCCTCCCAGACGAAGTAGGCGAACTGCTGCGTCGCGTACGGGTGGCCGCGCGTGCGCGCCAGGATCGCTGCAACCGCCTCGTCGTCGATCGCGCGGCCGCTCACCTCGAAGCGGGCGACGATGAACGGGGCGAATTCCGCGGGATCGATCGGGCCGAGCTCGAAGGGCTTCGCGCTCCGCCAGAAGGGCTCGTTGGCGTCGTTGAAGATCTTCTGCATCAGGTGCCGCTTGCTGCCCAGGTAGACGTGCGAGACCTCCGGCTGCGTCTGGAAGACCGCGCGCATCAACCGCGGGTAGTTGGGGTCGATCGAGGTGATCTCCTGGAACTCGTCGAGGATGAGCGCGACCTTGCGCTTCCGGTCCGCGCCCAGCTCGCCCGGGAGCGCGAGCAGCCGCTCGACCGTGGCGTCGAGGTCCGCCGGCCGCTGCCCGACGTCGAACGAGAAGCTCAGGCTTCCGTCGTGCGGGTCGACGGTGATTCGCGGCGTGACCCGCAGGCCCTGGAAGACCGCGAGCGCCCGCTCGCGCGCGCGGAAGAGCAGCGAGGCGATGTCCTCGTGGACCGTCTTGGCCAGCTTCTCGGCAAAGCGCTCCTTCGTCGGCGTCGTCATCAGGTCGCAGTAGGCAACGAGAACCTTCCGCTGCAGCAGGTCCGCCGAGACCCGCCAGATCAGCGACGACTTGCCGAAGCGGCGCCGGCCGAAGACGACGACGTCCTGCCCGTTGAGCACGTCGCGCCTGAGCTCCGCGAGCTCGCGGGCTCGATCGGTGAAGGCCTCGTCGAGCGCCAGGGCGCCGTACCGGAACGGGTTGTCCGGCATCGCCGAGTCATTATACGGGCAGGTGTTATGCAGAGGCGTATAGATCGCGACGTGACTTCCATACACCTTCGTGTTATGCGACCGCGTATAAACTCAGGAACGTGCCGCGCGGTTGAACGCCGAGAGCGACTCCGTCAACGCCCGCGCATCGATGTCCCGGCCGATGAAGACGATCCGCGATCGGCGATCCTCGTCCGGCCAGGCCTCGAGGTGCTCGGGCGGGTGAACGACGTGCTGGACGCCGTTCAGGAGCAGCGGCCCCGTGCCGGCGCCGACGTTCAGCAGCCCTTTCACACGGAGGATGTCCTCGCCCCGGCTCTGCAGAAGCATCGTCAGCCAGATCCCGAACGCCCCCCAGTCGAGCTCGTCGTCGAGGAAGAGGCAGCAGGAGCCGACGTCGCCCGTGTGCGAGTGGCCGTCGACCTCCAGGGCCCGTGGGTCCCGGTCGGAGCCGCCGAAGAGGGCCGCCGGCTCGACCTCGCCGAACGACGCCTCGAGGACGTCCGCGGTCGGGTTGAGGCGCGCGAGGCTTCGCTCCAGCTCGGCGGCGTCGGCGAGGTCGGTCTTCGTGACGACGAGGCGGTCGGCGGCGACGGCCTGCTTCACCGACTCCGGCGCGCGCAGCCCGTGGACCGCGTCGACGGTGGCGATCACGCGCTCGAGCCAGAAGTGGTGCCTGACGACGGGCTCGGAGAGCAGCGTGTAGGCGATCGGCGCCGGGTCGGCGAGGCCGGTGGTCTCGACGACGACGCGGCGGAACGGCGGCACCTCCCCGCGCTCGCGCCGCCCGAGCAGGTCGCGCAGCTCGTCTGCCAGGTCGCCGCGCAGCGAGCAGCAGACGCAGCCGCTCTTCAGCAGCACGGTGCGCTCGTCGACGCGGCGAAGCAGGTGGTGGTCGATCGCCACCTCCCCGAGCTCGTTGACGATCACCGCGGTCTCGCCCATCTCCGGGTGCGCGAGCAGGCGCGAGAGCAGCGTCGTCTTCCCGCTGCCGAGAAAGCCGGTGACGAGCGCGACCGGTGTCTTCCCGGACTCAGCCGAGGGCACGAACGAGGCCGGGGTCGAGCGGGTCGAGCGGCGCGCCGACGAGGCGCTCGGCCTCGAGCCAGAGCGCGCCGAGGTTCGCGACCACGGCGGAACGCCCCTTGCGGTCGCGGAGCACGTAGACCCGGCCGCTCCAGTCGTCGAGGCGGAGCCCGAAGTGGTCGAGGACGCGGTTCAGCAGCGCGACCCGCAGCGCGCGGCCGCGCCGGCCGCCCTCCGCCTCGGCCCAGTGCTCCTCCAGTAGCACCCCGCAGAGCGCGCACATGTCGTAGCGTTGTACCACCACGCACCGGAGGAGGGCACATGGCGAAGGAGATCTTCTGCTGCATCGGCGTCGACGTCGACGCGGTGGCCGGCTGGCTCGGCTCCTACGGCGGCGAGGACTCGCCCGACGACATCTCGCGCGGCATGTTCGCCGGCGAGGTGGGCGTCCCGCGCCTGCTGAAGCTGTTCGACAAGTACGACCTGAAGACGACCTGGTTCATCCCAGGGCACTCCATCGAGACGTTTCCGAACGAGACGAAGATGGTCGTCGACGCCGGCCACGAGATCGGCATGCACGGGTACTCGCACGAGAACCCGATCTCGATGACGCCAGAGCAGGAGGAGGCCGTCCTGATCAAGTGCATCGGGCTGATCGAGGACGTCTGCGGCCGCCGGCCGACGGGCTACGTCGCCCCCTGGTGGGAGTTCTCGAACGTCACGAACGAGCTGCTGCTCGAACACGGCATCAAGTACGACCACAGCCTGATGCACAAGGACTTCCATCCCTACTACGTCCGGGTCGGCGACTCGTGGACGAAGATCGACTACTCGAAGCAGCCCGAGGAGTGGATGAAGCCGCTCGTCCGCGGCGAGGAGACCGACCTGGTCGAGATCCCGGCGAGCTGGTACCTCGACGACCTGCCTCCGATGATGTTCATCAAGGGCGCGCCGAACAGCCACGGGTTCGTCAACCCGCGGCACCTCGAGGAGATCTGGCGCGACCAGTTCGACTACATCCACCGCGAGGAGGACTACGCCGTCTTCGGGATGACGATCCACCCGGACGTCGCCGGCCGGCCCCAGGTGATCCTCATGCTCGAGCGGATCATCGAGCACGTCAACGGCCACGACGGGATCCGCTGGGCGACGATGGACGAGATCGCAGACGACTTCATGTCGCGCTTCCCTCGCGGGGCCTGACTCAGCGGCGGCGCCGGCGCTACTTCTGCGGCGCAGCGATGCCGCTCGCGTCGAGTTCGGGCGCGACGCCGAGCTCCTCGGCCGTCCGGCGAACCGGCGTCGACCGCAGTCGCAGGCGGACGGTGACGATCACGAGCACGAAGATGATCAGGCCCAGCGTCACCGCGGTCGTCCCCGCGCCGAGCGCGTACAGGTTCGGCAGGATCGGGCGGCTCGAGGGCCAGGTGCCGATCAGGATCGGCAGCGGCTGCGCCTCGTAGCCGTTCTGGAGCAGGATCGTCCGGTCGAAGTCGTTCCAGGTCAGCGTGAATCCGAACAGGAAGCTGCCGAAGATGCCCGTCCAGACGAGGGGCAGCGTCACCTCGCGGAACGTGGTCGTCGAGTCCGCCCCCAGGTCTCGCGCCGCCTCATCGATGTGACGGTCGTAGCGGTTCCAGACCGCGAGCATGACGAGGAACGAGAACGGGATCCCCCAGATCACGTTCGCGCCGAGCGCGGTCTCCCACAGGTTCGGCGTCTTGCCCATGAACTTCCAGAGCAGCTGGTTGCCGAGGCCGACGAGGAACGCCGGCGTCATCAGCGCGAGCATGATCACGTAGAACGCGACGACGTCGCTCTTGAAGCGCCAGCGGCGGCGGAACGCCATCGAGAGCGTGAACCCGAGCACGGCGACGATCGCGCCGGCCACGAGGCTCAGCCACAGCGACTGGCGGCCGGACGCGCTGACGTCGTCGGCGATCGTGTTGATCGCATTCGAGTCCCATAGGGTCTTCCACCAGGTCAGCCCGAACGGGCCGCGGAAGGGAAAGGTCAGCTGCCCCGTCGGCCCCTGGAACGAGAGGATCGCCATCAGGATGATCGGGATATAGAGGAAGACCAGGAAGATCACGAAGTAGACGCCCAGACCCCACTTCGCCCAGTCGCGGCGCTGCTTGACCTTCCGCTTGATGACGACGTCCTGCGTCCGCTCCATCGCGGGGGCGACTGCGGTCACAGCTCCTCCCGCAGGTTCGAGAAGCGGGTGATGACCCAGACGCCGATCATCAGGATGATCACGAGCAGCACCGCCGACGCCGCCCCGCCCGGGTAGTCGGGAATGTCGATCTTCGACTTGACGATCGTGCCGACCGACGTGATGTTCCCGCCGCCGATCGTGTTGACGGTGCCGTAGTCGCCCATCGTCAGCACGAAGATGAAGATCGAGCCGATCACGATGCCCGGCATCGTCTGCGGCAGGATCACCTCGCGGAACATGCGCCACCAGTTGCCACCGAGATCGCGCGCCGCCTCGATCGCCGAGCGGTCGACCTGCGCGAGCGAGAAGAAGAGCGGCGTGATCATGAACAGGACGTAGAGCTGGATCATCGCCAGGCGCACGGAGAGCAGCGAGAAGCCGAACTCGGCGACGGGGTGGTTGATGATGTGCAGCTTGAGCAGGATCTGGTTCAGGGCCCCTTCACTGCCCATCAGCGGGAACGTCCAGGCGATCGCGCGGGTCAGGAAGCTCGTCCAGAACGGCGCCAGCGCGACGATGAAGAGCACGATCTGCCACTTGAGGCTCTGAACCTTCAGCGCGAGGAAGTAGGCGACCGGGAACCCGATCAGGAGACACGCGAAGACGGCGATCAGCGACGTCTCGAACGTCGTCAGCATGTTGTTCCAGTAGGTGTGGTCGTGGAAGAGCTGGGTGTAGTTCTGGGTCGTCCAGATCCGCTCGAACCCGCCCGACGTGTCGCTCCGCGTCCAGAAGCTGACGAGGATGATCACGACCAGCGGCGCGAGCAGGTAGAAGCCCATGTAGACGAAGCCCGGCGCCGCCAGGGCCGTCGTCACCCACCCGCTCTCGCGACCCGCCCCTCTGGCCTCGCCGAGCGCCTTCTCGGCGCGGAGCGGCTTCTGCTCGAGCAGCGCCTCTGCTTCCTCGACCTCCTCGATCGCGAGGCGGGCGGCCTCCACCCCCGGTCCCGGCTCAGGTGTCGAGGAGCTGGACATCCTCCTCCTTCCAGGAGATGCCGATCGTCTCTCCCTCCCGGCCGCGGAGCGTCGGATAGTGCTCGGCGGCGACCTTGGCGAGCATGCGCTCGCCGCCGGCAAGCAGGTGGAGCTTGACGAGGTCGCCGAGGAACTCGACGAAGACGACCTCGCACTCGGCCCCGTTCAGGCCCGCTGGAGCGGCACCGTTCGCGTCGATGGTCACGGCAGCGGCGCGGATCGAGACCATCACCGAGTCGCCGACCTTGCGGTTCGCTCCGGGCGCGACCACGCTGGCGCGGACGTGCTGCTCGTCCTCGACCGTCAGGCGGTTGCCGTCGACGGCGGTCACCTTGCCGCGGATGATGTTGTTGTCGCCCATGAACCGGGCGACGAGCTCCGTCGCAGGCCTCGTTGCGATCGTCAGCGGATCGGCGATCTGCTGGATCCGCGCCTCGTTCATGACCACGATCCTGTCGGCCATCGAGAGCGCTTCCTCCTGGTTGTGCGTCACATGGACGAACATCAGGCCGAGCTGACGCTGGAGGTTGCGGAGCTCGACGCGCATCCGCAGCTGGAGCAGGCGGTCGAGGTCGCCGAGCGGCTCGTCCAGGAGCAGCGCCTTCGGCTTCGTCACGAGCACGCGCGCGAGGGCGACGCGCTGCTGCTGACCGCCCGAGAGCGCCCGCGGCTTGCGGTCGGAGAGCGTCTCGAGGCCGACCATCTCGAGCGCCTCGCGCGCGCGCTCGCGACGCTCGTCCTTCGGCATGCCGTGCATCTTCAGGCCGAACTCGACGTTCGACTGCACGGACCGGTGCGGGAACAGGGCGAAGTGCTGGAAGACCGTGGTCGTCGGCCGCTTGTGCGGCGGCAGGTCGACGAGCGATTGCCCGTCGAGGACGATGTCGCCCTCGGTCGGGAACTCGTGACCGCCGATCATGCGGAGCGTCGTCGTCTTGCCGCAGCCCGAGGGCCCCAGGAGGACGACGTACTCGCCGTGGTCGACGTGCAGGTTGACGTCGTCGACTGCGAGCGTGCCGCCGGGGAAGACCTTCGTCAGCCCGACGAGATCGAGGCCTGCCCCCTCCGATGGTGAGGGGGCGGCGGGTGCCGCCCCCTCAGTTGTCGTAACCCCCTCAGCCGACATCCGTTAGGCAGCCAGGAAGTCGTTCACCCTCTTGGTCAAGTACACGGCCTCCTTGCCGAAGGAGTTCCACGAGTAGTACTTGCAGATGCGCTGGGTGAAGGAGCCGCCCTCGCGACGCTCACCCTTCTTGATGTCGCCGACCTTGCCGGTGATCCCGGGCAGGTTGCGCGGGGCCGCCTTGCCGCCCCACCAGTAGTCGTACTCCGCCGGAGTGAAGCCGGCCTTCTTGCCCGCCGCCGAGTTGATCCACGGGAGCAGCTTCTGGCCGTTGGCGATGTAGTAGCCCTGGCGCATGATCACGGCACCGAGGTAGCCGTTGTAGTTCCAGTTGATGTAGTCGTAGCAGGCCTGGAGTTTCGCCGGGTCGGTGACCTTGGACGAGATGCCCTCGGCACTGCACCAGCCGCGGAAGCCCTCCGGCGGCGCGGCGTAGAGGATGTTCACGCCGGCGGCCTTGACGAGCGCGACCGCGGGCGACCACATCGACTCGATCACGACCTCCTTCGAGACCATCAGGTTGACCGAGTCCGTGAACGCCGACCAGAAGGCGCGGAACTGGCCCGCCTTCTTGTACGTCGTCAGGATCTTCATCAGCCGGTCGATCTCGGCCCTGGTCGGGTTGCCGTAGTCCCTGATCTTCATCAGGCCGAGGGCGACGACTGCGGCGCCCGCGTCCTGGCTCATGATCCCCGGGTCGCGGAGCAGGGAGACCCGGCCCTTGTAGCGCTTGTTCAGGAGCTCGGCCCACGAGACCTGGTTGGGCCGCTTCTTGATGATGTCGGCGTTGTAGCCCATCGAGTCGGCGTTGAAGTGCGCGGCCGGCCCGACGATCCATCGGGGCTGGGGCTTGCCGCCGATCGGCCTGCCGTTCTCGCCGATCCAGCGGATGACCTGCTTGTTGCTCGGCGGGCCGTTCGCGTAGCGCGGCAGGCCGGTCGAGCCGTCCGGGTCGACGTAGGTGATCCGGAACGGCGCGTTGCCCTGGCCGTACGTGCAGACCCGCGAGGACGGGTTCAGCTTCCCGTAGCTGAACAGCTTGTAGAACGACCCCCAGCTCGGGATCTTGCGGGTGTCGACCGGCTGAAGGCCGCCCGACGGCCACACGAGCAGGGACTGGTAGTTGTAGCCGCCGAACACGTCGAACGTGTCGGGCGAAGTGATGGCGATCTGGGGCTGCTTCTCCGACGGCGCGAGGACCGGCTTCACGGTAAAGCCGAGGTCCTTCGAGGCCTGCTTCGCGATGTCCGGGATCGGGAACTCGACGCCGAGCGTGAGGACGCGCAGCGTCCCGGTGAACTTCCCGTTCGCGTCGACCTCCGAGGACGACGACTGCCTCGCTGCCGCAGGCCCGGCGAGCGCGCCGAGGGCGCCGAGCGAGGCGGCGCCGACGCCGCCCCTGATGAGGAGGTCACGGCGGCTCATGCCGCCGTCGCTGTCCTCCGAAGACGCCCGTGAAAGGTCGCCGTGGCCCAGATCCTCGCCTTCGGCGAGCGCCTGAGCGTATTCGAAGGGATCGTACTCGTACTCACTCATCTACCTTCTCCTCCCTCCCTCCAGCTCGAGGCCGGGGCGCGCAACCCTCCGCGGCCGGAACGGGAACGGGCAGCCGATGATGACAGTCCGCAGTAGGGTTCTTGTATACAAGCCTGTCTGGCCGGAGTCAACTACGTGCCTCCGGCCGGTGGTCGGGATCGCACGGAGCATTCGCGTACCCCGAGCGGAACGGTCTTTCGTCGCCGGTTTCGGGGTCGTAGGAGTGCCGCCAGACGCACCCCGTGTCGTTCGTCAACAGGTGGATCGAGACCGACGTCTCGTCGGACGTCGTGCGGACGCGGTGGATGTCGTCGCGCGGCGGGATCAACGAGTAGAAGTCGCCGGGGGCGAGCGGCCGCCGCTCGGTCAGATCGAGCCGACCATCCCGGCGCGCGTAGATCTCCTCGTCCTGGGTGCCCCGATAGAGGCCGACGAGGCCCCACGCCAGGTGGTCGTGGACCGGCGTCTCGGCCGCGGGCGGTACGACGAGGGCGAACAGCGACAGCGAGCCGTCCTCCGAGCGGTACAGCAGCCACTGGCCGATCCCGCCGCCCATCCCGCTCTCGGGAACGGGCTCGCGATACTGCGGCGGGAGCCAGTCCGGGTCGTCGAGCAGGCGCCCGAACCTCGGCCGGATCGCGTCGCACGCCTCCTCCGGGGAGCCCGCCGTCGCGATCGCCGCCCGGACGTCGGCGACGAAGGCACGGACGACCGGCGTGTCGAGGACGTAGTCGTCGCTCACGTCGGCGGAAGTCTGACATTCGGTTGAACTTCGTGCGGCGGAAGCGTACGGTCGGGGCCGTGACCGCATATCCGCACCTCTTCAGCCCGCTCCGGATCGGCAACGTGACGGTCCGGAACCGGATCATGCAGACCGCCCACGTGAAGCTCTTCGCCGAGGGCGCCGTCGACTCGCGGCGCAACGTCGACTACCAGGCTGCCCGAGCCAGAGGCGGGGCCGGGCTGTTGATCACCGGCAACCGGGTCGTGCACCCGACCTCGACCACCGGTTTCCCGCGCGTTGCGTGGCAGTACCTGCCGGAGTCGCTCGAGGCCGACCGGCGCCTGACCGCCGCCGTCCACGAGCACGGCGCCGTCATCTTCGCCCAGCTGAACCATTTCGGCCTGAACGCGACCAGCGACTCGGCGGATGACCTGCGCGTGCTCTGGGGCCCGTCCGCGGTCAAGTCGCCCGCGTACGGCGAGACGCCGAAGGCGATGGAGCCGGAGGACATCGAGGAAGTCGTCGAGTGGTGGGCGCGCTGCGCAGAGCTCGCGCGCGAGGGCGGCTTCGACGGGACCGAGGTGCACATCTCGCACAGCTACCTGCTACACCAGTTTCTCTCGCCGCTCTACAACAAGCGCACCGACGACTACGGCGGCTCGTTCGAGAACCGGCTGCGGTTCGGGCGGGAGGTGATCGCGGCCGTGCGCTCGCGGGTCGGGACGGACTGGGTGGTCGGCGTTCGCATCAGCCTCAGCGACTTCATCCCGGGCGCGCTCGACGTGGAGGACGCGGTCCGGGTCGCGCAGACGCTCGAGCGCGACGAGCACCTCGATTACGTCAACGTCACCGCGGCCGGGTACCACAACATCTACCTCGCGATCCAGCCCTCGGACGAGCCGGACGGCTACCTCGTCGACCTGACTGCGCAGGTGAAGGCGGCCGTGGCAGAGCTGCCGGTGTTCACGGTCGGCGGGATCAAGGACCCGGTGCTCGCGGAGGAGATCGTCGCCTCGGGCAAGGCGGACATGGTCGCGATGACGCGTGCGCAGATCGCCGATCCGGAGTTCGCGAACAAGGTGCAGGAGGGACGCGAGGACGAGGTGAACCACTGCATCCGGGGCAACCAGGGCTGCATCGGCCGCGTGTTCAAGGGCCTGCCGATCAGCTGCACTGTCAATCCCGCCGCCGGCCGCGAGGGGCGGCTGCTGCCGCTCCTCCCGGCCGAGCAGCCCGCGCGCTGGGTGGTCGCGGGTGGCGGACCGGCCGGGATGAAGGCCGCGGTCACGCTGGCCCGACGAGGCCATTCGGTGACGCTGCTCGAGCGCGACGAGACACTCGGCGGCCAGGTGAACCTGATCCTGCGCACGCCCGGCCGCGACGAGTTCGGTTGGATCACGCGCGACCTCGAGGTGCAGCTGCGCAGGGCCGGCGTCGACGTGCAGCTCGGCACGGAGGCGAGCGCCGATGCGGTGCATGAGCTCGAGCCGGACGGCGTGATCGTCGCGACCGGCGCCGTGCCGAGCCGGACCGGGTTCTCGAGCGTGAATCCGCTCGTCGAGCAGCTGCCGGGTTCCGATCAGGACAACGTCCTGACCGGCTGGGACGTGCTGCTCGGCTCGCGGCCGGTCGGCGATCGCGTCGTCGTTCTCGATGACGACGGCTCACGCGCCGTCGCGGGCGTCGTCGAGGTGCTGCTCGACGCCGGGAAGCAGGTCGAGCTCGTCAGCCGCTGGCCGGCGCTGTTCCCGGGGACGATCACGACGCTCGACATGCCGCACGTCTACGGGCGGCTGCTCGGCAAGGGGCTCGAGTACCGGCTGAACTCGTGGGCGAGCGAGATCGACGGAAACCGCGTTGCGGTCTTCAACCTGTACACCGGCGGGGCGGACGCGATCGCGGGCGTCGACACGGTCGTCCTCGCGACGGGCCAGAAGGCGGCCGACGAGCTCTACCTCGCGCTCAAGGGGAGCGTCGAGAGCCTGCACCGGATCGGCGACTGCCTGGCGCCCCGGAAGCTCGATCATGCGATCTACGAAGGCGAGCTCGCCGGACGCGAGCTCTGGTCGCCCGAGGAGCGCTACATCTACGAGGGTGAGCTCGAGCGCTGGGAGGAGGCGACGGTCGGCGCAACCGCGTAGCGCGGGGCGAGCAGCCGGTTGAGCAGCAGGTAGGTCGCGGCCGCCGCGCCCAGCCCCCACGCGATCTTCAGCCACGAGTGCGAGAGCGAGTAGTAGAGCGCGACGCCCGCGGCGATCGCGAGGATCGCCGGGACGTTGACGCCGTTGAGGTAGCGGTACGGCCCGTTCGGGTCGAAGAGCGCCGAGACGTCGATCCGGCGCCGCTTGACGACCACGTAGTCGACGAGCATCACCGCCGCGAGCGGAGCGGCGACGTTGCCCAGGTGGACGATCCACTTCTGGGCGCTGTCGATCACGTCGGGCGCCGCCGAGAGGGCGACCGCCGCGGCTGCGACGAGGATCGTCGCGCGGAGCCGGCCCAGCACGGGGATCGTGTTCACGAGCGACAGCCCGGCGGTGTAGACGTTGCCGATGTTCGCGGAGATGCCCTGGACGACGATCGCGACGAGGAGGAGCGCGAGGACCGCCTTCGTGGCGGTCAGGTCGGCGAGCGCGACGAAGGGATTCGTCTCGCCCGTCGCCGCGGCCGCATAGCCGCCGATGAACGTGTCGACGAGGGCGGCGGCGAGCGCCGAGGCCGTCAGGCCGATGCGCACGTCGCGGCGGGTGGGCGTGTAGCGGCAGAAGTCCGCGACGCTCGTCACGAGCGTCAGGCTCGACCCGGCCATGAGCGTGACGGCGCCGGCGAAACCCACCCACGTCAGGTGCTGGTCGGGGGAGTCGAAGACCCGGCCGACGTCGAACCTCGGGTCGTCCGTCGACGTGTAGAGCGCGAGCATCACGCCGACGAACACGAGTGAGAGCGGCAGCACGACGCGCAGCAGCCAGCGCATCACGTCGAAGCCGAGCACGGCGAGCGTCGCGTGGAAGAACGCGACGCCGAGGGCGACGGGAACGAGCGGCGGCTTGCCGCCGCCCATCGCCTGCACGACCGCCTGGATCGCGTACCCGGCCGCGAGCGCCTGCGCGGCGAACCAGTAGGTCGCGGCGATCACGCGGTACGGCGAGCTGAGCAGGCGCGCGCCCCAGAAGCCGAGCGTCGCCCGCGCCGCAACCTGCCCGGTGAGGCCGTAGTCGACGCCGACTTCCGCGATCGGGACCATGACCGCGTAGGCGAGCGCCTGCCCGAGCACCATCGCCAGGATCGCCCACCAGAGCGGCAGCCCGAATCCGGCGACCGCGATCGCGCCGAGCACGTACATGACCGGGTTGAGGAAGAACGTGAAGTTGATCGCGAAGAGGTCGCGCCAGCGGGTCGTCCGCAGCTCGGCCGGGATCGGCTCGACCCCGTATTCCTCGATCGCCGGCATTACTGGTCGCTTCCGGCCTCGGCGTTCCTCGTGACGTTAGAAACCCAGTCTCTGAGACCGGGGTTGGAACAAAAGTGCGCTTGTTCGTCCACAGGCCTCAGCTGCAGCTGTGGCTCGTGAAGAAGTCGATCACGACCCGGTTGTGCTCCTCGGTGTTGTCGAAGATCGTCGAGTGGTTCGACCCGGCGATCACGTGGCGCTCCCCGTTCGGGATCCCTTCGTAGATCGCCTCCTGGCCCGCCCCGTCCGGGCCTTGGTCCCACGGGGTCATGATGTCCTCGTCGCCGCCGAGGACGAGCGCCGGTGAGGTGATCTTCGGCAGCCAGTCGCGGATGTCCATGTCGCACATCGCCTGGCAGGCGGCGGTGAAGACCTCGATCCGGTTCGAGTCGCGGAGGATCTGCTGGATCGTGTC
>JBKPRD010000255.1:0-10402 GCA_046734415.1 Actinomycetota bacterium | reverse complement strand
GGCCCAGCTCGTGGTCATGGCCTACGAGACGGGACTCGTGGCGCCCGGGCGCGCGAGCACGCCGGAGAGAGATCCGTAATCAGCTAGAGCGGCAGTCGGCGGCGCCAGGATCCGCCTGGCCTGAGCGGCCGCGTCGGCTTGCCAGCGGGTGTAGGGTCGGCCGGAAAGCGCACAGATCCCCCTGGGGAGGAGCGTTATGAGCATGCGCGTACGTGTCCGTTTGACCGTCAACGGCAAGGAGCGCGAGGCGGAGGTCGAGCCACGGTTGCTCCTGGTGCACCTCTTACGCGATCGGCTCGGGTTGACCGGCACACAGGTGGGCTGCGACACCTCGAACTGCGGTGCCTGCACGGTGCACCTGGACGGCGAGGCGGTCAAGAGCTGCACGGTGCTCGCAGTCCAGGCCGACGGCGCCGAGGTCACGACGATCGAGGGCCTGGCCGAGAACGGCAGGCTGCACCCGCTCCAGGAGGCGTTCTGGGAGAACCACGGGCTCCAGTGCGGCTACTGCACCCCGGGCATGATCATGGCGGCCGCGGACCTGCTCGCGCGCAATCCGAACCCGACCGAGGAGGAGGTGCGGCACGGGCTCGAGGGCAACCTCTGCCGCTGCACGGGCTACCACAACATCGTCAAGGCCGTGCTCGACGCGGCCGGGAAGAGCGCGGAGGTGACGGCATGACCGCGACGGACACGCACGCCGCGGCCACCGGTTGGGTCGGGCGCGCGATGCGTCGCAAGGAGGACCCGCGCATGATCACCGGGCGCGGGACCTACACCGACAACATCTCGCTGCCGGGGATGCTGTATGCAGCGATCGTCCGCTCGCCCTTGGCCCACGCTCGAATCGTCTCGATCGACTGCTCGCCGGCGCTCGAGGTGCCCGGCGTCGTCGCAGCGCTGACCGGCGAGGAGATGGCCGGCGACTTCGCCAGCCCGCTCCCGATGGTCTGGAGCCCGCCCGGCGTCGAGATCCATACGCCCGAGCACTGGCCGCTCAAGCGCGGCGAGGTCAAGCACGTGGGCGATCCGGTCGCGGTCGTCGTGGGCAGCGATCGCTACTCGGTGGTCGACGCCGCCGCGCGCGTCGACGTCGAGTACGAGCCGAAGCCGGTCGTCGTCGATCCGGACAAGGCGCTCGAGGAAGGCTCGCCTCTGGTCTGGGAGCAGTTCGGCACGAACAAGACGCACGAGTGGGGGGTCTCGGGTGGCGACATCGAGGCGGCGCTGGCGGACGCCGACGTGGTAGTCGAGCGGCGTGTCGTGAACCATCGGACTGCAGGTGGTGCGATCGAGCCGCGCTGCTCGGTCGCCGAGGTCACGGGCGACAACCTGACCCTCTACTCGACGACGCAGATCCCGCACATCGCCCGCTTCATCCTCGCGGGGATGCTCGCAGTGCCCGAGGACAAGCTGCGCGTGGTCGCGCCGGACGTTGGTGGCGGCTTCGGCAGCAAGCTCCAGGTCTACGCGGAGGAGGCGCTGGTGCTCGCGCTCGCCAAGCGACTCGGGCGGCCCGTCAAGTGGACCGAGACGCGCTCGGAGAACATGACGACCAGCCATCACGGCCGCGACCAGGTCGCGTACGTGACGCTCGCAGCCAAGCGCGATGGAACGCTCACGGGCTGCCGCGCGCGGATCGTGGCCGACCTGGGTGCCTACCAGCAGCTCCTCACACCGTTCATCCCCGAGCTCGGCTTCCCGGTGATGGGCGGCTGCTACAAGATCCCGGCGATCGACCTGAGCTTCGCCGGCGTCTTCACGAACAAGTTCTGCACCGACGCCATCCGCGGGGCGGGCCGGCCGGAAGGGACGTACTGGATCGAGCTGCTCGTGAACGACCTCGCTCTCGAGCTCGGCATGGATCCGCTCGAGCTGCGACGGAAGAACTTCGTCGCCAGGGACGAGTTCCCGTTCGAGACCGCGCTCGGCATCGTCTACGACTCGGGCGACTATCACGGCGCGCTCGACAAGCTGCTCGAGCGCTTCGACCTCGACGAGTTCCGGCGCGAGCAGGCCGAGCTGCGCGAGCGCGGCGTCTACCGCGGCGTCGGCTTCTCGACCTATGTCGAGGTCTGCGGCCTCGCGCCGTCACGCGCGGTTGGTCCGCAGGGCGTCGGCCTCCAGGCCGCTTTCTGGGAGTCGGCGATGGTGCGGGTGCATCCGACAGGCTCGGCGACGGTCTTCACCGGCACGTCGCCGCACGGCCAGGGGCACGACACGACCTTCGCCCAGATCGCGGCCGACCGCCTGGGCATCGACCCGCAGAACGTCGAGGTCATCCACGGCGACACGAACCAGGGTCCGTGGGGATGGGGGACCTATGGTTCGCGCGCGCTCGCGGTCGGCGGCGAGGCCGTCGCGCGCGCGGCGCTCAAGGTGCAGGACAAGGCGAAGCGCATCTGCGCAGCGTTGCTCGAGGCGGCGCCAGAGGACATCGAGCTCGTCGACGGCCGCTTCCAGGTGCGAGGCTCGCCGGACAAGGGCATGACGATGGCGGAGATCGCAGGCGCGGCGCACATCCCGCCGCAGGAGTTGCCCGCCGAGTTCGAGCCCGGGCTCGAGGAGACGGCTTTCTTCGACCCCGAGAACTTCGTCTTCCCGTTCGGCGCGCACGCCTGCGTCGTCGAGGTCGACATCGAGACGGGAAAGGTCGAGGTCGTCCGCTATGTCGCGGTCGACGACTGTGGGCCGGCGATCAACCCAATGCTGATCGACGGCCAGGTGCACGGTGGAGTTGCTCACGCGATCGGCCAGGCCCTCTACGAGCAGGTCGTTTACGACGAGACCGGCGAGCTCCTGACCGGGACGTTCATCCACTACGCCCTGCCGACGGCGGCCGAGCTGCCGAGCTTCGAGACCGACCGGACGGAGACCCCGTCGCCGGTCAACTCGCTGGGCGTCAAGGGCGTCGGCGAAGCGGGCACTATCGGGGCGACGCCGGCGGTGACCGGCGCTGTGGTCGACGCGCTCCGGCCGTTAGGCGTCAAGTGGCTTGAGATGCCGCTGACGCCGATGAGAGTCTGGCAGGCGATTCAGGAGGCGGAGGCATGATCCCGGGCGATTTCGACTACACCGCGCCCGAGTCGCTCGACGGCGCGATCGCGGCGCTCGCCGAGGGGGGCGAGGGTGCCAAAGTGCTGGCCGGCGGCCACTCGCTGCTGCCGCTGATGAAGCTGCGCCTGGCGTCCCCGACCCTGCTCGTGGATCTGCGCAAGGTCCCCGGGCTGCGCGGCTTCGAGCGTGACGACGGCGACTGGCGGATCGGCGCGCTCACGCGCCATGCGGATCTTCAGGGGCGCGCCGATCTCGGGCTGGTTTCGACCGCAGCAGCGTCGATCGCGGACCAGCAGGTCCGCAACCGCGGCACGATCGGCGGCTCACTCGCGCACGGCGATCCGGCTTCCGACCTGCCGGCCGTGCTGCTCGCCTGCGAGGGCAGTGTCACCGTCCAGGGCAGGGACGGCACCCGCGAGGTCGGCGCCGGCGACCTGTTCCAGGGCTACCTGACGACCGCGCTCCGGTCCGACGAGATCATCACGACGGTGCGCATTCCCGCCATGGATGGCTTCGGCCACGGCTACCAGAAGTTCACCCGTCGTGCGGAGGACTGGGCGATGGTCGGGGTCTGCGCGCTCGTCAAGCGGGCCGCGGACGGCTCGTGCGAAGACGTGCGGGTGGGGTTGACGAGCATGGGCACGACACCACTGCGGGCGCGTGCCGTCGAGGAGGCGTTGCGCGGCGGGCCGCTCGACGCCGATGCGATCGCGGCCGCCGCCGAGCAGGCCGGCGAGGGTGCGGCCCCGTGGGGCGACCTGAACGCGACGCCGGACTACAAGCGTCACCTCGTGCGCGTGCTCTGTCGGCGGGCGCTGGAGGCGGCAGCCGCCTGATCGACGCATTCGCCAGCCCCGAGGCGGTCGGCGAGGCGCTCGCGCGCGAGCACTACCTGGCTGACCGCCCGCTGACGGTCGCGATCCACCTGGCCCACGTCCTGGGGCAGCCGCTGCTGCTCGAGGGCGAGGCGGGGGTCGGAAAGACCGAGGTCGCCAAGGCGCTCGCGGCCACGACCGGCGCGCGCCTCGTGCGGCTTCAGTGTCACGAGGGGATCGACCTGCACCAGGCGCTCTACGACTGGGACTACGCGCGCCAGCTGCTCGTCCTCCGGGCAGCCGAGGGCGGTATCGACGAGGGCGAGCTCTACTCGAGGCGCTTTCTGTTGCCACGACCGCTCCTGAGCGCGCTCGAGCATCCGGGGCCGGTCGTGCTGCTGATCGACGAAATCGATCGTGCCGACGACGCCTTCGAAGCCTTCCTGCTCGAGTTCCTGTCCGACTTCCAGGTGACGATCCCGGAGCTCGGCACGATCGCCGCCTTGCAGCGGCCGCTTGTGGTGCTGACGTCGAACAGGACGCGCGAGCTGCACGACGCGCTCAAGCGACGCTGCCTCTATCACTGGATCGACTACCCCTCGGTCGAGCGCGAGGAGCAGATCGTTCGCGCGCGTGCGCCCGAGGCGAGCGCAGCGCTCGCGGCGCGCATCTGCGCCGCGGTCGCCCGGCTCCGCGAGCTGGACCTCTACAAGCGTCCCGGCGTCGGCGAGTCGATCGCGTGGGCACGCGCGCTGGAGGCGCTGGCACGGGTAGGTGCGGAGACTCCGCTCGACGAGACGCTCGGCGTCGCGCTCAAGGTGCGCGAGGACCTCGAGCGCGTTCGCGCCGAAAGGGTCCTCGACGATGCGTGAGCTGGCAGAGCTCGCCGCCGAACTGCGCCGCGCGGGCGTGGTCGTCGGCACCGACCAGGTCGAGGCGGCGACGCGCGCGCTGGCGGCGGTGGCGCCGAGCGACAGCCGCCTGGCGCTCCGCTGCGTGCTCTGCTCGTCGCGCGCGGACCTCGAGCGCTTCGACGCGATATGGGCTCAGCACGGCGCCGGCGTCCCGTCGGTGGAGCTCGGTGCGGTCGCCCGCGCCGCGCTGCCGTCGATCTCGAATCCGGACCCATCGCCCGCGACCGTGCGCGCCGACACGGAGCAGAGGCCGAGGCCGGCGATGTGGAGCGACGTCGAGCTCCTGCTCGACCGCGACTTCGCCGAGTTCTCTCCGCGCGAGATCGAGCGCGTGCGTTCGCTGGTCGCCGCGCTCGTCCCGCGCGGCCCGCTGCGGCGCACCCGGCGGCTGGTGCCGGTGCACGGACGTAGCGGCCGCCCGCACCTGCAGCGGACGCTGCGCGCCGCGCTGCGCACCGGCGGCGAGCCTGTTCATCGCCACTGGCGTGGCCCCGGGCACGCGCCACGGCCGCTCGTGCTCGTGCTCGACGTGAGCGGGTCGATGGCGCCCTACACGCAGATGCTGCTGCTCTACGTGCACGCGACTGTGTCGCAGCGCCGGCATGTCGAGGCGTTCGCCTTCGGCACGCGCCTGACACGGATCACGCACGAGCTTGACCGGCTCGACGCGGCATCGGCGCTCGGGCGGGCCCGCGCCGCGGTTGCTGACTGGGCGGGCGGGACGCGCACCGGCGAGGCGCTCGGCGCGCTGACACGCGCGCACGGAGGTCGGCTCGGCCGCGGCGCGATCGTCGTGGTGCTTTCGGACGGCTGGGACCGTGGCGAGCCCGCCGACGTGGACCGCGAGATGGCGCGGCTGCAGCGGGTCGCACACCGGGTGATCTGGCTCAACCCGCTCAGCGCGCGGCCGGGCTACGAGCCGCTCGCGCGCGGGATGGCTGCGGCTCTGCCGCACGTCGACGACTTCCTGAGCGGCCACTCGCTGCGCTCCCTCCGTGAGCTCGGCGAGCTGCTCGACGCAGCGGATGCGGGATCCGGTCGGCGATGAGTGTCCGCAGTAGCTGCGCATGATCGCCTGCGGAATCGTGCTGGCTGCCGGCGCGGGCACGCGCTTCGGCGGGCCGAAGCAGCTCGCGCTTCTCGACAGCCGGCCGCTCCTCCAGTGGGCGGTCGACGCCGCCTGCGCCGCGCGGGCACTCGACCGGGTGCTGGTCGTGCTCGGCGCGCACGCCGATGCGATCGAGGCCACGATCCGGCCCGGGCGGGCCGAGCTGCGCCGTTGCGAAGGCTGGCGCGAGGGCCTGGCCGCCTCGTTGCGCTGCGGCTTCGATGCCGCGGCCGGTGCCGACTGGATCATCATCACGCTTGGCGACGAGCCGCGCCTACCGCCGGCGGCGATCGAGCAGGTAGTCGCGGTGGCGTCGGCGGAGTCCGCAGAGGTGCTTGCGGTTCGCGCCACCTGGCAGGGGCGTCCGGGCCACCCGGTCGCCCTGAGCGCGCGCCTCGCGCCGGCCGTGGCAGAGCTCCGCGGCGACCACGGCGCGCGCGATCTGATCGCGAGCGTCCCGGCTCTGGAGGTCGAGTGCGGAGAGCTCGGCGCCCCGGGTGACGTCGACACGCCCGAGCAGTTGGCGGCGCTGCGCGCCGCACCGCGCGGGAGCTAGAGACAAACGGTCGTAGCAGCGCTTCGGCCGCAACAGGCCGCGGCTGAGCGGTGAGCAGAGCGGCGCGAACCCGCGCGTGATCCTGCGCGCGCTCAGCGAGCTCCGGGCGCTGCGGGTGTCGCATTGAGCGGCGAGATCGCCACGGCGCGCGCCGTGGCCGGGCTCAGCGCGCCGGTGCTCACCAGCTCGTGTACCACGGCCCGGCGCCGCGCGCGGGCCGCGGCCGGGTGGCGGATCGGGTCGAGCAGCGACGGCGCCTGAGGGAGACCCGCCAGCAGCGCCGCCTGCGACCAGCTCAGCCGGTCCGCGGCGCGACCGAAGAAACCGCGACTCGCACGGCCGACGCTCCAGTAGCCGTGGCCGTAGTAGATCGCGTTCATGTACATCGAGAGGATGTGCGCCTTCGAGTAGCGCTGCTCGAGCTTGAAGGCGAGGCCGACCGCCTTCAGCTGACCGAGGACCGACGACGGCTCGTGGTAGAGGACCTTCGCGAGCTGCTGCGCGATCGTGCTGCCGCCTGGGTCGACGCCGGGGTGCAGCACCGAGTCGACGGCGACCCGCGCGATTGCGATCGGGTCGATCGGGCCGTGCTCGAAGAAGCGGTGGTCCTCGATCGCGACGGTGGCGCGCGCGATGCGCGAGTTCGCCGGCACGGTTGCGGCAAGGCCACGGTGCGTGTGGATGATCGCGCGCACGCGCGCGGGCGCGTCGGCCACCGACGGCAGTGACGAGTAGACGAGGATGCCGCCGACCGCGAGGGCCGCGGCCACGCCGAGTGCAGCCATTGCCGCTCTGCGCAGGATGCGCCGCCGCCGGGATCGCCCGGCGGTCTCCGCCGCCGGAAGCGCGACTGTGCCGGTCATTCCAGCCCGACTGTCCCACGGGAGCTTTAGGCGCAGCTAACGGCCGAGCGGCGTTTCAGGCTCTCTTCAGCGCTTCCGCTTGAACGGCGAGGCTATGGATCGCCGCGGCTTGTTGCCGTTCGGGTCAGCTCTCGTCGATCTTCTTGCCGCTCGGCGCCACGATGTACCACTCGGCGCCGAAAGCCTTCGACCCTTCGCCTTCCATCTGCCCGGGCTTGTGGTCGTCGTCGTAGTGGTAGAGCGGGTGCCCGCCGTAAGTGGCCTGGAGCTTTCCACCCTTGCGCTTGGTTGTGCCGATCTTCGACGCAACCACGCCGGCGCCGGCAGTCGGCTTACCGGAGGTGATCAGTGGCGCCCAAACCTTCGCGCAGCTGCTGTAACACGCACTCTTGCCGCCCTTGTCCTTCTCGAACAGGTACAGGGTCAGCCCCTTGCCGTCGACGATGTAACGGCCGAGCTTGCCCTTACGGACTTGGAGCTTCGCCGCCGCGGACGAGTGCGCACGTTGCGCAGACACGGGGATCGCCGTGATCGCCGCGACGCAGCACGCCGCAACCGCGAGGAGCATTACCTTCTTCATGCCGTCGCCTTTCGTTGATGCGAAGTCAGCGGGAGGGTTCCAGGATCGTGGTCGCCTCCGCCAGTGGACTTTGGTCTTAGGACTCGCGGCACCCGGCCCGTCGGTTCATCTGGTGGAGCGCACGCGGCGCGCGATGTCCTCCCGGTTGCGCCTCAACGCGGCCGCGAGGCGTGGCTTGCGGATCCGGTAGAGGTAGCCGATGACCCACTCGAGCTGGTCCAGCGCCGCGTTCGCGGCGGCCTTGTAGCGCTGGACGTCATCCCTGTCGCTGCGATTTCGTGCGCGTCCTTGCATCTCTAATCGATGTCCGACGCTCAAAGCACGAAACATGTCAACCGGCACAGCCGAGGTGTTTACGACGCCACGACGCGGGCACCCCCCAGGAGAGATCCAAGGAGGCGGATCGAGTTCGATCGGTATGAGCCGCAAGGATGAAATGAGCAGCCCGATCGTCCTGCCCAGGCACACGTGGCGGGAGACGGTGACCCGTACCGTGCGCTCCTTCCAAGCGCACAAGCTCAACCACTGGGGAGCTGCCCTGACCTACTACGCGGTGCTGTCGCTCTTCCCAGCGCTCCTGGTACTCGTGTCGCTCGTGGGTCTCGCCGCGAACCCCCAGCGGGTCACCAAGATCCTCACGGACACGGTGTCGCAACTAGGCCCGGCGACGGCGGCCAAGACCTTCCAGGGGCCGATCCATTCGATCACGGCCCACCGCGGTACTGCGGGCGCAGTCCTGGTGGTGGGAATCATCACGGCCCTGTGGGCCGCGTCCGGCTACGTCAGCGCGTTCTCGGATGCGTGTAACTCGATCTACGAAGTCGAGGAGGGGCGGCCATTTTGGAAACGCAAGCCGCTTCAGCTGGCGGTGACGTTCGTCCTGATCCTGTTGGCTGCGTTGGTCGCGCTCGCGCTTGTACTGAGCGGTCCGGTCGTCGGTGCGCTCGGCGGCGCGTTGGGGATCAGCGATACCGCGCTGACGGCATGGCGGCTCGCGAAGTGGCCGGCGATGGTTGCAATCGTCCTGGTCATCTTCGGAGTTCTCTATTACACGGGCCCGAACGCCCGTGTGAGCGGTGTTCGCTGGATCACCGCCGGCGCGTTGCTGGCGCTCATCGCCTGGATCATGGGATCCGCCGCGTTCGCGCTCTACGTCGCCAACTTCGGCTCGTACGACAAGACGTACGGCACGCTGGCGGGTGTCGTCGTCTTCCTGCTGTGGCTGTGGCTGACCAACATGGCAATTCTGCTCGGGGCGCAGTTCAACGCGGAAACCGAGCGCGCGAAGCAGCTCGAGCTCGGGGTTCCGGGTGCAGAGCGCGAGCTCAGGCTGCGCGAGCGCGCCACGCATCGCGCCGGTCCCCCCGAGACCGCTTGATCGCCGAGCTAGAGCCCTGACGGCATCGGCCGCCGCGCGACCTCGGCGGCGTCTGCCGGCGAAAGCCCGAAGATCCGCAGGGCGCAAGCCGCCTGATGCTCGGCCGCATCTGCACCCGCGCGCCCCTGCAGCACCGCGCGCACTACTGCGAGCAGCGCGCCGCCGGCCGCTGTCAGTGCGACATCCGGGTCATCTACGTCGAAGCGCCCGGCCTCGATGCCGCGCTGCAGGTCGCGCGCTGCGTAGGGGCCGAGCGCGTGGAAGACCATGTCGTGGCTGAGCTCCAGGCGGACGAAGAGCCAACCGGAGTTGGGATCCTTCCGCGCGATCCCGACGATCGACCGGTGGGCAACGGCGACGATTTCGGCCGGATCCTCGATGTCCTTGGTCGCGGCGTCGATCGCCACTGCAGCTTCGGTCGCTGCCTCCTCGACCACCGCGCCGACGATCGCTTCCTTGCTCTCGAAGTAGTTGTAGAAGGAGCCGAAGCCGACGTCCGCCTCCTCGGTGATCTCGTTGATGCGCGTGGCGTCGACCCCCTGCCGCGCGAAGAGGGCGCGCGCAGCCTCGATCAGCTTCGCGCGCGTCTCGGCACGCCGGCGTGCCTGGCGGCTGACGGGCGCGGAGGACAACTCCATCATAGTTGACAATCTTATCAGAAATGCGTTAGACTCGCGACTTCGCCACCGAGAGGGATGCCGTGAAGCTGCGTGTCACAGCAGAAGGATTGATCGCCGAGGACCCCGAGCGCGCCCGCTGGGTGCGGCTGTCAGAAGATGGCGACCTGCTCTCGTTTCTCGCCGGTGGCCCGGAGGCCGTCGCACGCGCCGAGCAGGCGCTGGCCGCTGCGCCCGCCGCCGACCCGGATGCGGCGGTCCTGCCCTTCCGGCCGCGCTCGATCCGCGCGTTCATGCTGTGGGAGTCACACGTGATCGCGTCGAGCCGGATGCTGGTCAAGAACTTCTTCCCGGCGCCGATGTGGCGGGCGGTGTGCGGCTTCGAGCGCATCACCGGCAAGCCGTTCCCGAAGCTCAAGCCGAACGATCGCTTCCGCGAGGCGCCGACGTTCTACGTCGCCAACCACACCTCGGTCCTGACTGACGGCGAGGACATGTGGTGGCCCTCGCACAC
>JBKPRD010000254.1:0-5314 GCA_046734415.1 Actinomycetota bacterium | reverse complement strand
CAAGCGTCCTGGATTTTTCTCGCCTAGCGAGAAAAAGTCAGGACACTGAAATCTCGAGAGCGTCCGGGTCTGCCAAGCAGGCCCGGCCCTCGAGGCATTCCGAGCCCGAGGGCAACTCCCGGAGCAGCGCATCCATCTGCGCAACACCTTCATTGCCGAGTTGTTCGACGAACAGCTCGCGCACACCAGCGACGTGGGTACTGGTAGCCGAGCGCAAACGCGCAAGACCCTCATCCGTGATCGCAACCAACGTCCCGCGCTTGTCCGACGGGCACGACGAGCGACAAACAAGCCCGTCCTTCTCCAGCCCATCGACCAACCGCGTGACCCCGGACCGCGTCAGCACAACCGCCCGAGCCAGATCGATGTTCCGCAGCTTCCGCTCGGGCGCCCGCGCCAGCTGGACCAGCACGTCATAGTCCGACAGCGTGAGCCCGTGCGCGCCCATCAGCCGCGCCTCCAGCTCACGTGTGATGGCCGAGTGGGTGGCGAGGAAGCGGATCCAGGTGCGGATCTCCGTCTCGCCTGTGCAGTTGCCGTGAGTCATAACGTTAGTTGCGTACTCAACAGAGGTTAGCCCCGATCATGGACTACGACCACCCGCTCCGCTTCGGCATTTTCCCGACGCCGCGGGCGGATTCTTCACAAGAAACCCTGCAGATGGCAAGGGTTGCCGACGAAGCGGGCTTCGACCTGGTCGGGATCCAGGATCACCCGTACCAGCGCCGCTTCCTCGACACGTGGGCGCTGATGGCGTTCGTCTTGGCCAAGACCGACCGCGTCACGGTCTTCCCCGACGTGGCGAACCTGCCGCTGCGGCCGCCGCGGATGATGGCCAAGCACGCCGCCTCGCTCGACCTGCTGAGTGGCGGGCGCTTCGAGCTGGGCCTCGGCGCCGGCGCGTTCTGGGAGGGCATCGAGGCGATGGGAGGCAGGCAGCTCTCGCCTAAGCAGTCGGTCGACGCGCTCGAGCAGGCCATCTTCGAGCTCAGGGATTTCTGGAAGGGCGACGGCAAGTTCGACGGACCGCAGCCCGCGCACGAGATCGGCATCTGGCTCGGCGCCTACAGGCCGCGGATGCTGCGCCTCACCGGCGCGCTCGCCGACGGCTGGATTCCGTCGCAGTCATACCTGCCGCCGGATCAGGTCCCCGAAGCGATGAAGCGGGTGGACGACGCAGCCGTCGCCGAAGGCCGCGACCCACGGGACATCCGGCGCATCTACAACCTGATCAGCGACGAGCCGCCATCAGCCGAGCAGATCGCCGGCTTCGCGACCGAGCTCGGCTTCGACAGCTTCATCTTCTCGCCGGGCGACAAGCACGACCTCGAGCGCCTGGCGCACGACGTGATCCCGGCGGTCAAGGAAGAGGTCGCTCGCCGCCGCAGCAGCTAGCTCGCGTCCGGCCGCCGGCAGCCGTCGACGTGCACAACCTGCAGGGCCCCGTCGCCCTCAAACAGCAGGCACTCCTCCAGCGACGCGCAGTCGCAGCCGCTGGCCGCGTCGAGCCAGCGCTTGCGCTCGCGCGCCTGCTTCAGCTCGGCCTGGACCTCGGGCAGCTTGCGCTGCGCCAGCCCTCGCACGTCGAACCCGTCCGACAGCTCAGCGATCTCCCGCAGCGTGAAGCCCGCCCGCTGGGCGGCCGCGATGAACTCCAGCCGCTTGAGCGTGTCGTCGCCGTAGCGGCGCTGACCGCGGACGCGATAGGGCTCCGGCAGCAGCCCGATCGACTCGTAGTAACGAATCGCCGAGGTGGCCACGCCGGCTCGCTGCGCGAGCTCTCCGATGAGAAGTGCGTCCTGCACTTGACTTCAACCGCCCTTGAAGGGCAATCGTAGTCCGCGTCCAGTCATCCACACAAGGAGGTGAGCCGTGACGGCTCAGACACAGACGCGGTTCGACATCGAGCTCCTGAAGCGGAGCTTCGAGAGCTGGGACCTGGAGCCCCTGCTCGACCTGTACGACGACGAGGTCGAGCAGATCGAGATGGACGAGGTGACGCCGCCGGCGGCGCCGCGCGTCCGGAACAAGGACGAGCTGCGGCAGATCTTCCAGAACGGCTGCAACGCCGGCGTGAAGATCTCCGTCGACAACCTGTTGGTCGGTGACGACCGGGCGGCGTGCACGTTCACGTGCGCGTTCGACGACGGGCGCCGGGTTGTCGCGAACTCGATCCTGGACATCCGCGACGGCCGGATCGTCCGCCAGTTCGACGTTCAGGCGAAGGATGTCTGATGCCGTGACCTAGCGCTCGTGTGCGGGACGCCCGCCTGCGCGCCAGTTCCTGAACGCGTGCAGGAGGGCGTCCTTCGCCACGGGTGCGGTCGAGTCCTCGTCGATTCGCCCGACGGTCGCGATTGTCACGCGCATCTGTTCGAGGTAGCGGCCGCACCACACGCAGTCGGCGATGTGGGCCTCGAAGCGGATCGTGTCCGCCGGTGGGAGCACGCCCTCGAGGTAGTCGGTTACGAGCTCCACGATCTCCTGGCAGCTCATCAGCTCTCCATCACCGCCGTGTTCGGCTCGATCGCGCCCAGGTACGCCTCGATCGCCGCGCGCACCTTCGACCGCGCGCGGTGCAGCAGCACGCGCTGGTTGCCGTCGGTGATCCCGAGGGCCTCCGACACCTCGTCAGAGGGAAAGCCCTCCACGTCGCGCAGCGTGATCACGGCGCGCTGCTGCTCGGGCAGCTGGTCGATCGCGCGCAGGATCGCTTCGCGGGTCTCGCCCTGCAGGAGCTCCTCCTCGGGCGTCTGCCATTCGGACGGGCCGAGCATCCAGCCGCCCGCGTGCTGGTGATCGGCGTCGAGGAAGCGATCCGGGTCGACCGACGGCTCGTCGCCGCCGGCCGCCGCCGAGAACGGCACCGAGCGCGACTCGCGCTGGCCGCGCGTCTTCGCGGTGTTCATCAGGATGCGGAAGATCCAGGTCTTCAGGCTCGAGCGACCCTCGAAGCGGTCGATCCCGCGTAGCACCGCGATCCAGGTTTCCTGGACGACCTCCTCGGCCACCGCTCGGTCACGCACGAACATCATCGCCATGCGCATGAGCCCCGGGCTGTAGGCGTCCACGAGGTCGGCGAACACCGCTTCGTCGCCGCGCTTCAGCGCTGCGACCAGCTCGGCATCGGGTAGCGCCGGTGCCCGGCCGCTCGGCATGGCGCGATCCTCTCATGGGCGTTCGACCCGGCGGGGAGCTATTTCGTTACGCCGCGCGGGAGACGAGCTCCATCAAGAGCTCGTCGCGCCAGCGGTCGGACGACGTTTCACGGTAGGCGCGCCTGAGCGTGCCCACGACCCGGAAGCCCGCCTTCTGGTAACAGCGGATGGCGGCCTCGTTGTCGGCTGCGGGATCGATCGTGATGCGGTGATGGCCGCGCTCCTCGATCAACATGCGAACCGTGCGTCGCACGACCTCGGTCCCGACACCGCGGCGCGTGTAGTCGTCGCCCACGAAGATGTCGATCCACGCGTGCCGGTAGTGGGCCCAATCCTCCTCGCCCCACTGGACCATGCCCGCGACTTCGCCGTCGACCAAGATCGCCGAGCGGATCGACTCGGGTTCGTCGAACGGGAAGCCGTCCTCCATCGGTCCCCACCAGCGCGTCACCCCGGGCTGCTGATGGAGCCGGCGCAGCGTGGCAGCGTGGGCGACGTCCAGCGGGTGCAGCTCGATCGTCATGCCAGCAGCAGATCGCGTGCGTTCGCCTGGAGGAGCTTGGCTGCCTCGCGCCCGCTGATGCCGGTCTCGGCCAACTCGCGGAAGCTCTCGTAGCTCGTCAGCATCATCAGCTGGGCGACCGCCCGGTTCTCACCGAGCCCGGGCCGCAGCCGTCCTGCTCGCCGGAGGTTTCGCGCAAGCCGTTCCATCTCGCTGCGCCGGTCCTCGCGCTGGCGCGCGACGAAGTCGCTGGCTGCCGGATCGATCGCCACGACGCCGTACAGCTGCGCAAGCAGGGAATCCTCGGACATCCAGAAGCTGACGGCTCCTGCCACCGTCTCGGCAAGCGCGGTGTACGGATCGGCGAGCCCCACGCTGTCCCGGAGCGAGACAAGGGCTGGGTTGTCGCCCATCACGTCGCAGATGGCGTCGACGAGCTCCACCCGCGACCGGAAGTGCTGATACAGCGTCGCCCGCGACACGCCGGCGTGCTCGGCCACTTCCTCGACCGTGCAGTCGTGGAACTTCCCCTCGCTCAGCAGCTCGCGTACCGAAGCGACGATGCGCGCCCGTGTTGCGGCCGCGCGGTCCGTGTTGCGCTTGCGTGTCCGGTAGGGCGCCCGTACAGACATGGACAGTGAGTCTAGACAAGCTGTCGGACAGATGGTACGGTCGCGTGACAGACAATCTAGACACTGTGTCTAGTTCGCGTGAGAGGAGTGAGCATGCCGAAGGTTTCAAAGGCCACCGCTTCGCAGGTCGAGGACATGGGCGTGATGGAGGGCCGCTACGAGAACCTCGACGGCTACGTCGTCGGGTTCGAGCACTTCCGCGAGGACGCCGACGCGACCCCGTTGTTCAAGGGCCTGCCGGATGACCGCTGCCAGAGCCCGCACTGGGGATACGTCGTCAGCGGGTCCGTCACGTTCAAGTACGCCGACCACGACGAGACCTACGAGACCGGCGACGCCTACTACGCGCCGCCCGGCCACATCCCGGTCATCAAGGCCGGAACCGAGGTCATCGAGTTCAGCCCTGCCGAGCCCTACGGGCAGACGATGGAGGCGATCACCCGGAACCTGGCGGCGCTGCAGGCAAGCTGAGCGCCGGCTCGGGGGCGCGCCGCAGCAGGGTCAGGCCGAGCAGCGGGAACAGCAGCACGGACAGCAGTCCCGCCGCAATCAGCGCGGACGACTCCGCGGATCCCATCAGGTGCATCTCCACGCCGATCGTTGTTGCTGCGACGATGAAGGGCAGCGACGTTGCCTGCAGGATCCCGGCAACGGCCACCCGACCGTTGTCGATCGCGCCCCGGTAAGCCAGCGCCGGCAGCCCGCGGGCCGCGACCAGGGCTGCCAGGAAGAGCGGCACCTTCGCCAGGTTCGAGGGATGGTCGAGCAGCGCGTTCAGGTCGAACTTCAGCCCGGTCGCGACGAAGAAGACCGGCACGAAGAAGCCGAAGCCAATCGCCTCGAGCTTCGCGCGGAAGAGCGGATGTGTCATCTGACGGTCCTGATCGACCAGCGTCAGCACGGCGCCGGCCGCAAACGCGCCGAGGATCGCCTCGAGCCCGAACTGCTCTGCGAGGGCCGCGAAGCCGATCAGCAGCACCACGGCCGCGCGCACGCGGATCTGCGCGGTCGTGTCCTGCAGC
>JBKPRD010000253.1:0-6158 GCA_046734415.1 Actinomycetota bacterium | reverse complement strand
GCCGAAGCCCGCGACGCAGGCCGCGGCAGCGACGCCCGAGGCCGCCCAGCCGGCTGCGCCGGCGCCGTCGAAGGGCGAGCCAGAGCTCTCCCGGCAAGCTCGCAAGGCTCAGCGGGCCGCGGAGCGCGAGGCGAGCGAGCGTCGGAAGCTGACGGAGAAGAGCGCGAAGAAGGCGCGCAAGTCGAGTCCGGCGACGCGGGCGCGGGTAGTGGGCCTCAAGATCGGCGCCTCCCAGATCGCGGCGGCCGAGGTGATCAACAAGTCCGGGCCGCGCATCGTCCGGATGGCGCAGATGCCGCTCGACCGCGGCGTCGTCGTCGGTGGCGAGGTGCGTGACCCCGACGCTCTCGCCGCGGCGCTCAAGACGTTCTTCCGGAAGAACAAGCTGCCGAAGGCACACGTCCGGCTCGGCGTCTCGAACAACCGGATCGGTGTCCGCACCTTCGAGATCGCCGGAATCGACGACGAGAAGCAGCTCGCCAACGCGGTCCGCTTCCGCGCGCAGGAGACCCTTCCGATTCCTCTGGACGAGGCCGTGCTCGACTACCGCGTCCTCGACGAGCGGCTCGACGCAGACGGCGTCCGTGCCCGCCGGGTGCTTCTGGTCGTCGCCCACCGCGAGCTCGTCGACCGCTACGTGTCCGCCTGCCGGAAAGCCGGCTTGAAGCTGATCGGCATCGACCTCGAGGCATTCGCGCTGCTCAGGGCGCTCGCCGATCCCGCGACACCCCCCGCCGAGGACGCCGGCGTCGTCTGCGTCACGATCGGCCACGATCGCTCGACGCTCGCCGTCTCCGACGGGACGGTCTGCGAGTTCACCCGCGTCCTCGCCTGGGGCGGATCGGCGCTGGACGCCGCGGTCGCGCGCGTGCTCGACCTCACTCCGTCCGCCGCCGAGCCGATCAAGCGCGAGCTCTCGCTCGCGGAGGAAGGAGAAGCGGCCGGGCTCGACGCCCGTCTCGCCGACGAGGCGAGGGCGGCGATCGCGGCCGAGCTCCAGGTCTTCGCCCGCGAGCTGACCGCCTCCCTGCGCTTCTACCAGGAACAACCGGGATCCCTCGGCATCTCCGAGATCCTCCTCACCGGTGGTGCTTCGGCGGTCGGCGGGTTGGCCGCGGAGGTCGAACAGCTCATCGGCGTCCCGATCCGGGTCCCCGATCCGCTCGGGAGAGTCAAGCTGCCGCGGAAGCAGCGGAACAGCCCTGACGTCGCCGCAGGGTCGCTGGCCGTTGCAGTCGGACTGGGCATCGAAGACTGATGCGCGCGGTCAACCTGCTCCCGCGCGAGGTCAAGCGCAGCCGCACGAAGCTGAGCGTCGTCGGCCAGCTCGCGATCGTCGCGCCGTTCGTCGTCGCCGCCTTGATCGCCGCCGGCTTTTTGCTCGCGAGCGCGAAGGTCAACGACAAGAAGACGGCGCTCGACGACGCTCGCGCCCGCCTCGCAGCCCTGCCGGTCCCCAAGCCGGCGATCCAGCCGAACGCACAGCTCGCGCTACAACGTGACCAGCGGATCACGGCGCTCGCCTCGGCTCTCGAGGGCCGCATCGGTTGGGATCGTCTCCTGCGAGATCTCTCCGCCGTGCTCCCCAGCGACGTGTGGCTGACCAAGCTTTCCGCGCAGGAGGCGTCGCCCGCACCCGTGACGTCGACGACGACTACGACCACGACAACCACCACCACCGAGTCGCAAGCGCCGGCGCCGGTGCCCGCGGCAACCGGGCAGCCGCTCAGCCTCCAGGGCTACACGTACTCGCAGGAGGGCGTGGCGCGCTTCCTGACACGCCTGGCGGTGGTTCCGGAGCTGGAGCAGGTGAAGCTGATCTCGAGCGCGCAGACAGAACTCCTCGGGCGTGCTGTCTATTCGTTTACGATCGAGACAACGGTCCAGACGCCGGTGGCGGGATGAAGAAAGAGCTGTCGACGCCGGTGAAGGTCGGCCTGCTGGTGGCGGGAGTCGTGCTCGCGCTCGTTGCCGGCTGGTTCCTCGTCGTCTCGCCGAAGCGCTCCGAAGCCCAGAAGCTTCAGGACGACACCAGCGAGGTCCAGGCGAAGATCGCGCTCGCCGAGGAGGCCCGTGACCACCCGCAGGCTGCCGCCGGCTCGGCCATCCGCATCGCGGACCTGTTCGAGCTGTCGCGGGCGATGCCCGACAGGGCCGACGTCCCGGGCGTCCTGCTCCAGCTGAGCCGGGTCGCCGACGAGACAGGGGTGGTGTTCGACTCGATCTCGCCGCAGGATCCCGTCCAGGAAGGCGTGTACCAGAAGATCGACTTCGACCTCGTGTTCGAGGGGCGGTTCTACGACCTGTCCGACTTCCTCTATCGGCTGCGAAACCTCGTCGGCGTGCACGACGGCGTCCTGAACGCGACGGGGCGCCTCTTCACGGTCGGCTCGATCTCCTTCGACCAGGGAACGAACCAGTTCCCGCAGGTGAAGGCGACGCTGACCCTCTCCGCGTACGTGTTCGGCGACGGCACGACGCCGATCACGCCGTCGACGGGCACAGCTGCCGGCGCGGGAGCTCCGAGCGCCCCGGCTGTCGAGAGCTCGCAGCCGATTCCTGCCACCCCTGCCGCCACGAGAGCAGGCGCATGAGCACCCAATCCGGAAAGGAGCGGGCCGAGAAGAAGGTCAAGCGCCAGAAGCAGTTCATCGCCGTCGGCTCCGTCGTCCTGCTCGCGATCCTCGGCTTCGAGATGACGAAGGTTCTCCCGCACGGCGGCGGGCAGGCGGCTGCCCCCGTGCAGCCGACGGCGACGTCGTCCAGTGTCGCCGGGCCGACAGCGCCTTCGTCGCGCTGGAGGTTGCCGGACACCGACCGCGTCGTCGTCGAACGCACATCCGCCCAGCTGATCTCGTTCGGGCTCTTCGGCAGCAAGGACCCCTTCGTCCAGCAGCTGTCCGCCGCACAGTCGCCTGCCGCGGCGCCGGCCGCCACGGCGGCACCCGCCGCCGTCACGCACCCGCCCGCCAAGCCCTCGAAGCCGCTCGACGTCGGGCTGACGCCTGTGACGACCACGACGCCGGGCCCATCAGCGCCTTCGAGCCCCTCCGTCGTGCCCGCGCCTGGGACGACCTTGGCTCCGCGTGCAACCACCACTCCGTCGACTGCTCCCGAGACGGCCCCGACCACCGCTCTGATCTCCACGAACGGCGCCTGCGAGAAGGTCGACCTCACCGGCACGTTCCCGGGCGGCGCGGACATCTTCCGACTCGTCTCGATCGCGCGTGACGGCAAATCGGTCGAGATCGGCATCGTGGGCGGCTCCTACGACAGCGGCCAGCCGACGGCGACGCTGAGGCTCGGGAAGAAGCTCACGCTGGTCAACACAGCCGACGGCACGCGATACGTGATCGAGCTGAAGTCGAAGTGCGACCTGGTGGTACAGCCCTCGAGCGCCGCCCCGTCGTCCGCGTCGACGACGCCGTCGCCGGTCCCACCCGTGACGACGACTCCGACCCCGGCGACGACGACGCCGATCGTCCCCGACCCGCTCGACACCACCACAACGCCGACGCCGTAGCTGCACGTGACCGCGTACGCCTACTCCGCGATCAACGCCGAGGGCCTCGAGCTCACGGGGGAGGTTCAGGCTGCGACGGCGGAGGCCGCGCGCGAGCAGCTCCGGATCCAGGGTCTCCTTGCGGAGATGCTCCGCGAGTTGCCGGCCGCAGGCGGGCTGGACGAGGAAGCCGACGGCTCCGCCGGGCGGCGCGGGTCGGCGAGGAGCGTGAAGACGAAATCGCTGCAGGTCTTCTCGCGCCAGTTCGCGACGATGATCGAAGCCGGCCTCAACGTGGTCGCGGCCCTGCGCATCCTCGAGGAGCAGACGGCAGACGCCTACCTCGCGGAGGTTGTCGAGGAGGTGCGCGTGGACGTCGAGCGCGGCCTGCTCCTCTCGCAGGCGCTCGCGCGTCACCCGAGGGTCTTCTCGCGGCTCTACGTGTCGATGGTCGAGGCGGGTGAGGCTGCCGGCATCCTCGACGAGGTGCTCGACCGGCTCGCGACCCAGATCGAGAAGGAGGCGAACATCAAGCGGCGCGTGAAGGGCGCGATGATCTACCCGCTGGTCGTCCTGTCGTTCGCCTTCCTCGTTCTGATGGCGATGCTGCTCTTCATCGTTCCCGTCTTCGAGAAACTGTACGAGCAGCTCGGTGGGCACCTCCCGACCCTCACGCAGTGGATCATCGACGCCTCGGATCTGCTGCGCGCCCGCTGGTACATCATCTTCCCCGTCTTCGCCCTCGTCCTGTTCGCCTTCTTCCGCTGGAAACGCAGTGAATCCGGGCGAAAACGCTGGGACAGGTTCAAGCTGAGAGTCCCGATGAAGATCGGCGACATCGTCCTCAAGGTGACGATGGCCCGGTTCACCCGGACGCTGTCCACGCTCGTCACCGCCGGCGTCGACATCATCAAGGCGCTCGAGATCACGGCGACCACCGCGGGAAACTGGGTCGTGGAGGACGCTGTCCGCGTGGTCCGCGAGAGAGTCCACGGCGGCGCGTCGCTCGCCCAGCCCCTGATCGAGCACCCGGTCTTCCCGCCGATGGTCAGCCAGATGGTCAAGATCGGCGAGGAGACCGGTGAGCTCGACGCCATGCTCGGCAAGATCGCCGACTTCTACGAGGAGGAGGTGGACGCCTCGATCTCGGCGCTGACCTCCATCATCGAGCCGATCATGATCATTCTGATCGGCGCCATGGTCGGAACGATCATCATCTCGATGTACCTGCCGATGTTCAAGCTGATCACGCTGGTCAAGTAGAGGAGGACGACGCCGCGGGTAGCCGGTCGCCAGGCACCGCGAGGAGCGCCGTGCTCGGTGCGACGGCGGGATACTTGCGGGCGGTGGTGGCCCCTGGATCAAGTGGTGCAACGCGCGCGGCGGATCGAATTCTCGATGCCTTTGCCTCACAGCGATTGATTCCGCCGCTCAGTCGTGACGATCCGTCCCTCGACGAAGACAGCGCGTACGCGATTGCGCTAGAGGTCCATAGCCGCCGTGTTCGTCGGGGCGAGAGGCCGGTCGGTCGGAAGATCGGATTCACCAACCGGAGCATCTGGGCCGAGTATCGGGTGTCGGCGCCGATCTGGGGCCATGTGTACGACTCGACCGTGCACTACGCGGTGGCGGGGGAGGCGCGGCTGGCGGTCGGGCATCTGCTCCAGCCGCGTATCGAGGCCGAGATCCAGTTGCACTTCGCGCGTAAGCCCCCGGTAACGCGAGACGAGCAGGCCATCCTCGAGAGCATCGATTGGATTGCGCAAGGGTTCGAGATCGTGCAGTGCCCCTTTCCCGATTGGGAGTTCGCGGCCGTCGACGCGATCGCGGCCTACGCAGTGCACGGCGCGCTCGTTGTCGGGACGCCGGTCCCTGTTTGCGAGATCGAGAATTGCGCGGACAAGCTGCGTCGCTTCGAGGTCGTACTGTCGAGAGACGGTGTGCAACAGGCGCGGGGCGTCGGTGCGAATGTGCTCGGCGGCCCGCTGCTTGCGTTTGCCCATCTGGCCGAGGTTCTTTCGCTGCAGTCGCGCTTTCCACCCGTTCAGGCCGGCGAGATCGTCTCAACGGGGACCCTGACCGGCCTCATGCCCGTGTCAGCAGGTGAGGAGTGGAGCACGACAAGCAGCGGGATCGACCTCCCTGGCTTGTCGATGTCCATCGGATAAGCGTGCGCTCGCGCCCGCCCATGTCGGTTGCGGCAGCGCCGGCGTGGAGTGCCAGCGCACAGCCGCTCGCTCGAACTTCGCGAGCTCGGCGTGAAACACCCAACCGCCCTCGTTCGCCCGCCTGAATCGCGCCCAGATCGTGGTTTGAAGGAGGCCAGTTGGGCCCACTTGTCCGGGGCTAGCGTTTCGTGGTTACGCGCCCGGAGTCGAGCAGGCGGTTCCTTTCGCGAGGAGGGAGCAGTGCATGTTGTGTCGACACATGGCTCGTCTGCCAGCAAGGGTGGTCCGAGCCGTTGACGATGGCGGCGAGAAACCGACCGAGAATTGTGCGCGCCGGCGGGTTATGGCGGCGCACCCGCTGCGACGGGACAGCGGGCGTCCCAAACGGGTGCGAGGCGTTCTTGGTTCCGTGCACCCGGTAGCTCGTCCTACTCATCGCATAGCCGCGCGGAGCAGGATCACCTCGAGGACGCGGCTGGGTTCGACCC
>JBKPRD010000252.1:0-12432 GCA_046734415.1 Actinomycetota bacterium | reverse complement strand
CCGTCCTCCCGCGCCGGCGGCGCTGCAACTGCAGCGGCGCCGTCGCCGCCGTTTCGCCGCAGCGCGTCGAGCAGGCGCGCGAGGCCGGGGAGCTCGGAGACGAGCTCGCTCTCGCCGCTCTCGAAGAGGGCGCGCCACTCGCTCGGGACGGACTCGGGATTCTCGAGGTACTGCTCGAGGATGGTGGTCGCGTAGCCGGCGTTCAGGCCGTCGACGTCGGGCATCTCTCCCTCTTTTGTAGCAGGGCGCTCATCCCTGCCGGATCCCGCCTCAGAAGATCGGCCGCTGAGTGACGACGGCGATCACCATGCCGATCACCCAGCAGACGCCTGCGATCGCGACCGCGGCCGCGGCGAGACGGCGATGACGGCCGCCGAGCCCGGCGGCGACGAGTGCGAGCGCGATCGCCGCGATGCCAATCCGGACCGGCCGCATCTCGAGGTGCGTGCCCGCGATGCTGAGGTTGAAGTCCGTCGCGCCGAGCAGGCCGAGGAAGATCGCAGCCGCCGACATCAGACCGGCGACGGTGTCGAGACTGCCTCGTGCGCCCTCCGACTCGGGATACGCGCTCAAGGCGTCGCCTTCGCCCTGGCGACGCGTGCGTAGCCGCGCCCGGGCGAGCCGTGCGGTCCGCGGCGAGGCCGACGCGGGCGGACCCGCGAGAAGCGCCAGCCCGGCCTCGGGTCGGGCTCCGTCGACACCGGCCGCAACGCGGGCTCGAGCGGCACAGGCTTGGCGCGCACCGCCCACCAGACGACGAGGCAGAGATAGACCACCGGGATCTTCAGGATGACGAGCATCCAGATCAGCTCCCACGTCATGGGTCCGGAGTTTACGTGGTCATCGGTACCTCCTGCCCTCGTCGCGGCTGTAGCCCCAGGCGGCGAGGGCCGCAAAGAGCGCGGTCCACGCCAGCAGCAAGAGCCAGTCCCGCGGTCGCCAGACGTGACCAGCCGTCGCACCCCAGAGCACGTTCCCGAGCTGCCGGGTCGGAACGAACGGCGACACGCCCGCCACCGAGCCAGGCAGACGTTGCGGCGTCGTCCAGAGCGCCCCGAGAAACGCAAGGACGAGGTAGAGGACGTTCGCGATCGGGAGCGCGCTGCGCGGCGAGGCCCAGTACCCGAGCGCGATCCCGAGCAGCGCGAACGGCATGGCACCGACAGCGAGCGCAAGAGCGAGCGCGAGCCAGCGGGTTAGAGGTAGCCGCGCGTCGGACGTCGCGAGCGCCGCCGCGACGACCAGGGCGGCCGAGCAGAGCGCGAAGAGCGCAGCGGAGAGCACCCTCGCCGCGAACCGAACGCGGAGTCGGATCGGCAGGGTCCGGACGAAGCGCTCCCACGGCGATTCGCGCTCGGCCGCGATCCCGACGCCGAACTGGAAGAACGACACGCCGAGGATCGCGAAGCCGGCGAAGGATGCGAGCAGCAGGGTCGGGTCCGCATCGCGGTCGGACCGGGGCGCGACGAAGAGCAGGAAGAACAGCGCGGGGAACGCGAGCGTCGGGACGCTGAACGTGGGGTACCGCAGCAGCTCGAGCGTCGCGGCGCGGGTGTGCAGGAGGACGAGTTTCATGGCTACCTGGTCAGCGCCAGAAAGGCCTCCTCGAGCCCGGAGGCGCTCGCTTGTCCGGCCAGCGAGTCCGCCGTCCCCTCGGCGACGACGCGGCCGCGCGCGATCAGGACGATCCTCGAGGCCAGTCGCTGCGCCTCGTCGAGGTAGTGCGTGGTCAGCAGCACCGTGCCGCCGTCCGCCGAGTAGCGGTCGATCTCGCCCCAGACGGCACGACGCGACTCGACGTCGAGGCCGGAAGTCGGCTCGTCGAGGAAGATCGCGGCCGGTTCTCCGGCAAACGCGAGGGCGACGGAGAGCCGCCGACGCTCGCCGCCGGACAGCCCGCCTGCCTGCCTGCGCTCGATGCCGCCCAAGTCGAACCGCTGGAGCAGCTCGTCGGTCGGCGCGGGGTCGGAGAAGTGAGCGCGGACGAGGTCGACGATCTCCCGCACGCGCAACGTCGGCGGGAAGCCCGATTCCTGCGGCGTGACGCCGACAGCGACGCGCGCGCTGGGGCGGCGCGGGTCGACGCCGAAGACCTCCGCCCGGCCCTCGTCGGGACGACGCAGCCCGAGCAGGATCGACAGCGCGGTGGTCTTCCCAGCGCCGTTCGGCCCGAGCAGCGCGACGATGTCGCCCGCGTCGACCGCGAGGTCAACCTGTTCGAGGGCAAGGGTCTCGCCGAACCGCTTCGACACTCGCCACAGCGCGGCGGCGATCACGCCGGGCTCCGCCCGGCGTGGACGCCCCAATCGACGAGGACGTTGTAGGTGCCGTGGGCGAGCATCGCTGCGCCGAGCCCGCCGACGAGGGACACCGTTCCGAAGCCGAGGCCGGTGACTGCGTGGACCGCAGAACGACGTCCCAGCGCCGGCACGTGCCAGGCCGCGAAGCCGGCAGACGAGACGATCAGTGCGGCGGCGGTCCCCAGCGCAAGCGCCAGACCGGCAAGTATGAGACCTCGCCAGACCACCTCCTCGAACGCAGCTGCGGCGCCGAGCCAGAGCCAGCGGAGGAGGAGGACGCGCGGTCTCCCGGCGGGTCGTGTGCGCGGTATCCGGCCGCCCGCGAGCGCGACGAACAGCGCTGCGCCGCAGGCCGGTCCGGATGCGAGCCCGAGCTCAGCCATCCGCGGGCCTGCCGACGGCGACGGTGTAGAGGGTCGACTCGTTGACCCCGTCGAGCCCCAGGAACTCGTCCGTCAGCCGGTCGTAGTAGCCGCCCAGCGGTACGGCGCCGAGCCCGAGCGCCGTCGCAGTGAGCAGGAGGTTCTGGACGACGTGCCCCGCCTCGAGCAGCGCGAACCTGTAGCCGCGCACGCCGTACTTGAAGCGCGTCCGCCCGAAGACGGCCGCGACGAGGATCAGGGCCGCGCAGCCGCGGACGATATCCGGGTAGGTCGAGAGGGACGCGACCTCCTCGGCGTCGAGCGAGTCGCGGGCGACCGACAGGGCCGTCGCGAGCGGATCGAAGTGGTAGAGGCCGGCGTGGAGCCGCTCGACGCGCAGCGCGGCGACGTAGAGCTCGAGCGGATAGAGCGCGCCGCCCGACGGGGCGGCGCGCAGCGGCAGCGTCTGCCGGCCGTCATTGGACTCGAGCGCGTGCGTGACGCCGTAGGCCGCGTCGAGCAGCCCCGCGAGGTCGCGAAAGTCGATCGGCTCCTCGCCGAACCGGCGGCACGAGCGCCGCGCCGCAATCGCTTGAAAGAGCGGCAGGTCCGGCCGCCGCGGCGGAGGTAGCTCCCGCTGCGGCAGCGGGAGCCTCCGAACCGCGCGCGTCATGCTGAGCTGCAGGTCGGGAGTGGCATCCAGGCGCGCCGCCCCGACGACCTGGCGCCCGATCTGCCTCGGGGAGACCTTCGACGCCTCGTGGTACCACTCGGCGAGATCGAGCGGATCGGGCGGCCCGCCGTAGACGAGCTCGAGCCAGCGGGCGGTCTGGCGCGGGACGAAGGCGGGCGCTTCGGTCACGGGAACGGATGCGGGTCGCGGTTGAGGTCGGCAAGCGTGAGGGCGTGTGAGACGAGGCCGGCCTCGAAGGCGGCCTCGTACAGCCGCCGCCCGCCGAGGAAGCGCGCGCCCTCGACCACGTCGAGCTGGCACAGCTCCGGAGCGAGGACGTGGACGACGCTCAGGCCGGCCGCGGCGACGTCGGGGCTCGTGACATCGACCGCGTACGCCGAGGCTCCGTGGGCGACAAGCCGCTCGCAGACCGCCTCGATCAGCTCGAGCACGTTCTCGCCGTCGAGCGGATGCACATCGGCGACTTCACGCCGGCCGTCGGAGCCGTCAAGGAACGCGGCCCGCTGCGCGCGCCCCTCGTCGGCGTAGTAGAGCGTGTGGTCGTCGAAGGTCTCGATCGTCGCCGGCGGCCGGCCGAGCCGTTCCGGCTCCTCCAGCGCCCGGTCGGCGACCCAGCGACGGACCGAGAACGCCTCGGCGAGCGCCTTGCGCCAGGCCTCGCCGACCCGAGGAGCGCTGGCCGCCCCCACGCCGAGAGCGCCGAGCCGGCCGGGCGGGCCGTGCACGACGCCGAGCACGGTCGGGACGTCGAGGAACACGCTGAGGTCGACCGCCGAGTACCGGAGTCCGGAAGGCGCAAAGTATCTGCGGTCGAGCCGGACCAGCTCCTCGTCACCGTCCCAGTCGAGCAGGGGCAGCGAGAGCCGGTTGTGCCAGGCGAGCATGAACGCGTCGCGCTCGACGAGCTCGAGCACCCCGGCGAGGATCGCCTCCTCGACCGTCGCCGCACAGGCGAGGCCGCTGCTCGTCGCATGGCCGACCCGAACCTCGTCGGGCGAGCCGCGCTTCCACGGCATGAACACGAGCTGCGCCGGCAGGTAGGCCCGGCGGCCGTCCGGGACCGAGAAGCCCTCGACCCACCCGACGGGCGTGTCGAGGCGAAACGGCCGAAACGGAAAGCCTGGGTGCGCGTACTGCTCGGCAGAGAAGAGCGCGAAGCGCGCCGGCTCCACGGCCTCGACACCGAGCGCGGCGGCGGAGGCGAGCACGATGCGCTCGTGCGGGACGTACGAGCCGGAGTAGCGCTCGAGCGCCTCGCCGATCGCGGCTGCCTCGGCGCGAACGCGCGACCAGTGCTCGCTGCCCGTATAGGACTCGAGAATCGTCCCGATCGTCGGCAGCCCGTCGGCGAGCTCGCAACCTATGCTGACGAGGCGGAGCTCGTCGGGAGCCGCCAGAGTCTCCGACACGACGCGGACGACGCCTGTCAGCGGCGAGACGAACGAGCGGAGCCGCGGGAGCGTCGCCGCCGGCGGAGTCGGCGCTCGCGGCCGGAGCTCAACGGCCGGCGGCAACCGGCACCTCCTTGTACCACGGCAGCGGCGAGGCGACGTCGGCGACGCCGGAGCACGCTTCGCAGCGTGGGACGCGGTGGAGATGGTGGACGGTGAGCGCGAGCGTGGGCAGCAACTCCAAGCCGTAGAAGCCCGCCGGTGCGTAGTGGTCGTCGAGCACGAGCCAGTGGAGGGCGACCGCCGCTGCGAGGCCACCGAGAACGGCGTCGAAGGCGGGACCCGACGGGTATGCCGCCGGTACCTTCTCGAGGAGCGCGAGCTCGTCGGCCGCACCGAGAACGGCTGCGCGCCTGCGGCGGAAGCACTCGTAGCAGCCGGTGTCGCCCGGCAGGTAGAGCGGCCCCACCGTCGCGTAGCGCCCGTCGAAGGGGAGGATCTGGAGCCACGGTTGGGACGCCGCCAGCGCCTGCTCGTTCCAGTCCGCGAGACACGGAAGTTCGCCCGCGGCAGGCGCGCAGACGGCGAGATCGACGCCGCTGTCGATCCGACCGCGCCGCTCGATGCGGGCCCCGGCGAGGCGCAGAACCCGGGTGGCCTCGACTCCCGCGGCGCTGTCGCCGACGATCGCGACGGAGCAGGCCGCAACGGCGGCGGCGGTGTCGGCGAGCGGCTCGGCGCCGGGGCGAAGCGACGCGAGCAACTCGGCCGCCTCCTTACTCGGCCGAGGCAGGTCGGTGTCGAGCGGCGGCCCCGCCCTGAGAACGCCGGCGTCGACGAGCTCCTCGAGCGTGTGCTCGACAGCGGGGCGGACGGGCTCGCCGAGGACGGCGACGATCTCGTCCACCGTCCGCGTGCCGTCGAGCAAGGGTAGGAGCGCCGGGACGAGCCGCTCGGCCGCCCCGCCCTCGAGGCACACGATCCGCTGGCCGTACTCGAGCAGGATCCTGCCGCCGTCGGTCGCGAGGCGGTACCAGGGCGCGAGGTACGGGAGTGCGAGCCGAGGCTTCACGTCCCGCACCTCGCGACGGGCAGCGTCAGCTCCAGGACAGCTTGCAGCAGGTCAGGCTGGACGACGAGCCGGTGCTGCTCGACGAGCCGCCTCCACCGGGAGGCGTGCTCGCATAGAGGGCGTTGTGATAGCCCTTCTCGGTCACCCGAAGATCGAGCAGCTCCGCCTTGAGCTCGGTGAACATCGCTACCTCCTCCGATTGTTGCCATCATCGGCAACGGTAGCGGCCAGGCTGTCGTGGGTGTGTGACGGGTCCGAGACGGATCTGCAACTCCTCGCTCGTTCTAGCGCGCTCGTCCAGCGCGCGCTATTGGCCCTTCCGGCCATACGCAGCGACGGGTCGGCGGGCGCACCTCCGCCCAGCGCCCGGGCAGGATCCGCTCGCCGAACGCCTCCAGCGCGCGCAGCTTCTCATTCGGGTCGACGACCTCGGCCGCGCGTCCGACGACGACGACCGAGCGGTAGTTGATCGAGTGGCGGAAGATCGAGCGCGCGAGCACGAGTCCGTCGACGAGCGTGACCGTCATACCGTCGTGGACGAATCCCAGGTGGCAGACAAGCCCCGCGTCGAGGATCGCGTCGATCTGCTCGCGTTCGTACGCGCCCCGCTCGGGCAGGCGACGGGCACGCGTCCGCTCGGACGGCGTCCGCCCTCGCACGAGGTCAGCTTGGTCTCAGGCGAGGATGCGGAACGCGAGCGCGACCGGGCAACCGGCGAGGTCCAGCCGCCGCGCGAGGCCGAGGTCGGCCGACGATTCGGCGAGCAGCCGGGCGACGACGGAGTCGAAGCCGAGCCTTCCGAATTGCTCGCGCCGCCACTGCTGCACGGCTTCGAGCTCGGAGCTGACGGCGTCGAGCGGCTCGTCGATCAGGATGCTCGGCATACACCGACAACGACTCGACCGCTCGGCCGGATACGGATTAGAGGGTGTCCGCCGCGGGTACGAGGTGCCCATGCCACGCGCGATCTGGTCGGGGACGATCTCGTTCGGGCTGGTCAGCATCCCGGTGCGGATGTTCGCGGCCGTTTCCGAGCACAAGCTGCACTTCAACCTGCTCCACCGCAAGGACGAGTCGCCGATCGGCTACGAAAAGGTCTGCAAGCTCGAGGACAAGCCGGTACCCGAGGCCGAGATCGTCAAGGCGTACGAGCTCGAGAAGGGCGAGTTCGTCTACCTCGAGGACGAGGACTTCGAGGCCGCGCGGGCGGAGGGCGGGCATTCCTTCGAGATCGAGCAGTTCGTGCCGCTCGAGGAGATCGATCCGATCTACTTCGAGCACAGCTACTACCTCGCGCCGCAGGACGGCGGCGAGAAGGTCTACACGCTGCTCGTGAAAGCCATGGAGGACGCGGGCCTCGCCGCCGTCGGCACGTTCCTGATGCGGGACCGGGAGTACCTCGGCTGCCTACGGATCCGGGACGGCGTGATCACGCTGGAGCGCATGTACTTCGCGGACGAGGTCCGGCCGCCCGACGAGCTCCGCCCGAGCGGAGCGCGCGTCAGCAAGCAGGAGCTCGAGATGGCGGCGTCGTTGATCGACCGCTTCCGAGGGGACTTCGACCCGACGAAATACGAGGACACCTACACGGATCGGCTGCTCGACGTGATCCGCCGCAAACGGCGCGGCGAGGAGGTGCACGCCGCTCCGGAGGTCGAGCCCGAGGAGGCGCCGGATCTGATGGAGGCCCTGCGCGCGAGTCTCGAGGCGCACACGAAGGCAGCGCCGAAGCGGGCAGCATCCTCAGGGCCGCGGAAGTCGCCTAGCAGCGGCCGAAAATCGACCAGGTCGAGCCGCCGTCGTTCGACCACCAGCGGATCGCGCTCGCGCCGCGGGCCCGGCGGCCGCTGACGAGGATCGCCGGCCACGCGACGACGATCGCCGAGACTCGGCAGCGGACGCCGCCGGGCAGCCGCAGAGCTGGGTCGCGAACTGTCTGATCTCGAGCCGCGCCGGCGCGGCTCGATAGGGCGCGATCGTCCCGCCGCCCGAGCGCCCCCGGAAGGGCGGCAGCCGTCCCGGCTCCCGTGTGCGTCGTCGAGGAGACGCTCCACGTCGCCCCGCCGTCGGCCGAGCGCCAGAGCACGCGCGGCAGCCTCGGGCAATCAAGGCCGGCGGCGAAGGACGAGGCCTCGACGAAGAGAGAGGGCCAGGCGGCGTAGAAGCCGGTGCAGGTCAGCGTCCGGCGCCCGAGCGAGGGCTCGGGCAGCTCGCTGACGGTGTTCTCCTGGCCCCGATGCACAAGCACGCCGACCGGCGATGCGCTCGGGTCGGTCCCGGTCACGAGCACGGCGACGCCGCCGGCAATGTTGCGCATGCGGTCGAGCGTGCCGTTGGTGATCGTCGCGACCGCCGTCGAGGTGAAGGGCGAATCCGCCTCGGCGACCACGCAGGTCCCCTTCCCCGGCCAGCTCTGGCCCTTGCACGGCGGATCGGTGGTCGCCGGCCACGGCGTCAGCTGGAACAGCGTCGTGCCGCTCTGATGCCAGAAGAGCAGGCTCCCACGGCCCTCGTAGACAAGTGCGCGCTCGCCGGCGTTGTAGCTCGGCGTCGGGACGTTCGGGAGCTCGTACCAGTTGGCGCCGTCGTCACGAGTCCAGAAGCTGTAACCCGAGGTGTTGCCCGTCTGGGTCACGCCCGAGGCGGCAGACGTCCGCACGAGCGAGAAGACGTAGTTGCCGCCGGTGAGGATGTCGTGCCAGCTGCGCCCGCCGTTCTCGGTCGCGCAGACCTCCCGCTCGCGGCACTCCGCCCAGCCGTGGCGGTTGTCTGCCCAGCTTGCGTTCCGCAGCAGCGAAGGCGCAGCATCGGCGGGAAGCGCGACGCACGCGACTGCCAGCGCGAGCGCGAGGGCGAACCTCCCCACGTCCGGACGATAGCGCCGCTCAGCTGCGCAGGGAGGAACAGGCCGATCGGATCACCGCGATGATCTCGATCGACCAGCCGCGGTTCCACCAGTCGAGCGAGAATGGCGGCGCACCGACGTGCACGTAGCTGCGCTCGGCCGCAATGCAGAACCGGCAGCCGGGGAGCGTCGGCGCGTCCTGCCTGCAGATGAACGCCGGCACCGAGTACAACTGCACCGACGTCAACCACGTCGCGGGCGGCGACATCATCACGTCCGGGCGGTTCTCGCCGCTCGAGAAGGTGAACCCTGAGGCGATCGTCGGCGGGATGGGCGTCTACGCCGGCATGCGCGAGAGGCTGCTGGCGGGGTGGCTCGCGCGGGACTTCTCAGCGGGCCTCACTCGCCGCACGGTGCGGCCGGACGATCCTGCGGCCCGTCCGGCGCAGCCAGCGAAAGCCGAGCCAGAGGAAGCTGGCGACGAAGGAGACCGCGAGGAAGATCAGGCCGGCGACGAGCCACCTGCCGCCGCCCGGGGAGAGGCCCGTCAACAGCGCGATGAGCGCGGCGCCGATCGGCAGGACGAGCAGCACGAACGTCCGGCCGAGGGCGATGGTGCCGCCGAGGCTCGCGCGCGACGAACCGCCGCGACGAACGGTCAGCCCGGCATCGGCTGCCCCGCCGGCGGCGTAGTACTCGCGGGCACGCGCTGCGAGTCGCAGGGTGCTGCGCCGCGTCGAGTACGCGAGGTAGGGCACCCAGACGAGCGGCAGCACGAATCCGACGAGCAGCAGCAGGCCGATCCCGACCCACCCGATGATGAACCGGAACCGGCCGTAGCCCGGGTCGGGCGTGAAGAGCCCGAGCAGGTACGCCATGCGCTTGACCATCTCGATGCGCACGCCGGCAGGAAGCTTCTTGCCCTCCTGGCGGGGATCCTTCTTCATCGTCTTGATCGCGGCTTCCGCCTCGGAGATCGAGTCGTGCGCTCCGAGCAGGACGAGCAGATCGCCGGCGCGCATCGCGTCGCGCGGGTTGCGGCCGGAGACCGCGGCGAGCTCGTAGACCATCTGCGCCTGAGCGAGCAGGGCTGCGCAGAACGCGACCGGGATCAGGACGATGAACGGTCCGCCCACGAACCCGCCTTCCGTCGCGGCAACCCGGGACTGGTGCGTGATCACGCGATCCTCGAGCTCCTCCCGGCTCGCATCGGGATGCTCTCGTCCGAGACTTTCGACCGCTTGCTCGGCGCGGGGGCCGAAGTGGGCGAGCGACCAGACGACGAGCTGCTCGGCCATGTGCTGGGGATCGGCCCACATGATCCGCAACACGCTCGGCGCCTGGAAGATCGGCTCGTCTTCCGCAGCCTCGTTCGGCGGTACCTCCTGTTCCAGTGGCGGGGCCGCGTCGCTCACGCCGTAATGCTGTCCGGTAGCTCGGCGTGCTGGAGCGGCAAGGCGCTTGACGGGCTGGTGTAGCTCGGGGTCGTGAAGCCCTCCTGGTGTGGTCGAGGGTGAGCGCCGGCGGCGCCCGAAGCCCTCGTCCGGCCCGGATGAACAGTCAGATCCCCAGCTCTCGGGAAGCAAGTTCCGTGCCGTCGACGCGGGCCCGGATCTTCGCGAAGGCCGTCTCTCGTGCGGTCGAGACGTCGTCGCCGAAGGGCGAAAAGCCGCAGTCGTCCGTCGTGCCCAGCCGGGCGACAGGAATGCGGTCGGCAGCCTCGAGCACGCGCGCACACACCTCATCGCGGCTCTCGACGCGCGGGTCGATCGGATCCGTGACTCCGACGAACACGAACTGCCCCGGCCGGAGGTTGTCGGCGATGAGGTCGAGTACCCGGCCGCGGTCGCTTTCGCTCGACAGCTGGACGTAGAAGTTCCGCACGTCGAGCTCGAACAGGCTCGGGAGGAGCTCGGCGTAGTCGACGTCGGCGCTGTGGGTCGAGTCCTGGTCGCCGCCGGGGCATGTGTGGACGCCGAGCCGCTGTCTTTCGATCTCCGAGAAGCGCTCGAGAACCCGGTTGTTGAGCGCGACGAAGTCGCGGAGCAACCCTTTCGACGGATCGAGCTTCACCGCCAGGCGTCCCTCGGTGAAGTCCATCTGGACGCTGTGCGCGCCGGCCGCGAGGCAGCTGCGGATGTCCGCCTCCGCCTCGGCGACGAGGTCGTCGAGAAAGGTCTCGCGGGGGTAGCCGTCGATCCCGTCGGCGGGGTAGAGCAGGCTCAGCGCGGACGCCGAGATCACCGCCTGCTTCAGCGGGACATGGGCGTGCAGCCGTGCGGCCTCGAGGTAAGAGCCTGCATACGTCGAGTAGCGAAAGGGTCCGGCCGTCAGACGAGGCAGCTGCCGCGTGTGACCGTCGGCGAATGGGATCACGACGCCGTCCGGCGCGAGCGTCTCGAGCCCCGCGATCGGATAGGTCGCGAAGCTCGGCTTGCGCTGCTCCCCGTCGGTGACGACGGGCGAGCCCGTCCCCTCCAGCTGCGCGATCGTCTCTCGTACGGCCTCCTCGTAGAGCGTGTCGAGGTCGCCGTCCGAAATCGCCCCCTGCGCGTGCTCCTCCATTCCCTGGAGCAGTGCGGCGGGACGCGGAATGCTGCCGATCGCCTCGGTCGGAAGCGGCACGACCGCCAGCTTGCCGCCTCGGGCCCTGCCCGTCAACGGCGAGGGTGCATGGAGCTTCTGCTGACGAAGCCCGCCGTCCGGCAGGCTTCAGTTGAACAATGGGATGGAGCCGGCGGGGCTCGAACCCGCGGCCTCGAGCGTGCCACGCTCGCGCTCTCCCAGCTGAGCTACGGCCCCAGAGTTACCCAGTGTAGCGCCGAATTCGTATTCCTCGGCCCGGTTGATTCCCCCTCTGTGGTCGTCCGGGATGGCGCGATCCGAAGCTGGATGGTCCGATGGTAGTTGTCCGTTCGGACAACTAGACCGAAACGGCCTCGACCGAAACGGACGGCACGTCGCCCCACAGGTCCTCGAGCGCGTAGTACTTCCGCGCGTCGGGCGTGAAGACGTGCAGGACGACATCGAGGTAGTCGGCGACGATCCAGTTCGCCTCGTTGACGCCGTCGACGGAGACCGGCAGCGTCCGCGACTCCGACTTCAGGGTCTGGTGCACCTCGTCGAAGACCGCCTTCGTCTGCCGCGGGTTCTGCCCAGTGCAGATCACGAAGTAGTCGGTGTAGGTGCACACCGGCGTCATGTCCAGGATGACGACGTCTTTCGCCAGCTTCTCCTGCGCCAGGCCGGCGATATGGCGTGCTTGCTCGAGCGGTGTCAGTCGGTCAGGCTCCGGTGTCGTTGGACCAAGGCCAGTCTAGCCGCTTAGGCGGGTGGCGGGCTGGGGGGCCGCAGTGGCGCCAGGTGGCTTCGCTACGCGGTTTCCGGGGCTGAACCCCCCGTGGCCATGCGAGGTGCCCCGTCCGCGTACTGGCACTGTTGTGGCACTGGCCGCCGCGGACGTCACCCGAGCTTCGCGATCCCGAACGTGATCAGAGCCGTCGCGAAGTGCCGCCGGAGCTGCGAGTCAGCTGCCCCCGAGAGGCCTGCGTGTGAGCCAGCACGACCTGCGAAGTCAGCAAACGCCATGAGCATCGCGGCTTCATCGTCTTCGAGGTGCCCGTTGTCGGTGAGCCACTTCCGCGCGGCGCCACCCTCCTTGCCTGGTGGGCAGCCGAGGGTGTGTGCGAGTACGTCGAACGTCGCGTCCAATGCGCTGCGGTATTGCGCAGGCGGTAGACCTGATCTCCCTCCGCACCCGGCTCGACC
>JBKPRD010000251.1:0-5374 GCA_046734415.1 Actinomycetota bacterium | reverse complement strand
CCGGTCGTTGATCGGCCGGAACAGGTCCGCCGCCCGGGTGAGATCCTCGAGCGCCAGCTCGAAGAAGAGGTCCTCGCCCCGCCGGCCCTGCGCGAGCTTTTCGCGGATGGCGGCGTCGTAGGCCGTGCTGTTCTTGATGGCGTGATCGAAGATCGTCGGGTTCGAGGTGAGCCCCGTCACCGACAGCTCGTCGATGTAGCGCCGCAGCGTGCCGTCGTTCAGCAGGTCACGCGTGATGTTGTCGAGCCAGATGCTCTGTCCGAGCTCATGCAGCTTTCGCGTCGTCTTCATCGCGTCTCCTTTAGGGCGTCATTCACGATCTCCTCGGCCTCCCGGACGATCGTCTCCAAATGCGGCCGGTCCCGGAAGCTCTCCGCGTAGATCTTGTAGATGCTCTCCGTGCCCGAGGGCCGTGCCGCGAACCACCCGCTCGCCGCCACGACCTTCAGGCCACCGATCGGAGCATCGTTGCCCGGTGCCTTCGTCAACTTGGCGACGATCGGCTCGCCGGCGAGCGTCGGTGCCGTGACCGCCTCGACTGACAGCTTCTCCAGCCTCGCCTTCTGTTCCGCGGTAGCCGCCGCGTCGACGCGCGTGTAGCACGGCGCGCCGAACTCCGCCGTCAGCGTCCGGTAGTGCTCGCCCGGGTCCTTGCCGGTCCGCGCGGTGATCTCGGCGGCGAGCAGGTTCGGCACGAGCCCGTCCTTGTCCGTCGTCCACACGGTCCCGTCGCGCCGCAGGAACGTCGCACCGGAGCTCTCCTCGCCGCAGAACCCGATCGCCCCGCCGACCAGTCCCTCGACGAACCACTTGAACCCGACCGGCACCTCGATCAACCGCCGCCGGAGACGCGCCGCCACCCGATCGATCATGGTACTGCTGACGACCGTCTTGCCGACGGCGACCGAAGCCGGCCATCCGTCTCGGTTGGCGAAGAGGTATCCGATCGCGACGGCGAGGTAATGGTTCGGCTCGAGGAGCCCCGCGCTGTGGCTCACGATGCCATGGCGATCGGCATCGGTGTCGCTCGCGAAGGCCACGTCGAACCGGTCCTTCAAGTCGACCATGCGCGCCATCGCGTACGGCGACGACGGGTCCATGCGAATCTGGCCGTCCCAGTCGACGGTCATGAAGCGGAACGTCGGGTCGACGGCACGATTCACGACCTCGAGATCGAGGCCGTAGCGCTCGCCGATCGCGTCCCAGTAGGCGACGCTCGCGCCGCCGAGCGGGTCGACCCCGATGTGGACGCCGCTCGCGCGAATCGCCTCGAGGTCCACCACCGACACGAGATCGCGCACGTACGCGTCGCGGTACTCGTGCCGATGGGTCGTCGCCGCGGTGCTGGCGCGAGCGAACGGAACTCTCGCCACACCGCGCAGGCCGTCGGCGAGGAACGCGTTCGCGCGCTCCTCGATCCACCGGGTGACGTGCGTGTCGGCAGGCCCGCCGTGCGGCGGGTCGTACTTGAAGCCCCCGTACTGCGGCGGGTTGTGGGACGGCGTGATCACGATCCCGTCGGCGAGCCCGCGACGCCGGCCGCGGTTGTACTGGAGTACCGCGTGCGACACGACGGGGGTCGGCGTGTAGCCGTCCCCGGCATCGACCATGACCTCGACCTCGTTGGCGGCCAGCACCTCGAGCGCGGTCACGAACGCCGGCTTCGAGAGCGCGTGGGTATCGAACCCGATGAACAGGGGTCCGTCGATCGCCTCGCGCTTCCGGTGGAGGCAGATCGCCTGCGTGATCGCGAGGATGTGGGCCTCGTTGAAGGCGGTGTCCAGTGAGGACCCGCGATGTCCGGAGGTCCCGAACACGACCCGCTGCGCGGGCACGGACGGGTCGGGTCGTTTTTCGTGATAGGCATCGATGAGCGCGGCGACGTCGACGAGGATCGATGCGGGGGCGGGCTTTCCTGCGAGCGGGCTGATTGCCATGTCGCCGCCCCCCCTACTTCACGACGCAGGGCTTCGCGTTCCAGATGTCGGCCGCATATTCGGCGATGGTGCGGTCGCTCGAGAACTTTCCGGACCCCGCCACGTTGAGGATGGCCTTCCGCGCCCAGCCCTCCGGGTCCGCGTACAGCGCGCCCAGTCGCTGGCTCGCCTCGAGGTACGACCGCAAGTCCGCGAGGTGCATGTAGTGGTCGCCATGCGTGAGCAGGACGTCTCGCAGCGGCTCGAAGGCCCCCGCCTCGTTCTCGCTGAAATGGTTGGAGAAGAGCAGGTCGAGCGCGGCGCGGGTCTCCGGCTCCTGGTCGTAGTGCCAGCGCGGGCTGTACCAGCTCCGGCTGTCAGCCACCTGCTCGGCGGTCAGCCCGAAGAGGAAGAAGTTCTCCTCGCCCGCCTCTTCCGCCATCTCGATGGTCGCGCCGTCGCGCGTGCCGATGGTCAGCGCGCCGTTCATCATGAACTTCATGTTGCTGGTGCCGCTCGCCTCGTAGCCAGCGGTCGAGATCTGGTTCGAGACGTCACTCGCCGGGATCAGGCGTTCCGCGAGCGATACGGAGTACTCGGGTAGGAACACCACCTTCAGCCGGCCCCGCACTGCCGGGTCACCATCGATCGTCCCCGCAAGGTTGTTGACGAGCTTGATGATCACCTTCGCGAGCCGGTAGGCCGGCGCCGCCTTGCCGGCGAAGAAGAACGTCCGCGGGGTCATCTCGTTCTGCGGGTTCTCCCGAAGTCGGTCGTAGAGAACGATGATGCGCAACGCGTTCAGCAGCTGCCGCTTGTATTCGTGGATGCGCTTCACCTGGCAGTCGAAGATGCTGTCCGGGTCGACCGAAATGCCGGTCGTCGACTGAAGCCAGTCGGCGAACTGCACCTTCGCCTCGCGCTTGGCCTTCCGGAAGGCGTCGCGAAAGCTGCCGTCATCTGCGAGCGGCGCCAGCCTGCGGAGCTCGCCGAGGTCGGTCACCCAGCCGTCTCCGATGGCTTCCGTGATCGTGCGCGCGAGCGCCGGGTTCGCAAGGCGCAGCCAGCGTCGCGGCGTCACGCCGTTCGTCTTGTTGCTGAACCGCTCAGGGAACACCTCGGCCAGGTCCTTGACCGTCGTCGTGCGCAGCAGCTCGGAGTGGATCGCGGCGACGCCGTTGGTGCTGTGCGAGCCGACGATCGCCAGGTTCGCCATCCGGATCCTCCGCTCGGGACCCTCCTCGACGAGGCTCACGCGCGCGACGCGCCCCTCGTCGCCCGGGAAGCGGGCTCGGACGTCGTCGAGGAGGCGGCGGTTGATCTCCAGGATGATCTCCAGATGACGCGGGATGAGCATTTCGAACCAGGCAAGTGGCCACTTCTCGAGCGCCTCGGGCAGCAGCGTGTGGTTGGTGTACGCCAGCGTCCGCCGCGTCAGCTCCCACGCCCGATCCCAGGGGAGGTGGGCCTCGTCGAGGAGCAGGCGCATCAGCTCCGGGACCGCCATCGTGGGATGCGTGTCGTTGAGCTGGATGGCGACCCGGTCGGGCAGCTCGCTCCAGTCGGCGTTGCTCCGCCGGAAGCGTCGCACCAGGTCGGCCAGGGAGCACGCGACCAGGAAGTACTCCTGCACGAAGCGCAGCCCCTGGCCCGACGTCGTCGAGTCGTCGGGATAGAGCACCCGGGTCAGCGATTCGGCCTCGAGCGTCTCGGCGAGCGCGTCGACGAACTCGCCGTGGCCGAACTTCTGGAAGTCGAAGGAGTCAGGTGCGGCAGCGGCCCAGAGGCGGAGGGTATTGATGGTCTTCCCCCCGTAGCCGACGACGGGGCGGTCGAACGGCAGGCCGAACAGCGTCGAGGGCCGGCCGGGGACGGCGCGGAGGGTGCCGCCCCGCAGCTCGAACGAGCAGCCGAGCGCGACCTCGACCCGTTCCTGCGGGCGGGCGACCTCCCACGGGTCGGGGCGACGCAGCCAGTTGTCCGGCCGCTCGCGCTGCCAGCCGTCCTCGATCGACTGCCGGAACATGCCGTACTCGTAACGTAGCCCGTAGCCCATGGCCGGCAGCTGCATCGTCGCCATCGAGTCGAGGAAGCAGGCCGCGAGCCGCCCGAGTCCCCCGTTGCCGAGGCCGGCATCGGGTTCCTCCTCGAGGAGGGCGAGCCAGTCGAGGTGTTGCTGCGCCACGACCTGCGTCGCGATCGGATCGAGCAGCAGGTTCATGACGTTGTTGGCGAGCGAGCGGCCGATCAGGAACTCCATCGAGAGGTAGTAGATTCGCTTCGGGTTCTCGCGCTCGTAGGCCTGCTCCGTGCGAACCCATCGTTGCGACAGGACGTCCCGCACGGAGCGGGCAAAGGCCTCGAAGCGTTCGCGCGGTCCCGCGGCCGGGGGAGCGAGGACGCTGTCGAAGACGAGATGGCGCTCGTAGAGCCCATCGCCCCTCCCCGCGAACTGAACCGGGCCGCAGCCGTATTGTCCGAGAACGTCGGCCGAATGATCGGCACCCCCCGGGCTCGTGCCGAGGGACATCTGTTGTTTCGCCTGACTCATCTGCTGGCGCCTCCCTTTCGTGCCCCGAACGCTACTCGACGGCATCGCTCTCCACGTGACAGGTCTCGTTCCATACTCGGACCACGGGGCACGACGGCTCGTGCTGGTAGCCGAGCGCGGTCAGGAGTGGTAGGACGTGACCGACCACCCTCGCCGACGACCGTTTCGCCCTGCGTGGCACCACGCCGAGCGTACGCAAGGTGCGTGCCGTCGCGGGCCGGAGCGCCGCGAAGAGGAAGACGACGTCTGTACGCCGAGCACGGGGTGTTCGCGGAGCGTTGGATGCCGATGCCACGGCAAATGTGACGAGGCATCGGCGATGGATATTCGGACGTCCCCAAGTCCACCGCCGAGCCCATCGATTGTCAGCACGCAATTCATCCTGGAGCGCTCGGTCTCTCCGTACTTCCACCCGGGGGGACGATGAGCTTGTCGAGACCTGGACCCCGACTTGCGCCTCGGGTGTCGCGGCGCCTAGTGCGACCGAGCGTCTTCACGAACTCGTCGATCTGCGCCAGGTACGCGGTATTAAGATCCGAGATCGCCCAGCGCCGGATCGCCACGCGATCCATATTACACGCGTCGTCGGCGCTTGACACGCAACTGGGCCAGGGCGCGAGTGAGCGAGGCGTTGACGGCAGCGAGTTCTTCGCCCGAGAGTTTTTCGCGCAGACGGGCTTCGGCGCGTTGCCGTGCTTCTTCGGCTTTCGCCTCGTCAATGCGGTCGGCCGGAATGGCGAGGTCCGTCAGGATGGCGACGCGGTTGGCGGTGACTTCGATGAGTCCCTCGCCCGTCGCGACGAACAGATCACGGCCGTCCTTCCGCACGATCATTTCGCCCGGCACCATTTGCGTAATCAGCGGGACGTGCTGTGGCAAAACCCCCATCTGACCCGCCACGCCTGGC
>JBKPRD010000250.1:0-17686 GCA_046734415.1 Actinomycetota bacterium | reverse complement strand
TCGTCAACGCTGGCAGCGTCGGGATGCCCTACGAGGACGCGCCCGGCGCCTACTGGGCGCTCGTCAACGACGGCGAGCCGGAGCTGCGCCGCACCGAGTACGACCTGGAAGCGGCCGCGGAGCGGATTCGACCGACCGAGTGGCCGATCGCCGAGGAGTGGGTCCGGGACAACCTGCTCAGCGTCCCCCCGCCGCGCGAGGCCGCCGAGTTCTTCGAGAACCAGCGCGCGAAGAAGTAGCTAGGCGGCGAGCGCCTCGCCGGAGCGCGACGTCTGCCTCTGCGCGAGCTCGACGAACGCCTGCTCCGCCCGGGTGCGCCGGCGATCGCGGTGCCAGGCGATGCCGATCAGGCGGGGCGGCACGCGGTCGCCGAGATCGACGATCTCGATCGCGGCGTCCGTCTGCTCGACGGTCAGCTTCGGCATCAACGCGATTCCCACTCCGGCCGCGACCAGCCCCTGCACGGTGCCGTTCTCGTCGGACCGGAACACGATGTTCGGGTCGCGCCCGGTCTGCCGCAGGCGGTCGATCACCCGGCCGGTGGTGCGGCAGGTGCGGTAGCTGATCAGCGGCTGCTCGACGATCTCCCGCAGGCTTGGCGGCCGCTCGTGTCGGGCCAGCGGCGATCCCGCCGGAACGACGAGGACGTACGGGTCCCGGAAGAGCTCGGTCGCCTCGTACGGGCCGGGCTCGAGGGGGAGGACGACGAACGAGAGGTCGAGCTCGCCGCGCTCGATCAGCTCGACGAGCTCGCGGTCGTCGGTCGATTCCCGCAGCATGATCTCCACCTGCGGCCATTCCTCGCCGAACTCGCGCAGCAGGGCAGGGAGCACGCGAGCGCCGACGCTCTGGTAGGTACCGATGCGCATCGGCCCCGCGTCGCCGGCGTCGAGTGCGGCCAGATCGGCCCGGGCGGCGCGGAGCCGAGCGGCGATCGCGTCGGCGTGTCGCAGCAGCAGCTCGCCCCCCTCGGTCAACGAGACGGGCCTCGGCCCGCCGGGGCGGTCGATCAGCCGCTGGCCGACGATGCGCTCGAGCGTGGCGATCTGCTGGCTGATCGCCGACTGGGTGTAGCCGAGCTGCTTCGCCGCGCGGCCGAAGCTGCCGTGCTCGGCGATCGCCTTCAAGGCCATCAGATGCCGCAGCTCGAGCCCCAGCCAACCATCAGGCTCCATGATCAATACGAGAGATTACACGATTTGTGCTAATCGCACACAAGCCTGCACACTGGTCGGATGGCGATGCTCGTCGTCCTCACGATCCTGATACTCGCCGGCGTTCTCTCGGTAGTGGCGCGCGACGTGCACGACCTCGACGATCGCGACCGGCGAGGCTGGTGGCCAGGCCGCAGATAAGTTCGCGCGTCTGGCTGGCGCTCGCGGTCGTCTACGCCGTCTGGGGCTCGACCTACCTCGGGATCGACCTCGCCGTCCGGACGATGCCGCCGTTCCTGATGGCCGCGACGCGGTTCCTGATCGCGGGGCCGCTGCTGTACGTGTGGGCGACGCGCCGCGGTGACCGCACGGATCGGCCGACGGCCCGCCACTGGCTCTCCGCCTTCCTGATCGCCGCGCCGATGCTCGCGGTCGGCAACGCAGCGGTCGGCTGGGCAGAGCAGACGCTCGACACCGGCACGGCCTCGCTGATCATCGCGTCGGTGCCGCTGTGGATGGCTTTGCTCGACCGCGTGTTCTACGCGCAGCGGCTGGCGCGCGTGGTCGTGATCGGCCTCGTCGTCGGCTTCGCCGGCGTCGGCCTGCTCGTCGCTCCCGGCGGAGCGGGCGGCGGCAGCAGCAGGGCTGCGATCGTGCTCGTCTTCAGCTCGCTCGCGTGGGCGGTGGGCTCGCTCTACTCGCGGCAGGCGCCCCTGCCGCGGCGGCCGCTCGTGGGCGCAGGCATGCAGATGACCGCAGGCGGCCTGATCCTGGTCGTCGTCTCGGCCGCGAGCGGCGAGCTGAGTGGCTTCCATCCGTCCGCGGTGTCGCTCGAGTCCTGGCTCGGCCTCGCCTACCTCGTCGTCGCAGGCTCGCTCGTCGCGTACACCGCCTACATGTGGCTGCTGCGCGCGGCACCGACGTCCCTCGTGGGCACGTACGCCTACGTCAACCCCGTCGTCGCGGTGCTGCTCGGGACGCTCGTGCTGGGCGAGGCGCTGACGTGGCGCACCTTCGTCGGCGGCGGGATCATCCTCGCCTCGGTGGCGCTGATCGTGCGCGCGCCCAGGCCGAGGCCGGCGGCCGGCACGCCGGAACCGGGCGCGGCCGCTGCGATGGCACGCGCGCGCTAACCTCAGGCCAGATGACCGTCTTCGACCTCCGCAACATCAGGGTGAGGTCGGGGGAGGAGCACCGCGAGGCACTCGAGGTCGCGGTCGCGCCGATCGAGCTCGGCGGCGAGCGTTACGTGGCAGTGCCGGAGCAGGTGCCGGCCGAGCTCTCGGTCACCCGGGCCTCTACCGGTCTCGTGCTGGGGCTGCGCCTCACCGTGCGACTGCACGGCCCCTGCATGCGCTGCCTCACGGATGCCGTCGTCGACGAGACCCTACGGCTGAGCGAGTACCAGGCGACGAGCCCCGAGTCCGACGAGCTGACGACGCCGTATCTCGAGGGCCACCGGCTCGACCTCTCGGCCTGGGCCCGCGACGCGCTGATCCTCGCGCTGCCCGACAAGATCTTGTGTCGTCCCGACTGCGCGGGCCTCTGTCCCGAGTGCGGCCGCGATCTCAACGTGGAGCCGCACGTCCACGACGAGGACGAGCCGGATCCGCGTTGGGCGGCGTTGAAGGGCCTGCGGGACGCCCTGTAACATCCGCTGCGGCGCCTCGGCGCCGTCCCATGACGGATCGCTGATCGACGGACACGTCCCATCGCGGCAAGGCCGAAAGCCTCTGCCGCGCGCTCTCGATCAGGAGGTCCGAGATGTACGACGGCGGCACGCTCGCCGCAACCGAGATCACCGTCCGCCGCGGCGGGGAGACGATCCTCGAGCGCGTATCGCTCGCGGTCACGCCCGGGAGCCGCATCGGCGTGGTCGGGCCGAACGGCCGCGGGAAGACGACGCTGCTCCGCGTGCTCGCCGGACTCGAGCCCCTCGACGCCGGCTCCGTCCGGCGCTTGCCGCCGGGCCTCCGAGTCGGCTATCTGTCGCAGGAGCGCGAGCTCGACCCGCAGGAGACGGTCGGCGGGTACGTCCGGCACCGGAGCGGGGAGCCGGAGGACTGGCGCATCCGCCGAGCGCTCGCGGAGGCGCGCCTCGACGTGCCGGCGTCGCAGCCGGTCGCCGAGCTCTCCGGCGGACAGGCGGCGCGAGTCGCGCTTGCGTCGATCCTGGCCGCACGCTTCGACGTGTACCTGCTCGACGAGCCGACGAACGACCTCGACTTCGCGGGGCTCGGCCTGCTCGAGCACTTCGTTGCCTCGCTCGAGGCATCTGTCGTGGTCGTCTCGCACGACCGGGCCTTCCTCGACCGCTCGGTCAGCCGGGTCGTCGAGCTCGAGGCCGGCACGCAGCGCGTGCATCACTACGCCGGCGGCTGGACGGAGTACGAGCAGGCGCGGGCCCGTGCCCGGACGGAGCACGAGCGCGCGTACGCGGAGTGGGAGGCGCAGCGGGATCGCTTCACGCAGCTGCACGAGGAGCGCCGGGTGCAGGCGCGCGCGCACGGAAAGGGCGCCGGCCGGCGTGGCACCCACGCGCTGATGTCGAAGACGCGCGCAGCCGCGAAGCGCCTGGAGCGCCTGGACGAGCAGCCCGTCGAGAAGCCGTGGCAGCCATGGGAGCTTCGGCTCTCGCTCGCTCCGGCCCGTCGTGCAGGCGATCTCGTGGTCGCGATCGAACGCGGGGTGATCGAGCGGGACGGCTTTCGGCTGGGGCCGCTCGACCTGCACGTGCGGTGGGGCGAGCGAATCTCCGTCGCCGGCGCGAACGGGTCGGGCAAGTCGACGCTCCTCGCCGCGCTGCTCGGACGTCTCCCGCTCGCGCAGGGGGAGCGGCGCGTCGGGCCGGGCGTCGTCTTCGGCGAGATCGGCCAGCTCCGGGCGCAGTTCGGCGGTGACCGGGCGCTGCTCGACGGCTTCGTCGAGGCCACAGCGCTGCCCGAAGGCGAGGCGAGGACGCTGCTCGCGAAGTTCGACCTGTACGCCGAGCACGTCGTCAGGCCCGGCCGCACCCTCTCGCCCGGCGAGCGCACGCGCGCCGAGCTGGCGGCGCAGGGGGCGCTCGGCGTCAACTGCCTCGTGCTCGACGAGCCGACGAACCACCTCGACCTGCCGGCGATCGAGGAGCTCGAGCGCGCGCTCGCGCGGTACGACGGGACGCTCATGCTCGTCACGCACGATCGCCGCTTCCTCGAGCGGGTCGGCGTGACGCGGTCGTTCGAGACGGCGTAGCTATACTGCCGCGGCTCCAATGGCAGTCCCGAAGAGGAAGACCTCGAAGTCACGCCGCGACAAGCGCCGTGCGCAGCACGGGATCGAAGCCCCGCGCGTGAACGTCTGCCCGACCTGCGGGCAGCCGAAGCGGCCGCACCGCGTCTGCCCGAACTGCAAGACGTACAAGGGGCGCGAGGTCGAGCCGCTCGCCACCCCGCTGCACTAGGCTCCGTGGCCGTCCGGGTAGCCGTCGACGCGATGGGCGGCGACCGTGGGCCGGAGCAGGTCGTCGCCGGCGCTCTCGAAGCGGCGACCGACGGCATCGTCCCGATCCTCTACGGCCCCGCGTCGCTCGACGCTCGCGGCCTGGAGCACGTGCGCGCCGAGCAGGTGATCGGGATGGACGAGAAGCCGTCGGAGGCGGTGCGCGCGAAGCCGGACAGCTCGCTGGTCGTCTCCTGCCGCGCGGTCGGCGAAGGAACGGCCGCTGCCGTTGTCTCTGCAGGCAACACCGGCGCGATGCTCGCCGCCGCCCTCCTCGAGATCAGGCGCCTGCCGGGGGTGATGCGCCCCGCGATTGCCGTTCCGCTGCCCGCCCGGGACGGGCCGTCGGTGCTTCTCGACTGCGGCGCGAACGCCGACGCCCGCGCCGAGCACCTGGTCCAGTTCGCGTACATGGGCGCCGTGTTCGCGGAGGAGATCCTGGGGCTGCCGAATCCCGAGGTGCGCCTGCTCTCGATCGGGGAGGAGGCGGAGAAGGGCAACCAACTCGCGCTCGAGGCTCACGACCTCCTCGCGTCCGGGTCGCTCAACTTCGCCGGCAACGCCGAGAGCCGCGACCTGCTCGCAAAGGCCGCCGATGTCGTCGTCACCGACGGGTTCACCGGCAACGTGGCGCTGAAGGCGCTCGAGGGGACGATCCGGACGGTGATCGAGAGCCTGCGCGAGGAGGTCGAGGCGACGACGCTCGGCATGCTCGGCGGCCTCCTGATCCGGCCGGCGTCGCGGCGGCTCCGCCGCCGGCTCGATCCCGACACCTACGGCGGCGCGTACCTCCTCGGCCTGCACGGGCTCGCGGTGATCGCGCACGGAAATTCGTCGCGCACCGCGATCGCGAATGCGATCCGCCTCGCCGCCCGCGGGGTCGAGCACGATGTCACCGGACGGCTCGCCGCCAAGTTGCCTGCAAAGGCGGAGTCTGTGGCGTGACCTGTGTATGATCGGCCGGCCTTAGCCCCCCAACGATCGAACGAGAGGTGACATGGCAGCGTCGAGACAGGAAGTCTTCGAACGGGTGAAGGAAGTGCTCGTCGAGCAGCTCGGGGTCGACGAGGACGTAATCACCGAGGAGGCTTCCTTCCAGGAAGACCTCGATGCGGACTCACTCGACCTCGTGGAGCTGATCATGGAGCTCGAAGACCAGTTCGGGATCAAGATCTCCGACGAGGACGCGCAGAAGATCACGACCGTCGGGCAGGCCGTCGACTACGTCTCGACGCACCAGTAGCGTCAAGCCGGCTTCGGAAACGGAGCCTCTCCGCAAGCTGATCGACACGCTGCCCGCTCAGCGGCTGCGACACGTCTTCACCCATGCCTCGTGGGCGCCCGACCGCCCCTCCTCGTACGAGCGGCTCGAGTTCCTCGGCGACAGCGTCCTCGAGCTCGCGGTCGCGCGGGCTCTCTACGAGCGCTACCCGGACTTCAGCGAGGGCCGGCTCGCCAAGATCCGTTCGCACGTCGTCTCGCGGCAGAGCTGCGCCCGCGTCGCGCGCGAGCTCGAGCTCGGCCCGATGCTCGCCGAGCGGGGCGAGGGGCTGCCGGCCGAGGAGCTCGCGAAGCTCGTCCGCAACCGCAACGTGCTCGCCGCGCTGCTCGAGGCCGCTCTCGCCGCGCTCTTCCTCGAGCACGGCTTCGAGCCGATCGAGTCGGCGATCGTCGCCGCGTTCTCGGAGCAGATCGAGTACGCCGCGACGCAGCACGTCGACTTCAAGACGGAGCTGCAGGAGGCGCTCGCCCGGCAGAAGCGGCACGTGACGTACTCGGTACTCGAGGTCGAGGGACCGGCCCACGACCGCCGCTTCACGTGCGCTGCACTGATCGACGGGCGTCAGCTTGGGGAGGGGGAGGGTCGGACGAAGAAGGACGCAGAGCAGCAGGCGGCGCGAGAGGCGCTCGCGGCGCTCGAGGCCGAAGCGGCCTGACCGGAGGCCGACCGACTCGCCCGCTAGCCTGCGCCTCGCGTGCACCTGCGTGCGATCAAGCTGCGCGGCTTCAAGTCGTTTCCCGACCCGGTCGAGGTTCGCCTCCAGCCCGGCGTCGCGGTCGTCGTGGGGCCGAACGGCTCGGGCAAGTCGAACATCGCCGACGCGCTGATCTGGGCGGCCGGCAGCCTCGCCCCGAGCGAGTTGCGCGCCGAGAAGCCCGACGACGTGCTCTTCGCCGGCTCGGCCACGCGCCCGCCCGCCGGCCACTGCGAGGTCGAGCTGCTCTTCGACAACGAGGACGGCACCCTGGCGGAGCTCGACTTCACGGAGGTCTCGATCGTCCGGCGCCTGCACCGCGGGGGCGAGGGCCAGTACCTCGTCAACGCCGCGCAGGTCCGCCGCACCGACGTCGTCGAGCTGCTCTCCGACGTCGGCCTCGGCTCGGCGATGGGGTCGATCGTCTCCCAGGGGCGGGTGGAGGCGATCCTCGCGAGCAAGCCCGAGGAGCGGCGCCTGCTCGTCGAGGAGGCCGCCGGCCTCGGTCGCTTCAAGCGGCGGCGGCACCGCGCCGAGCTCAAGCTCGCGCGGGTCGCCACGCAGGTCGAGCGCGCGCGCGACGTCGAGGCCGAGGTGGTGAAACGCCTGCGCCCGCTCGCGCTCCAGGCGACGGCCGCCGAGCGGGCAGAGAAGCTCGTGGTCGAGATCGCCGCCCTACGGGCGGGGATCGCCGCGATCGACATGGGCGCTCTCGACGGACAGATCGCCGCCGCGCGCGAGCGGCGGGACGGGTTCGTCGAGGAGCGCACCGACGCGGAGGCGGCCCTCGAGGCGCTGCTCGCCGAGCGAGGCCGCGCCGAGGACGCCCTTGCCGACGCCGCCGGTGGGCGTGAGGGCTTCGCGGCGACGCTCTACCGTCTGCGGAGCGCCTCCGAGCGGCTCGAGCTCCGGTACGAGGCCGCCGAGGCGCTGCTCGAGCGGCTGCGCGAGACGCCGCCGCTCGTCGACGCCGGTCTGCTCGAGCAGGCGCGGCTCGCGGACGCACGCGCTGCCACGCTCGAGCGGGCGATCGCGGAGCGTGAGGGTCTCTCGCCTGCCGCGCGCGCCCTTGCCGAGGAAGGAGCGACGCTCGCGCTCGATCACGTCGACGCAGAACCCGGTTACGAGCGCGCGGCGGCGGCCGCCGTCGGCGCGGCGCTGGTCGCGGGCACGCCGGAAGAGGGTCTCGCGCTGCTCGAGCAGGCTCGCCGGCGCGGACTCGGCAGCCTGACAGTCCTGATCCGCCCCGACGATCTGGAGACGCTGGATGGAAACGACCTCGTCGCCGCCGCCGAGCTGCTCGATGCGACCCGACGCGCGGTGACGCGCGAGGGGCACTACTACGACCCCGCCCGCGGCATCCTCTCGTTCACCGGCGACGCGGCAGAGGCCGTGCTGCTCGAGCTCGAGGCGCAGCGCAGACGACTCCTGGCGGAGTCGGCTGCGCTAGCTGAACGTGCAGCTCAGGTGGTTGCGCGTCCGGTTGATCCGCGGCTGGTGAGCGCCGCCGAGTCGCTGATCGCGTGCCTACGCGGAGTCCTTGGTGCCGTGGCACGGCTGGAGGCGCCAGAGCTAGCGCGCGCGGAGCAGAGCTCCGCGCGCGCAGGCGAGCTCGCGGCCGAGCTCCGCGCGCTCGGCGGCCACGAGGTCGAGCTCCGGCGCGCGCTCTCGGAGGCGTCCGAGCGCGTCGCGGGCGTCGACGTCGAGCTCGCGCGGATGGAGGCGGAGCGCGAGGAGGCGGAGCGACGATTTCGGCAGGCGGGGACTGCGGAGCCGGCAGACGGGGCACGTGAGGACCTTGCGGAGAAGCTCGAGCGGCTGGAACGGCGCCGCGAGCAGCTCGGCGGGGTCAACCCCTTCGCGAAACAGGAGTACGCGGCCGAGAAGGAGCGGCTCTCGGAGCTGCGCACGCAGCGCGAGGACCTCGAGCGCTCGCTCGCCGAGCTGCAGAAGCTTCGGGACGACCTGACGGAGACCGTCGATCGTCGTTTCGCTGAGACCTTCGACGCCGTCCAGCGCAACTTCGCCGAGGTCGCCGCTACCCTCTTCCCCGGCGGCAAGGGGCGGCTACGACTGACAGAGCCGGACGAGGAAGGGGCGGAGGCCGGGATCGAGGTCGAGCTGTCGCCGGCGGGCAAGAAGATCACGCGGCTCTCGCTCCTGTCCGGCGGCGAGAAGGCCCTCGGCGCGATCTCGTTCCTGTTTGCGCTCTTCCTCGCGCGGCCGTGTCCCTTCTACCTCCTCGACGAGGTCGAGGCGGCGCTGGACGACACGAACATCGGGCGCTTCTGCGCGCTGCTGCGGCGGTTCGCCGACCGCGCGCAGTTCATCGTCGTCACGCACCAGAAGCGGACGATGGAGGCGGCCGACGCGCTCTACGGGGTGACGATGGGCGCAGACGGCGTGTCGGAGGTGGTTTCGCGCAAGCTGCCGCGCGAGGAAGCCGTCGCCGTCTCCGCGGCGTAACTCGCCGTCACCACGCTAGCGTTCCGCGGCGGATGGCGAGGTCGTGGGCAGAGCTGCTCGGCGAGCCGGGCTCGGACGAGACGCCGGAGGAGCAGACGGGCTTCTTCGGCCGGCTGCGTGAGTCGCTCTCGAAGTCGCGGCGCGCGCTTTCGCAGCAGCTCACGGAGTTCGACCCCGCCGACGACGAGGCGTGGGAGCGGCTCGAAGAGACGCTGATCGCAGCCGACGTCGGCGTCCCCGCGACCGCGGAGCTCGTGCGGCGCCTCGAGGAGCGCGGCGGGCTCGAGGGGATCGAGGACGAGGTGGCGTCGCTCCTCGGGGACCCCGGCACGCTGGACGTCTCCGCGCGGCCGTCGGTGGTCCTCGTCGTCGGCGTCAACGGTACGGGCAAGACGACCACGATCGGCAAGCTCGCCGCGAAGCTGAGCGAGCGCGGGCACTCGGTCCTGCTCGCCGCCGCCGACACGTTCCGCGCCGCCGCGGAGGAGCAGCTCGAGATCTGGGCCGAGCGAGCCGGCGCCGACTTCGTCGGCGCCCCGCGCGGCGGTGATCCGGCCGCGGTCGCCTACGACGCGATCGAGGCGGCGACGGCCCGCGGCCGCGACGTCGTCGTCGTCGACACTGCGGGGCGGCTGCACACGCAGTCGAACCTGATGGACGAGCTGGCGAAGGTGCGTCGCGTGATCGCCGGGAGGCTGGAGGGCGCACCGCACGAAACCCTGCTCGTCGTCGACGCGACGACCGGCCAGAACGGCCTTCAGCAGGCGCGCCTGTTCGGCGAGGCGGTCGGCCTCAGCGGCGTCGCGCTGACGAAGCTCGACGGCTCGGCGAAGGGCGGGATCGCCGTCGCGATCGCGCACGAGCTCGGCCTCCCGGTGAAGCTCGTCGGGGTGGGGGAGGGTCTCGACGACCTGCGTCCGTTCGATCCGGCAGACTTCGCCCGTGCGCTCGTCGGCACATAGGCGGCGGGCGGGGAAGGCGGGACGGCGGCGGCGACGCCGAGCTCGAAGTCGACGACGGGAAGACGGACGGCTTCATCAAGCGGCACGTCACCACCTGCTCCCGCAAGCCGAAGCCGAGGTGTGAGTTATGGGCTTCGCGTGCCGGCGCTCGTGATCAGCCCGTACGCGAAGCGGGCTACAGCGAAACGCGTCCCCCAGAGCTCGGCGTGAGCCGAGCGCGGGCCAGACGCCGATCGGGTGGAAGGTCGTCGGCGCCCACAACGGCGGCTCGGTCTCGCACGACGTGACCGCGTTCGCGGCCTGCGCCCCGGCCGGGCCGTAGGGACGGCGCTTTAGCCCAGCCCCCGAGCTGAGCGTTTTCCAAGAGGGCTCGAGCCGCACCGCGGCCCCCAAGTAACAGACTGTTACTCGGGTAGCGGGAGGCCGGCGAGGTAGTCGAGCAGCGCCTGCGGTGGCCGGACGCGGAAGGCGATGTCGAGCAGTATCTGGCCCGCGGTGGGTTGAGCCCGGCCGCGTCGATGCTCCTTCACGAGGAGCCGGATCTGCTGGTAGCTCGGCTTCGTCAAGCCGAGGTCTCGCGCAAGGAAGCCGATTCTGCGGTTCGTCTCCGCCATCGGCTCCCGCCGGTCGTCCAGCCATGCGACCGCAGCAACGAGGCGGCTGTCGATCCGCGGTGCGGCAGCGGTCACGCCTCAAGGATCGCGCGCGGCAGCCGGAACGTCTGTGCCGAGAGCGCGCCGCGTTCTCCCCAGCCCAAGTAACAGACTGTCACTTTGCGTGGCTCGAAGTGCGATACGGCTGTTCGAGGCGAGGCGCACGTACACTGTCCGGCCGTGTTCGACGCGCTTTCCGACAAGCTTCAGCACGCCCTCGGCGACCTTCGCGGACGCGGACGGCTCGACGAGGAATCGGTCTCGAAGGCCATGCGCGAGATCCGTCTCGCGCTGCTCGAGGCCGACGTCAACCTGCAGGTGATCAAGGACCTCGTCGCCCGCGTGAAGGAGCGTGCGGTCGGCGAGGAGGTGACGAAGAGCCTGACGCCGGGTCACCAGGTGGTGAAGATCGTCCACGAGGAGCTGACCGCGACGATGGGGGGCTCCGACTCGCGGCTCGCCTTCGCCCAACGCGGCCCGACGGTGATCCTGCTCGCGGGGCTGCAGGGCTCGGGGAAGACGACCGCGGCCGCCAAGCTGGCGCTGATGCTCCGCAAGGACGGGCGGTCGCCGGCACTCGTCGCGGCCGACCTCCAGCGCCCGGCCGCGATCGACCAGCTCGAGCAGCTCGGCCGCCAGATCCAGATCCCCGTCTACGCGGAAGAGAGGAAGGACGCCGTCAAGGCTGCGCGGCAGGGCGTCGAGTGGGCGACGGAGCAGGGCGCCGATGCCGTGATCGTCGATACGGCGGGCCGCCACCAGGTCGACGAGGACCTGATGGACGAGCTCGAGCGGATCGCCAAGGCGACCAAGCCCCTGAACGTCCTGCTCGTCCTGGACGCAATGACCGGCCAGGAGGCCGTGAACGTCGCGGAGGCCTTCCAGGAGCGTGTCGCCTTCGACGGGATGCTCTTAACGAAGCTCGACGGCGACGCGCGCGGCGGCGCGGCGCTGTCGGCCCGGGCGGTGACGGGAAAGCCGGTCAAGCTCGCCTCGACCGGCGAGAAGCTCGACCAGCTCGAGTGGTTCCATCCGGACCGGATGGCCTCGCGCATCCTGGGGATGGGCGACGTCCTGACGCTGATCGAGAAGGCCGAGCAGGCGGTCGAGGCCGACGAGCAGGCCGACCTCGAGCAGCGGATGCGCGCAGGCGAGTTCACGTTCGACGACTTCCTGACGAGCTACAAGATGCTCCGTCGGATGGGCCCGCTGAAGGGCGTCCTGTCGATGATCCCCGGCCTCGGCAACCAGCTCAAGGGCCTCGAGGTCGACGAGCGGGAGCTCGCGCGCGTGGAGGCGATGATCCTCTCGATGACGCCGCGGGAGCGGAGCTTTCCCCATACCATCGACGGCTCGCGCCGCCAGCGGATCGCGCGCGGGAGCGGCACGACGGTACAGGAGGTCTCGCGCCTCCTGAACGCGCGCAAGGAGATGCAGAAGCTGATGAAGCGGATGGGACAGGGCAAGATGCCTGCGCTCCCACAGATGACACAGATGACACGGAGGTAGGGAATGGCAGTACGGATGAGGCTGACCCGAGTCGGTTCGAAGAAGAACCCGATCTACCGGGTCGTGGTCGCGGACTCGCGATCGCCGCGCGACGGGAAGTTCATCGAGATCGTTGGGCGCTACAACCCGCAGACCGAGCCGTCGCTGATCGAGTTCGACGAGGCGAAGGTGAAGGACTGGCTCTCGAAGGGCGCGCAGCCCTCCGACGCGGTTTCACGGCTGCTGAAGGCGAAGAACATCGGTTCATGACCGCAACGGCCGAGCTCGTCGACTACCTGGCACGCAGGCTGGTCGAGAAGCCCGACGACGTGCGCGTGGAGGAGGACGAGGATGACGGTGACCTCGTCATCCGGCTGCACGTCGCGCCGGAGGACGTCGGTCGCGTGATCGGCCGCGGAGGCCGCATCGCCCGGGCGCTGCGCACGGTGGTCCGGGCGTGCGGCGTGAACGAGGACCGTCGCGTCCTGCTCGAGATCGCAGAGTGAGTGAAGACTTCGTCGCGGTGGGCCGGATCGGCCGTCCGCACGGGCTCGACGGCTCGTTCGTCGTCGAGCACCCGAGCGCGAACGAGTCTCTCTTCGAGCCGGGAGCGACGTTGTACGTTGCCGGCGAGCCTGCTGCGGTCGCCGGGCGGAAGCGGTCCGGCGGACGCCTCGTGCTCAAGCTCGATCGGCCGGCCGCGCGCGGAGCCGAGCTCACGGTCGCGCGCGAGCAGCTTCCGGAGCCGGCCGAGGACAGCTACTACGTGTTCCAGCTCGTCGGCCTCGACGTCCTCGAGGAGGGCGGTCGGCGGCTCGGCACCGTGCGGGACGTCGCGGCCGGGGTCGCGAATGACGTTCTCGAGCTCGACTCCGGGCTCGCGCTGCCGATGCACGAGGAGTGCGTCCGCAAGGTGGATCTCTCCGCAGGCAGGATCGTCGTCGCCGCCGGATTCGTGGATCGGTAACCTCGAAAACGGTGCAGATCGACGTCTTCACCCTGGTTCCGCACGCCTTTGGATGGCTGACCGAGCAGCGCCCCGTGGCGACGGTGCTCGGTACCGAGCTCGATCTCCGACTCTTCGGCTATCGGGACACGACGCCGCTCGCGAACGGCCAGGTGGACGACTCGCCGTACGGCGGCGGCGCCGGGATGGTGCTGCGGGTGGACGTCGCCGCCGCGGCGCTGGAAGCCGTCTACGGCGGCGTGCACGACCACCGAGTGGTCGCGCTCACACCGCAGGGCCGCCAGCTCGACCAGGAGGTCGTGGCCGAGCTCGCCGCGGAAGAGCGTCTGACGCTGCTCTCTGCGCGGTTCGAGGGCTTCGACGAGCGCATCGTCACGCACCTCTGCTCCGATGCGATCTCGATCGGCCCGTACGTGCTCTCCGGCGGCGAGCTGCCGGCGATGGTCGTGATCGACGCGATCGCGCGGCTGCTTCCGGGTGCGCTCGCCGAGGGATCGGCCGAGCGCGAGACCTTCTCGCCGGAGCTCGAAGGCGGCCTCGAATACCCCCAGTACACGCGACCACCCGAGTTCCGGGGCTGGCGCGTTCCGGAGGTGCTCCTCTCCGGCGACCACGGCCGCATCGAGGAGTGGCGGCGCGAGCAGAGCCGCGCCCGGACCCTCTCGTGAGCGACCTCTACTCGCTGCTCGGCGTGACGCCGGATTCGTCGGAGGACGAGATCCGGGCCGCGTACTACCGGCGCCTCCAGTTCGACCAGCCAGTCACCGACGCCGAGGCCGCGCACGCCCGCGAGCTGCGCGAGGCATACGAGATCCTCTCCGACCCGGAGCGGCGCCAGAGCTACGACGCCTCCCTCGGCGCCCCCGCGTCCGGCGCCGGGACCAGCCCCACGACCGACGGACTCAGGCCTCTGGAGCCGGTTCCGCTCGGTTCGCACGACGACGAGGACGACCACCGCAGCCACTCGCTCAACCCGATCACGCGCGCAACGAGGAACCTGCCGCGGGGATGGCGCCTGGCGATCGACTGGATCGTGACTATCGTCGGCGCGATCGCGATCGTGCTCGCGATCAAGGCCTGGGTCGTCAACCCATACCGGATCCCGTCCTCGTCGATGGAGCCGACGCTCCACTGCGCGCGGCCCGGCAGCGGGTGCGAGGCGCGCTTCTCCGACCGCGTGCTCGCGAACCGGTTCATCTACCACTTCCGCAAGCCGCACCGGGGCGACATCATCGTCTTCAAGACCCCGCCCCAGGCGGAGCAGCGCTGCGGCGCGGGCGGGACCTTCGTCAAGCGGCTGATCGGGCTGCCGGGCGAGACATGGTCGGAAAAGAACGGGTTCGTCTACATCAACGGCAAGAAGCTGATCGAGCCGTACGTCAAGCCCGACCGCCGCGACACCGCGACTTCCTATCCGTCGCGGAAGATCCCGAAGGGTATGTACTTCATGATGGGCGACAACCGGACGCAGTCGTGCGACTCGCGGGAGTGGGGGCCGGTTCCGCGGAAGAACCTGATTGGCGAGGTCTTCGCCGTCTACTGGCCGCCGAACCGCATCGGATTCCGCTGACCCGGCTGCGCCTCGACCACTGCGTGATCGCGGTGACGGACTGGAAGCGGTCGAACCGCTTCTACCGCGACGTGCTCGGGGCGGAACTCGTCGAGCTCGAGCACGGCCGGTACGCCTACCGATTCGGCGACCAGCAACTGAACGTCCACGGTCCGGGGAGCGAGCCGCGGCCGCGGGCGGCCGACCCCGTGCGGCCGGGGAACAGCGACCTTTGCTTCCGGTGGGACGGGTCGGTCGAGCACGCGGCCGAGCACCTTCGCGCGCACGGGGTCGAGGTCGAGCTCGGCCCGGTCGAGCGGCGCGGCGCCGGCGGGGTGGGCCAGAGCGTCTACTTCCGCGACCCCGACGGGAGCCTGCTCGAGTTGATCGCGTACTCGTAGGCGTTGCTACCATTCGCCGTCCGCCTGCGGGCCTTCTTCCTATGTCCAAGACCATCGAGCTCCTCGAGCAGCGCCAGCTGCGCAAAGGGCGTCCCCGGTTCAAGGCGGGGGACACCGTGCGCGTGCACTTCCAGGTGATCGAGGGCCAGCGCCGGCGCATCCAGGTCTTCGAGGGGATCGTGATCAAGCGCCAGGGCGCCGGCGTCCGCGAGACGTTCACCGTGCGGAAGCAGTCCTTCGGCGTCGGCGTCGAGCGGACGTTCCCGCTCCACTCGCCGAAGATCGAGAAGATCGAGGTCATGCAGATCGGCGACGTCAACCGCGCGAAGCTCTACTACTTGCGCGAGAAAGTGGGGAAGAAGGCGCGCGTCCGCGCTGCGCAGCGGACCGACAAGCTAGTCTCGGCGGATGGCGCGGAGCAGGACGACGACGAGCTCGAGGAAGCCGAAGGGCCCGAGGCCGAAGAGCCGGCCGCCGAAGCAGAGCCTGAGTCCGCAGAGCCTGCCGACGAAGCTCCCCAAGCTGAAGCGTCAGCCGACGCGCAGCCCGAAGAGCCGGCAGAGGCCGGGAAAGAGGCTTCTTAGCTTCGACCGCCGGCTCGGCGCCCGGTTCGTCGCCGGAGCCGACGAGGCAGGTCGCGGGTCGCTGGCCGGCCCGCTCGTCGTCGCCGGCGTGCTGCTCGACTACGCGCAGCTTCGCGACCACCGCGTCCGGCCGCTGGCGCTCCTGAACGACTCGAAGCAGCTCGACATCGCGCGGCGCGAGGAGCTCTTCGCCGCCATCCTCGGCTGCGCCGAGCGGATCGCGGTACGCGTGATCTCGCACGAGCGGATCGACCGCGAGGGCCTGCACCGCTCGAATCTCTGGGGGCTGCGTGACGTGCTCCACGAGCTCTCGCCGCCTGCGGAGGCCTGCCTCGTCGACGGCTTCCGGCTCGGGCCGCTCGCCCCCAGGCACACCGCCGTCGTCGACGGCGACGAGCGCAGCGCGGCGATCGCGGCCGCGTCGGTGGTGGCGAAGGTGACGCGGGACCGGCTGATGCGCCGCCTCGACGCGCTCTTCCCGCACTACGGGTTCGTCTCGCACGTCGGCTACATCACGCCCGGCCACTCGGCCGTCGTCCGCGAGCGCGGACCGTGTCAGATCCACCGGCGCTCGTTTCAGGCGCTCTGCTACCTCCCGGCCGACGAAGCGCTCGCCCGGATCGACGCGGAGTAGCGGCCGGGCCGCGGAGCGGCGCGCGCGGCTGCACTACCGGTTGCGCGGCTACCGCGTGCTCGACTCGAACGCCTGGGCGGGCGGGTACGAGCTGGATCTCGTCCTCCGCCGCGGCCGCCGGCTCGTCTTCTGCGAGGTGAAGGCCAAGGGCGGCGACGGCTACGGCGACCCGCTCGAGATGGTCGGACGCGAGAAGCTGCGGCGGCTGGTCCAGGCCGCCCAGATGTGGCTCGCGGCCCGCCCGGATTGCGGCGGGCTCGAGGTCCGGTTCGACGCCGTCGGCATCAGCGAGAGGCGGTTACGACGGGTCACTCTGGTACTCTGATCGTTGCCGAGGGGCACTATCCCCGAACGGACGATGCTCGTCAGAACGGTCGAACAGGGCCCGGGCGCGTCGGCCAGGCAGGCGATCTGGCGGGAGAAACCTTCGGCTGACAAGAACGAGATCGGTCAGCCGAAAGGAGTCCTGTGAATCTCAACCAAGCAAGCTTCAGCACCAAGGCCCGTACCTGGATCCTCCTCGCCGGGCTCACCGCCCTGTTCATCGGCGTGGGCTGGGCGATCGGGGGAGTCGCACTCTGGTTCTTCGTGATCTTCTCGGTCGTCATGAATCTGGCGGCCTTCTTCTGGTCGGACAAGTTCGCGATCAAGGCCGCCCGCGCGCAGCAGGTCTCGGAGGCGGAGGCCCCCGACCTGCACCGCCTGGTCGAAGAGCTCGCACAGCTCTACGACGTGCCCAAGCCGCGGGTCTACATGATCCCGTCCGACCAGCCGAACGCGTTCGCGACCGGGCGCAACCCGGAGCACGCGGCCGTCGCGGTCACGCAGGGGTTGCTCCAGTACCTGCCTCGTGACCAGGTGCGCGGCGTCCTCGCGCACGAGTTCTCGCACATCAAGAACCGCGACATCCTCGTCTCGTCGATCGCAGCGATGATCGCCGGCGCGGTCTCCGCGATCGGGAACATCTTCTTCTTCATGGCCTTCTTCGGCGGAGACGACGACGACAACCCGCTCGGTGCGATCGGCGGCCTGCTCGTGATCCTGATCGCACCGATCGCCGCCTCGCTCCTCCAGCTCGCCGTCTCGCGCCAGCGCGAGTACCTCGCAGACGCGACCGCCGCGCGCATGCTCGGCACCGGCGAGCCGCTCGCGGGGGCGCTCGAGACGCTCGAGCGAGGCCGCCAGGCGGTGCCGATGCAGGTCAATCCCGCGACCGAGGCGCTCTACATCGTCAACCCGCTGAAAGGAGCGGGCGTGACCGCGCTGTTCTCGACGCATCCGCCGCTCGAGGAACGCATCGCGCGGCTCCGCGAGTACGACCGCAACCGCGGGCTCGTCTAGCGGCGAGGACCTTCGTCCGCGCTGCCTCACG
>JBKPRD010000249.1:0-9590 GCA_046734415.1 Actinomycetota bacterium | reverse complement strand
GGGCCCCGGTGCGTCGCCGCCGACCCGCTCCGGCGCGGCCTGCTCGACGCGGGCGCCGGAGACGGCGACCGCGCCCGCCGCACCGAGCGTGACACACGCAAGCCGCCGTCCCTCGGCCAGCGCCCGGGCTGCCTCCTCGCCCGTGGCGCCCGTCAGCCGGCGGGCTGCCTCGTCGTTCGCAATCACTGCGTTTCCGCCCTCCGGCAGCAGGTCGAGCCGGGCTGCGTCGAGCGCGACCCACTGGGCGCGCGCACGGCCCAGCGCCTCCTCGATCGTCGCCCGGGGGAGATGGCCGGAGACGAGGACGGCGTCCGCGACGAGCCGGTCGGGGACGACCACGTCGTGCCCGACGCCGCGGTCGACGCGGATCTCGCCGTCGGCGAGCAGGAACGTCCCGGTCGAGCCGCCCGCGACCGTCACCTCCGCGTTCACCCCGCGTGCCGCCAGCTCGGCGAGGAGCATCCGGCCCCCGGCGTCGTCGCCGACGGTGCCGACGACGGTGGCCTCGGCGCCGGCGGTCGCGGCAGCCGCCGCGGCGTTGAATGCGGAGCCCGCCGGCCTCAGCCGGATGTGCGCGTCGTGGCCGGAGCCCTCGGCCAGCACGTCGACGAGCAGCTCCCCGACGGTGGTGAACCGCACCGCCTGCATGTGCGCGAGATTACGCCGCGCCAGAGGCGCGTGCGAACTACGACGCGCGGTACGCGAACGGGTGGTTGAAGACGTCCATGGCGTTGTCGGCCCGCGCCTCGACCTCGAACCGCTCGTCGGTGCGCCAGTCGTTGACGACGACGGTCAGGCTCCCGTCGTCCTCTGCCCAGAGCAGGGTGACCTCGAACCCGTCACCGAGGCGGTGCGCGAGCTCGCGCTTCCGCTCCTGCTGCAACGTCTCCATGAACTCAGCTTGCCACGGGAGTCGTTCGTTGCGTAGTCCCTGCGCGCAAAGATTTCGTTAAGACGGAGCCAAGCGGACGTGGTGCACCGCGACCTCCGGTGGGAGCGCGGGGGCCGCGAGCGCCCGCATCCCCGCTCGGCGAGGGCACGGACGAGCTCCGACTTCCCGGCGCCGCCCGGGCCGAGGTTGACCAATCGCTGCACGGTCTACGCCGCGAGCGCGCCGAGCTTGCCGTTCAGGTAGCGGAGGTACGGTTCCGGGTCGAGCCCGCCGCCGACGATCCGTTCCAGCAGCTCCTCCGGCCCGAACTTCCGGCCGTGCCGCCAGAGCTGCTCCCGCAACCAGTCGGTCAACGGCCCGAGCTCGCCCCGCTCGAGGTGGTCGTCGAGATCCGGCACGTCCGCGAGCACCTTCTCCCAGATCTGCACCGAGATCACGTTGCCGAGCGCGTAGGTGGGGAAGTAGCCGATCGTCCCGCGCGACCAGTGCACGTCCTGGAGAACGCCGCGGGCGTCGTCCGGGACCTCCACGCCGAGGTACTCGTCCATCCGCTCGTCCCACACGCGCGGTAGATCGGTAACCGCGACCGAGCCCTCGATCAGCTCCTGCTCGAGCTCGAAGCGGAGGATGATGTGCAGGCTGTAGGTGGCCTCGTCCGCCTCGATCCGGATCAACGACGGTTGCACCTTGTTGATCGCCCGATGGAAGTCCTCGAGCTCGACGCTCCCGAGCTGCTCGGGGAAGAGGCGCCGCACGTGCGGGTAGCCCCATCGCCACCAGGGGAGGCTCCGGCCGACGAGGTTCTCGAACATCCGGCTCTGCGACTCGTGCAGCGCGAGCGACGTGCCGCGGCAGAGCGGCGTCCGCTCGAGCGTCTGGCTGACGTTGTGCTCGTAGAGTGCATGCCCGCCCTCGTGCATCGTGGCGAAGATGCCGGCGAGCTCGTCCTGGGGGTACCGGCTCGTCATGCGGATGTCGTCCGTGCCGAAGGAGGTGGCGAACGGATGCTCGACCGGGTCGATGCGCCAGGTGCCGTCGCGGAAGCCGAAGCGGCCGAGGACGACCTGCTCGAGCTCCTTCTGCGCCTCGAGCGGGAAATGGCCGTGCAGGAACGAGTCGTCGATCTCCTGCTTCGAGGCCTCGGCGATCAGCGGGACGAGGCCGTCCCGCAGACGCGCGAACACCTCGCGGACCTCGGCCGTCTTCATGCCGGGCTCGAAGTCGTCGAGCAGCGCGTCGTACGGCTCGTCGACCTCGAAGCACTCGGCGTAGCGGCGGCGCAGCTCGACGTTTCGCTCGAGGTACGGCCGGAAGAGCTCGAAGTCGGACGTCCGCCGGGCTTCCACCCACACCGGGAACGCTTCGGCGGCGGCGCGCGTCTGCTCCTCGCGGAGCTCGGCCGGAACGCGCAGCTCCTTGTCGCGGTCGCGCCGTGTCCAGCGGATCAGGCTGGCCTCGTCCGAGTCGTAGTCGAGGGATTCCTCATAGGGCCGGAGTTCCTCGAGCAGGTCGCCCAGCTCCTGGGAGACGATCAGGTCGTGGACGAGCTTCGAGCCGGTGGCAAGATGGCGCGCTCGGACCGAGGCCCCGGCCGGCGGCATCATCGTCTGCTGGTCCCAGGCGGCGAGGCCCGTCAGCTTGACGACGTCCCAGAGCTGTCCGACTCGCTCGCGCAGCTGCGCGTACCGGGCGTCGCTCACGGACCGAACCTTATGCACTGCCGCCGGACTCGTGGGGCCGGGAACGTGGGTCCAGACCGAGCGGGCCTTGCGGCCCGCTCGGTCCGTTCGCGGAGGCGAACCTCAGGCCGGCTGCACCCGGTGCCGCTGGTGCCGACCCACCAGCAGGCCGGCGCCGAGCAGGAGCGCCAGCCCGATCCCCGTGCCGATACCGATCGCCCAGTCGTACCAGCTGAACGAGGAACCGCCGCCGGAGACCGGAGCGGACTCCATGCCCTTGTAGACCTGCGCGATGCCCTGGTAGCGGAGGCCGTCAGCCCTGAGACCCTGTGGCGTGGGGAAGCTAGCCGCACGCTCGCTCAACTGGTAGAGCGCGTCCTCGTGCTGGTAGTGGCGCGCGAGCTGCGATGCCGGCTCGCCGTTCACCAGCGCCGCCGCCGCGTCCTGGACGTCCGGCGGGGTCGAGACGAACGACGAGCTCGTCGGCGTGCTCCCACCTTGCTCCTGCGCGGTGATCCGCTCGACCAGGGACGGATACAGCTCCCGGCCCGTGAGCCGTGCCTGCGAGAGTCCGCTGCCGTACGGGTGCGCGGTCGCGTACCGCTCGAAGACGTCGGGCGTGGCCGCGTTCACCGACGCGGCGGCATCCTGGACGTCCGGCGGGCTCGAGACGAACGACGCCGTGGACAGACCGGACGCGACGTCGCTGACGTCGGGCGGCGTCCCGGGGTCGAGCCGGGCCCCGGCCGCCGACGCGGTCAGCCCGGCCACGACTGCACCGAGGATCAGCAGTCGTCTGAACCAGTTGAGATAGGTCGAGGAATACATCTTCGCCTCCTTCTCCGCGAGCCGCCTGCTGCGGCCCTTTGGACACAAGGACGGAGGGGCGCCTAAGGATCGGTAAGGGTGCGGTTAAGGCGGGGGTGCTAGGCGACCCGGCGTCTCGCCGCGTCGATCTGCGTCTCGCTCGGCCCCTCGCGCTCGAGCGCGCGGAACGCCTCCAGCACGGCGCGCGGATCGCGCCGGTGCCGCTTCGCCGCGAGCGTGAGCGGCTCGTGGAACGCGCCCCCGCAGTGCGCGCACGGCAGAGCGAGCGTCGACATCAGCCGCGCCGCCTCGCCGCCCGGGAACATCCGCAGCAGCTCGACGATCGTCGTCGAGCCCCTGATCTCACGGGCGACCGGCGGCTCGGGCGAGGTTCCCCTCGCGTCGACGCCGATCACGCGCTGCTGGGTCACGGCCTCAGTGTAGGTGGCTATTGCGCGTGGACTTCCTGCGGGAAGCGGAGCGGCTCGGCGTCCATCCGCACCATGTTCGCCGGCAGCTGGTAGCGCGCGTACGGGAGCACGATCACCTTCGCGTCAGCCCCGTGGCGCTCGATCGCCTCGGCGAACGCATCGTCGAGCGACGTCGTCGCGTCGATTCCGATGTCCGCCGCCATCTCCAGGTTCTCCTCGAGCGTGACGAGCTTCAGGTGCTTGCGCGTCATCACCTCGTAGATCGGCACCCAGATGCAGCCCGCCCACATCTGGATGGTCCGGGCGTGGATGTCGCGCAGGACCTGCTGGTAGTTCTCGGCGCTCGGCGGCATGTACGGCTTCATCAGGTCCATCAGCGCCAGGCCGGGGAAGTCGCCGACCGCGGTGGAGACGCCGGGTGACGGCGACGTGTAGATCAGCGTGCCGCCGTCCCTGAGCACGAAGTCGGCCGACATGCAGCCCCAGCCCGTGTGGAAGAAGAGGTGGTCGGTCGGGGCGAACACGCCGCAGATCGCGATGTCGGCCTGCCCGCCCGGGTGCTCGTAGGTGTAGATCTCGTTGAAGCGCTCGATCGCCTGCCGGTGCGCGTCCGGGTGCGCGCCGAAGATGCACTCGACCACGCGGCCGCGCGTGTCGAGCAGCACGTTCATCGTGCACTGCAGCCCGCACATCGTCGCGACCTCGTCGATGTCGGAGCGCATCGGGCCGGCATACGCGCCGTAGTGGGTCTGCGGCGAGGGGACGAAGGCGCAGTGGTTCGACTCGATCGTCTCGTCGGAGGCGACGCCGGGGAGGATGAGCTTGCCGCCGCCGCCTGCGCCCCAGTGGTTCGCCTGCGCGTGCCCGATCGTGATCTTCAGGTCGCACTCGGCGACCGCGGTCAGGATCCAGACCGGCGTGCCGCGCGACGAGACGCCGACGTACGTATAGGCCTCGGCGTTGCGCGGGTCGTTCTGGTGGAACGGGATCCCGAGCCGCTCCATCCGGTCCAGGTTCTCGCGACCGATCTTCTGCTCGATGTCGGACTCCGACATCGGGAACACCTTTCCGTTCGCGCACGCGACTACCGTGGGCTTGCCGGCCGCCTCGATCGCGTCGAAGACGGCCGGCAGCAAACGGGACTGCGGTGTCGGCCGGAACTGGTTGTCGATCACGACCGCGACCTTCGTCGCGCCGGCGAGCAGCTCAGAGAAGCGCGCACCGGAGACGGGCGTCTCGAGCGCCTCGCGCGCGGCCGCGGTCGCGTCGCCGACCGGCTCGGGCTCGTCCGGGTAGATCGCGGCGAGCAGGTTCGAATCCGGGACCTCGAGCTCGAGCTCCTCGCGGTTCACCTTCGCCTCGTCGCCGGAGGCGCCGATCGTCAGCGGGTCGAGCGACTCGTACGGGATCTTCAACCGCGCCACGGTCGCAGGCTATACCGTCCCTGATCATGAGCGCCACCAGAATCAACCACGTCTCCATCGTGGCCGACGACCTCGAGGAGTCCGCCCGCTTCTACGAGGAGCTCTTCGGCATGGAGCGCATCCCGACGGCGAGGTTCTCGTCGCCCGTTCTGTGGCTCAGGGTCGGCGAGCAGCAGCTCCACCTCTTCACGAGTGACGAGGACCCACCGACGCCGCGCCAGCACCTCGGAATCGACGTCGCCGACTTCGACGCCTTGTACGCGAAGGCGAAGGAGCTCGGGATCCTCGACACGCACGCGTTCGGCTCGCCGCTCCGCAGCCACCCGGCCGGCTGGGTCCAGCTCTATCTCCGCGACCCGGCGGGGAACCTGGTCGAGGTCGACTGGCCGGACGTGACCGCGCTCGCGCCGAAGACACGGGCTGACGTCTTCCCGCTCGAGCGATCGGTCGAGCAGTCCGGCGACGCGGCCAGGGCCACGCTCTACCTCTAGGCCTCGTACGCCTCGACGAGCGCGAGGTCGGTCGAGGCGCAGCGTTGCCGGATTGCCGCCAAGGCCTGGTACTCCGCGGACTCGTACCAGCGCTTCGCAGCCTCGACGCTCTCGAACTCGAGCACGGCGAGCCGTTTCTCGGCCCACCCACCTTCGAAAACCTCGGCGGCCTGTCCGCGCGCCAGGTACCTGCCTCCGTACTGCTCGACTACGCCGGGGACCTGCTGCGCGTACTCCGCGAACCCCTCGGCATGCTCGACGGTCACGCATCCGATCACATATGCAGGCATGGCTTCTCCTTCTTGAACCGATCGGGGTGATCAGAAACAATCGCACGGAAGGCCGAGGGTCGGAGGAGACGACATGAGCGTGTTTCCCGGCGAGACGAAGTACCCACGCCTCTTCTCGGAGTGGCAGATCCGGCACAGCACGGTCGAGAACCGGATCGTCTTCGCCCCGACCTGCCCGACGTGGGTGGCCGATCCCTACGAAGGCGTCTTCACCGACCAGGCGGTTTCGTACTACGAGGAGCGGGCCAAGGGCGGTTGCGGGCTGATCATCATCGGCGGGACGATCATCGATCAGTCCGCGCTCTACTCGGAGATCAACTTCCCCGGCCTGTGGGCCGACGAGCAGGTGGTTGGCCTGGCCGCCGTCTGCGAGGCGGTCCACCGGCACGGCTGCAAGCTCGCCACGCAACTCCTCCATCCCGGGCTGCGTGCGCTCGTCTACCTCCAGAAGGATCCCGCCCACGACTTCGATCTCGACTGGTACCAGGTCGCGCCTAGCCAGGTTCCGCCAGGCGAGTACCCGAACGCTCCGATGCCGAAGGAGCTCGAGGAGCACGAGATCGAGCAGATCCTCCAGCGGTACGAGGCGGCGGCGCGCCGGGCGATCGCCGCGGGTCTCGACGGCATCGAGTTCCACATGTCGCACGGCTACCTGCCCTGGCAGTTCCTCTCGCCGCTCTACAACCACCGCTCCGACAGCTGGGGCGGCTCGTACGAGAAGCGCCTGCGCTTTCCGCTCGAGGCGCTGAGGCGGATCCGGGCGGCGATCGGGGACGAGCCGTTCCTGGGCTACCGGATCAACTCGACCTCGTTCTGGCCCGGCGACCTGGAGCTAGAGGACGTACAGCAGATCGTCGGGGACATCGAGGAGCAGGCCGACGTCGACTACGTGAACCTCTCGGCGGGCGTCCACCACTCGTACATCCACACGCCGATGACCTACGAGCCGGGCTGGGAGCGCGGCTACACGAAGGCGGTCAAGGGGGTCTCGAGCAAGCCCGTCCTGCTCGTTGGCCGGATCACGAACCCGAAGATCGCCGAGGAGATCCTCGCCGCCGGCGAGGCCGACGCGATCCTCCTTGCCCGCCAGCTCTTCGCCGACGCCGAGTGGGGCGTCAAGGCGAGGGAGGGGCGAGAAGAGGACATCAGGCGCTGCGTGGCTGCGAACTACTGCTGGCGCAGCGTGATCCGCGGCGGCCGGGTGCAGTGCATCTACAACCCGACGGTCGGGCGCGAGGCCCGCTGGGGTGCGGGGACCCTGGTCGAAGCCTCGGCGCGGAGGAAGGCCCTCGTGATCGGCGCCGGCCCGGCCGGGCTCGAGTACGCGCGTGTCGCGGCGGCGAGAGGGCACGACGTCGTCGTCCTCGAGCGCGAGGACGAGGTCGGCGGGCACGTCCGCTGGTACTCGCTCCTCCCCGGCCGCAGGGAGTTCGGGCAGATCGCACATTGGCTCGAGCGCCAGGCGCGCGGCAACGGAGCAACGATCAGGACCGTCACAGCCGTCACCGCCGACGGGATCGAGGCGCTACTCGACACGGAGAAGCCCGACCACGTCGTCGTCGCCACGGGTGCGAGCTACCGCCGTGACGGCTGGCAGGGCCAGACGGCGGCGCCTCTTCCCGGCTGGGAGACGGGGAACTGCGTCAGCTGGGACGAGGTCGTCACCGGGAAGGCTTCTCCGGCCGGGTCGGTGATCGTCCTCGACGACCTCCAGGATGCGGCCGCGCCGCTGACGGCGGTGAAGCTCGCCCAGGAGGGCGCTGCGGTTCGCCTTGTCACCCGTTGGCCGATGATCGGGATGGAGACGATTCCGGAGGTCTACTACCTCTGGGTGCGCCAGCAGCTGTACGAGGCCGGTGTCGAGGTCGTCCCCGACCTGTTCGTGCAGAGGATCGACGGCCGCTTCGTCGAGCTGGTCAACGTCTACGTCCCGGACCGGGTGACGACCCTCGAGGCGGACTGGATCGTGATGGCGACCGGTCGCCAGTCGGAGAACGGCCTTTACCATCTGCTCCACGAGCGCGGAGTGAGTGTCGAGGCGATCGGCGACGCGACCGCGCCTCGCTCGACCTACGAGGCGGTATACGAGGGCCACCGGCAGGCTCGCAAGCTCTGACCGTGGTACGGTCGGCGCCCAACGTGGCCGACAGCCTCCGCTACTTTCTGACCCCGCGCAGATCGCCGGTGCTGCTGGTCGGCGCGCTCGTTCTCTTCGCCGTTCTCTACGTCGTCGTGATCACCAATCCGGTCGGTTCTGCGTCGGGCAACTGGAAAACCACGAGCAGCGGCTCCGCGATCGACAATCCGGGCGCGTTCCTCGCCACCCTCTTGGACTCGATCACCTTTGCCGGCTGGCTCTTCATCGTCGCCAGCGGTTTCTCGCTCATCTTCGGTCTGATGCGGGTCGTGAACATGGCCCACGGCGCCTTCTACCTCCTGGGCGGATTCATCGCCTACGAGATCCAGCAGGCCATGACCGGGAACGGGTTCACCGTCGCCTCCAACGAGGTCAACACCTGGGAGTGGGTGCTGCCGCTGCTCGTCGCCTGCGGCTGCATCGCCGTCGTCGGGCTCGTCACCCAGCAGACGTTGCTGCGCTGGAACCAGGGCCAGGACCTGCGGCAGGCCCTGATCACGATCGCCGTCTCGGTGATCGTCGCCGACCAGATCATCGCTCACTTCCCGAGGACTGTGCCGCCGGGCGCAGTGAGGTTCGGCGGCAATGTCGTCAGCATGACCTGGCCCGGGTGGACCAACCGCCTCGTCGATTTCCACATCTGGGGTGTCCACTACTCGCTGGCACGACTGTTCATCCTCGCGCTGGCGATCGGCATCGGAGTCCTGCTGTGGCTGTGGCTGTACCGGACGAAGATCGGCATGGTCATCCGCGCCGGCGTAGACGACCGCCAGATGACCTCGGCGCTGGGGATCAACATCCAGGTCACCTTCGCCGTCGCCTTCGTGGTCGGTTCGGCGCTTGCAGGGTTCGGATCGGCCGTCGGTGCAGCCCAGAGCGGCGCCGGCGGGAACCAGGACGGGCAGTGGCTGCTGAACTCGCTCGTGGTGGTGATCGTGGGCGGGATGGGCTCGTTGATCGGTGCCGCTGTGGGCGCCGTGTTGTACGCACTGGTGCTGACGTTCTCGGCCGCCTACCTCCCCGTCGCCGGCGGCGACTGCTGCTCGCAATACTCGATCGTGCTCACGTTCGCCCTGATCGCGCTCGTGCTCGCCTTCAGGCCGCAGGGACTCTTCGGGAGGGTCGAGTGAGCGAGGCTCGCGCAGCCCGGGGGATGGTGGAGCGCGTCCTCGGCGGTCCGTCGCCGAGGGCCACGTTCGAGCGAATCCTCGGCCTCGCGGTTCTCTGCGTCCTCGCGGCGGGGCCGGCCATCTTCAGCGGGTACTGGGTGGACACGATCCTCACCGAGACGTTCATCTTCGGCATCGCAGGCGCGAGCCTGATCTTCCTCGCCGCCTACGGCGGGATGATCTCGCTCGCCCAGACGGCTCTGATGGGCTGTGCCGGCTTCATGATCGGGAACATGGTCACGACCAAGGCGGGTGGCGAGTCGAAGGGCC
>JBKPRD010000248.1:0-11055 GCA_046734415.1 Actinomycetota bacterium | reverse complement strand
GTGTGCAGCAGCGACGAGGCGAGCGGCGATCGCGCCGGGTCCTTGAGACCAGTCGGTCTCTCCCCTCGTTCCTTGCCGGGAAGCAGCTCGGCGATCGCGCCGAAACCGAGGATCAGCGCCCCGATGGCGAACACCAGCGCCGCGGTCACTCCGCGGGCCTCCCAAGCCGGCGGATCAAGGCAAAGCCCAGCACCTGGAGTCCGCCCGCCGCAACCAGCATCGCGGCTGACGCCGGCTCGGAGATCACGCGCGAGACGAATCCGGGCTGCAGCAGCTCCGCGAACAGAGCGGCTCCGGCCGGAAGGGCGACGACCAACAGGCCGGTGAACCGCGCCTGGGTCGTCGCCGCACGGGCTTCATCGTCTACACGGTCTCGGTCTGCCGCGGCGGCCGCGAGGCGACGCATCAGGGCGGCGACGTCACCTCCCGCGACCTGCTGGCTGAGCAGCGCGGTGGCGAGCGAGTCAACGCGGTCCGAGCGGAGCCTGGCTCGCATCGCGGCCAGCGCCTCGCCGGTCGATGCGCCGAGCTCCAGGTCGGCGGCCACCCGCGCGAGCTCCGCCGACGACGGTCCCTCGAGCGATCCAGCGGCGGCCGCCAGCGCGCCCCTGACGGAGTGACCTCCGGAGATCGCGTCGGCGATCGCAGCCGCCACGTCCGGGACCGAGCGCTCCACGGCCCGCCGATAGCGCTCCCGCCGCCCGGACACCAGCGTTCCGACACACCATGGTCCCGCCGCCGCGGCGACCGCCAGCGGCCCTGGGCCGGCGATCAGCATCGCCGCCCCCGCGATCGCGCCACTGCCGAGCATGGCGAGTCGGCGCTGCTCGTCGGCGCTCGGCGCATAGCCCTCCCGGGAGGCCCTGCGCAGGGGCACGATCGATGCGCGCAGCCAGGTCGCAACGCGCGGCGCCGAGATCAGGGCCTCGCGGACCGCCACTGCGGTGAGGCCTCCGGCCAGGGCGGTCAGCGCGATCAGGACCTCGCCGCCCACGGGCGTCCCTCCGTCTCGCTTCCCAGCCTGTAGAGCTCCCTGACCCCAACCGAGCCGGCGGTCCGGACGATCTCCGCCACCTCGACGACGCGTCGCGAACCGTCGCTCAGCCGCGCGAGGTGGATGACGAGATCCAGCCCACGGCCGAGCTGCTCGCGGATCGCCTCGTGCGGGAGCCCGAGGCCCGCCATCAGCGCCAGCGTCTCGATCCGCCGCAGCGCATCCTCGGGCGAGTTCGCGTGCACCGTCGAGAGCGCGCCCTCGTGTCCGGTGTTGAGCGCCATCAGCAGGTCGAGTGCCTCCCCTCCGCGCACCTCCCCGATCACAATCCGGTCCGGGCGCATCCGCAGCGCCCCTTTCAGCAGCTCGCGGATCGTGACCCGGCCGCGGCCCTCGACGTTCGCCGGACGGCTCTCGAGCCGGACGACGTGCGGCTGGCGAAGCCGCAGCTCCGCGGCGTCCTCGATCGTGATCACGCGCTCGTCGGGGTCGATGAAGGCCGAGAGCGCGTTCAGCAGCGTGGTCTTCCCGGATCCGGTGCCGCCGCTGACCACGATACTCCGCCGCGCACCGACCGCCGCAGCGAGCTCGTCATGCAGCTCGTCGGTGATCGTGCAGAGCTCGACAAGCTCCCGTGGGCCCGGCCGCACCGCCGAGAAGCGGCGGATCGACATCGACGGACCGTCGACCGAGAGCGGCGGGATCACCACGTGGACCCGAGAGCCATCGTCGAGCCGGGCGTCCACCATCGGGCTGAGCTCGTCGACCCGGCGGCCCAACGGGGTCAGGATTCGCTCGATCACATCGCGCAGCGCCTGCTCCGAGGGAAAGGACACGTCGGTCCGCTCGATCCGCCCGGCCCGCTCGACGTAGACGCGATCGTGGCCGTTGACCATGACCTCCTCAACCGCCGGGTCGGCGAGCAGCTCCTCGAGTGGTCCGAGGCCGACAGCCTCGCGGAGGATCAGCTCGCAGAGGCGGTCGCGAGTCGCGGCCTCGAGGATCGCTGCGTCCTCGTCGACCAGCTCTCGAACGGCCTCCGACAGCGGCCCCATCGCAGCGCCACCCGAAGCCGCCTGCGTGCGGCGGCGCTCGACCAAACGCCGCCGCAGCTCGGCTGCCAGCTCATCCAGGTGCCTGCGGCGGACGGGCTCGTCCACCTAGCGCTAAGGGCCCGGAGCGGCCTACTCGCCCCCGCCGGGCTCGCTCTCCGGCGAGGGGAACAGCGCTTCCGTGAACCCGCCCATCTCGTGGTACATCCGGTTCTCGATCCGCATCATCCAGACGAGGGAGATGATCGCGACGACGCCGCCGATGCCGGCGCAGATCCCGAGTGGCGCGCTGCTCAAGGCTCCGATCGCGATCGCGACGGCGGCGCCCCCAACCACGCCGTTGATGACGGCGATCATGGTGCCGGTCGTGAAGTACTGCTGGCCGCGCGTAAGGCCGACGCCCATGTTTCGCATCACGCCCATGGCGTCGTCGTGGCCGGAGAGCATGAAATAGCGAGCCTCCTCGCCGGCGACCTGCAGGTAGTAGTTGCGGATCCGGTTGATCGCCCGCCCCATCATCAGATCCTCGACCCCGTTCTCCACCGTGCGGATGAAGGTGAAGATCCCGAGGATGTAGAGCGTCGGCAGCGCGGTGAGGGCGAACACATTGAAGGCATCGCCGACCTCCGAGATCTGGCCGATGAAGCCGAGCGCCACCAGGGTGCTGGAGACCGCGCTGATGTAGAGCGCGGCGCGGGCCGAGCTCTCCCCGGTCACCTGGGCGCGGGTGCCGGCGAGCCCGAAGTGCTCGGTGGTGAGTGCGGTGAGCAGCTGCTGGCGGTCGATCTCGGCCATCAGTAACGGGTTGCTCCTCGCTCCGCTTCGGAGCACCCTCGCTCGAAGGTAGCCTCCGTCCCGGACGTGGCTGAGATCGAGGTCAAGCAAGCGGACATCACCAAGCTCGATGTTGACGCGATCGCCAACGCCGCCAACACACAGCTGCGCCACGGCGGCGGGGTTGCTGGGGCGATCTCCAGGGCGGGCGGCCCCGCGGTGCAGGCCGAGAGCGACGAGCGTTCCCCGATCGACCTGGGCGACGCCGTCGAGACGACAGCGGGCGAGATGCCGTGCCGCTGGGTGATCCACGCCGCGACGATGGAACTCGGCGGTCCCACGTCGGCCGAGATCATCCGCAGCGCCACCGCGAGCACCCTGGCCAAAGCCGGCGAGCTCGGCGCCAAGAGCCTGGCACTGGTCGCCTTCGGCACCGGCGTCGGCGGCTTTCCGCTCGACGAGGCAGCCCGGATCGAGGTCGAGGAGGTTCGCCGGCATCTCGGCTCCGGCAGCGGCCTCGAGCGAGTCGTCTTCGCCGTTCACGGCAAAGACGCCGAGGCCGCCTTCAGCTCCGCGATTAGTTAGGCGGACCGCGGGAGTCTCAGATGGAAACCATGGTCATTCACCCACCGGCCCGTCACCTGCTGCGCGCCAAGGACCTGGCTGACGCCCGCTACTCCGAGCGGCTGGACGTCGAGGACATGGCCGGCGCCGCCGGCCTCTCCAAGGCTCACTTCAGCCGCGAGTTCCGGCGCGCCTTCGGCGAGTCGCCCCATCACTACCTGCTCACCAGGCGCCTCGAGCGCGCGGCCGCCCTGCTGAGGATGACCGACTGGAGCGTCGCCGAGGTCTGCGTCGAGGTCGGGCTGCAGAGCATCGGCTCCTTCACAACGAGCTTCAAGCGGGCCTACGGGCAGACACCGACCGAGTACCGAGCCGGCCAGCCGCCGGCTGCGACCTTCGCCAAGGTGCCGAGCTGCGTGCTCCGGACCTATCTCCGTCCCCAGACAGCACGTTTCAAGAAGACACAGAGCTGAGCCGGACGTAGTTTGCTCCTCGACCACGAAGTACCAACGAAAGGAGACGAGATGATCCGGGTGGCAAATGGACACGTTTGGGTCAAGGACCAGGACGAGGCCCTCGAGTTCTGGACCAAGAAGATCGGCTGGGAGGTCCGCTCCGACATCACGATGGAGGAGCTCGGCGGCTTTCGCTGGCTCAGCGTCGGGGCGCCGGGCCAGGACTTCTCCCTCGCCCTGATGGCGATTCCCGGTCCGCCGGTGATGGACGAGGAAACGAAGAAGCAGGTCGAGGACCTGATGTCGAAGGGGGTCGCCGGCACGGTGTTCCTGACCGCCGACGACGTCCAGGCGGAGTACGAGGAGCTCAAGGAGCGCGGCGTCGAGTTCACCGAGGCGCCGGCCGAGCAGCCCTACGGGCTCGACTCCGAGTTCCGGGATCCCTCTGGGAACAAGTACCGGCTCGGCAAGCCGACCGTCAGCTGATCAGGTCCGTGGCAGCAGGCGAATCTCACGCCCGGCGCTCTGCGCGCCGATCAGCGAGAGCGCCTGCTGCTCCGTGACGGCGAGGGTTGCCGACCAACCCTCGCCGGGCCCGGGCGGGCTCTGCAGCGCCAGCAGCCTCACATCGGTCGCGGCTATTCGCGTGCTGGCCGAGCGCCCCAGTCCGGCCTGGCGCGAGACCACCACGTCGACGCGGCTGCCCTCCGGCGAGCCGTCGCCGACGGTGAGGGCCTCCGCCCCGGCGACCGCCACCTGGACCGGGCGAAGGCCCTGCCCCACGCCAGGCGTCGTCGGAGCGTTGGATCTCGGCACGGCGAGCTGCACCCCGAGCACGTAGGAGCCCGATGGAATCGTCGCGCCCGGCGCCCGCCCGAGGGCGTCGGCGGGACGCACCAGGGCGCCGGGCGGGACGAAGCTGGTCGGGACGCGCCGCACCGCCAGCTCGGAGCGGACATCCTCCACGCCGATCGGCTGGCCGGCCGGCAGCTCGGCGGTGGAGACCACCACGGGCCGCAATGGCCCGTAACGCGCCTCCACCTGGGAGCGGTAGCGGCCGGCCACGATCGCGGCGAGCAACGCGCAGACGAGCGCGGCGACCAAGAAGAGCAGCGCGCGGGTCCGGCGGCTCACGCCGCCAGCGCGTATCCCGGCTCGGCCAGCGGCAACTCGAGCGCTGCGACGCAACCGCTGCCCGTGCGACAGAGGGCGAAGCGCCCGCGATGCGCACTGGCGACCTGCGAGACGACTTCGGTGCCATGACCGCGGCGCGGATCGTGATCGCGCCTGGGCTCGCGCTCCGATGCCCCATTCGCGATCGTGACTCGGATGCGACCTGCCACCCGCGCTCCGGTCACCACCACCGGCGGCCCGCCGTGTTCGAGGGCGTTGGAGATCAGGTTGTCGAGGGCCTGCGCCATCTGGGCGGGATCGCCTTCGACGGGAGCCGGGCCGGCATCCCAATAGACCCTGATCCCTCCGGTCCGGGCCGCCATCGGGCGCCAGCGCTCCAGCGCGGCGAGCACCACCTCGCGGCAGGAGAACCGACGCCGCTCGGAGGATCTGACGTCCCCATTCACTACACCGTCCAGATCGCGAAGAGCGCTCGCGGCAACCTCCAGCAGCCCGCGCCGGCTGGCGGCCGGCGGCGAGGCGGCCGGCTGTCCGGACATCTCCTCCATCAGGACCAGCGCCTGCAGAGGGCGGCGGAGCTCGTGTAGCGCCCGGTTGAGCGCTCGCTTGTGGGCCGGGGTGATCATGTGTCGAGCAACCGGTAGCCGACGCCCCAGCAATTGAAGACGTAGCGCGCCCCCTCCGGATCGAGCTTGCGGCGCAGCCGGCTGGCGTGTGAGTCGAGAGTGCGGGTCCGGCCCTTCGAGCGGAACCCCCAGACGTCTCGCAGGAGCTCGTCCTTGGTGAAGACGCGTCGTGGCTCGGCCGCCAGCGCCCGCAGGAGAGCGAACTCCTTGTTCGCGAGCTCGACCCGGCGGTCGCCGACCGTGACCCTCCGGGTGGCCGGATCGACTGTCAGATCGCCGAGCCGGATCGGCCCACGACGGGCACCGGAGCGCCGCCGCAGCACCGCCGCAACTCGCGCGAGGAGCTCCGGATAGTGGAATGGCTTGGGCAGATAGTCATCGGCGCCGGCCTCGAAGCCACGCAAACGGTCGGCCTCGCTTGAGCGGCCGGACAGGACAAGCACCGGCAGATCGGGGTCGAACCGCTCCCCGGCCGCGCGGATCTCCCGCAATACGTCGATCCCGGGAGCGTCCGGCAGGCCGAGGTCGAGCAGCATCAGGTCCGGCTGGTTGTAGCCGCAGAGCCGCAGCGCGTCGGACGCGCTCGGCGCCGACAGGGCGCGGTAGCGGTCGGCGGTGAGGTGATCGCAGAGGAGCTCGCGCGTCGCGTCGTCGTCCTCGCAGACGACCACCGTCGCCAGCTCTTCGACCTCGGGAAGCACCCTCTCTTAAGGCCGCTGGCCGCGAAAACTCTCCCCTGCGCGTCGTGCGCGCTTATCGTCGGCGCTGGTCCTGGTGATCCGACCGCTGGCCCGCGCCGCGCCATAGGGAATCGCGGCGCGGGACGCCGGGTGGTCGCTACGACGAGCCCTGGCTGGCGAGCAGGGCGCTCGCCTTCTCGACGAACGGGATGATGCGGTCGAACGCCGCGTCCACCTCCACGAGCGGCTGAATGTCGAACTCGACAAACGGCGCGAGCGGATAATCCAAGAGCTGCTCCATGAGCTGCTCGACGGAATCGTTCTCGCCGATACTGCAGCCACCTCCCTGCGGGTAGCCGTACACGACCTCGAAGGAGCCGTCGTCGCGCTTGGCCTGGAGCCACTCTTGAGCTTGGCGCAGGAGCTCGACCGGCGGCGGCATCGGCCCCGGCTTGGCGGTCACCAGATACTTCATAGCGCACCTCCTCGGTGCTGGCGTTAGTCCCGTCGAGGTTCCTCCATTAGTGGACCTAGCGCAAGTCCTTGCCACTTGAAGCAGATTCCCGCCGGCGAGGCCGGGAAGCCTGCCGGCGAGCGCGGTGCGGCAACTGCTGCATTAGCCTGGGCCGGTGGGTGGCTCCAGTGGAGAGGTGCGGATCGGCCTGACGATCTCAGGCGCGATCGCGCTGGGCGCCTACGAGGGCGGCGCCCTCGCCGCGCTCCTGTGCGCCGCCCAGGCGGTCAACGAAAGAAAGTCCGGAGCCCTGAGGGTCGACGCCATGGCCGGTGCTTCGGCCGGCTCGATCACAGTGCTGCTTGCGGCGCGCACGCTTTTGCGCGGCCTGGATCCGATCGATGCGATGTATCGCGCCTGGGTTGTAATTCCGCAGCTGGATCAGGTCACCGACGGAAGCGTCTCGCCGCTGTCGGAAGAACGTGGCCGCTCGGAAGCGAAGAGCCTGCTGGGCGCGGAGGAAAATCTCGAACGTGCCCAGTCCGCGCCCATCCGGGTGAACTTGGCCCTCGGATGCCTGCGCGGCCTCGACTACTCCATAGCCAGGATCGCCGGGCCCCCGGTCAGCGCCAGCACGTACCTCGACTGGGGCGAGTGGACGGTCGAGCAATCCCATGACCTGAGCTGGTACCTGGCATCCAGCGGGCCCGTGGATACGGCGCTCGCCTCGGGCGCCCACCCGGCGGCCTTCCCTCCGTACGGCCTCGACCGCTCGGATCCAGCCGTCCTGGCTGGGTACGAGGCCAACAATATCCAGGACTTTCCGAAGTCGAAATACCTCTGGTACACCGACGGGGGCACGATCGACAACGAGCCGCTCGGCCGGGCACTCGATTTGACCCAGGACATCGATGCGTCTGCCGATGACCCACTCGATGCCGCGGCTCGCCTGCACCTGTTGATCACGCCCGACCCGGCGCGGCCGGGTAGCAGAGACGATGCCTGGTCGACCGTCCATCCGCACCCCACCTGGGCGAGGACCGGGTTGCGGACGATCAAGCTTGTGCGCCAGCAGCGCCTGTATGACGACCTGCGCCGGGTCGAAAAGACCAACTCGCGAATTGAGTGGGTTCGCGTTCTGGAACGCGAGCTGCTGGCGATTATCCGCGGCGAGAGAAATGACGCACAGGCGGCGCTCACAAACGTCACAGAGACGATCACGCACCAGCGTGAACACCTTGGTGATCCGCAGGACTTCCGCGAGGACCTCCCCACGGCACCGGACTCACCTTTGGACGAGGCCCTGCGAAGGGCGCTGGACGCTGCCACGGGGTTTTCGAAGAAGCGCGATGTGGCGGTGGCAGTCGTCTCCCCACTCCTGCTCCCGGAGATCGCCGATGGGTCAACTGTGCCCCACGACCTGCTCGCCGGGGAGTTCCTCGGCCACTTTGGTGGCCTCTTGGACGAGCGCCTCCGCGAAAACGATTTTGCCCTCGGCTACCGCTCCATGATCGGTTGGCTCGGTAGTCAGGCGGGGTTGGCTCAGCAGGGGCTCGAGCCGGAACTCTGTGAGGTGGCCCTTGCTGGGGCCGAGGCGTCGCGCGACGGGTGGTCTCGGAAGTCCGGACGCACCTGGGTGCAGGGGCTCGGCAGGGAAAGCTTCAAGAGTCTGCCGTTTCGCACCCGGCTCAAGCTGTACAAGGTCGCATTGCGCTCAGCGTGGATCGCCTTCAATCAGATCCGCAAGCAAGGAGCCTAAGAAGCAGCGGCGCCAAGCCCTTTGGCCGTAGACGAGAGTACGATCGCAGCCGGGTGAGGAATCGGTGGTCGTGTCCAACCGGAATGTCGACCTAGTCAGGAACATTTACCGAGCGGTGAATGAGGATGATCTGTCCGCCTTCCTCGCCCTGATGCATCCGGAAGTCGAGCTCACCACCTCGGGCGCCTATCCGGATTTCAGCCCCACCTATCGCGGGCGTCGAGGCGCAGTCGAGTACTGGGAGGCGGCCCGCGGATTATGGGATGCGTTCTCCATCGAGATTGGGGAATGCGAGCCGGTCGGCGACCAGGTGGTGGCATCGGTTCACCAGCGCGTGAAGGGCCGCGACGAAATCGTCGTCGAGCACGACTGGGGCCATCTTTTCTCCTTTGCCGATGGCCTCATCTGGCGAGTGCGCGGGTACGTCAGTCCGGAAGCGGCCAAGGAAGCGGCGGTCCTTGAGAACGGGACCCAGCGAGGCTAGCCCGAAACGATCGGGACCGGGCGCCACGATTCTCTCGCGGGCCCTCATGGCGCTGACCGATCGGCTTGATCGTCGCTTTGGCTGGGACCGCCTTCCGCGCCCGCTCGGCCTGCTGACGCTGATTGGTGTTCGCGATCGGCTGCGTCAGCGCAACCTCTATGACACGGGGCTGCCCGCGGCAAGCCCTGAACTGATCGAGAAGGCCGCAGACCCCACCTATCGATCACGGCGTAGCGTCGACGGAACACTGAACGATCTCGGCAGCCCGCTGATGGGCAGCATCGGCACGCGCTTCGGTCGAAACGTGCCGCTCTACTACACGTTCCGTGAGCCCTCCGGGCCGCTGCTGGACCCAAATCCGCGGACGATCAGCCGCGAGCTGCTGACACGCGAGCGGTTCCTACCCGCCACGACGCTCAATGTTCTGGCGGCCGCATGGATCCAGTTCGAGGTTCACGACTGGTTCAGCCACGGCAAGAACGAACAGGGGGCTCCCTGGGAGCTGGCGCTGGCGGAGAACGACGACTGGCCCGAACGACCGATGGCGATCCCGCGCGCGCGTCGCGACCCGACCTCGGACCAGGATCCAAGCACGCCGGACACCTTCGACACCGCCGATAGCCACTGGTGGGACGGCTCGCAGATCTATGGCTCCGACGAGCGCTTCGCAGCGGCCGTGCGTGCCGGGGAGGATGGGAAGCTGCGAGTCGGCTCCGACGGCCTGCCCCCGCGGGACCTCGAGGCGCTCGCCGACCTAAGCGGTGTGGCCGGGAACTTCTGGGTCGGGCTGGCTCTGCTCCACACCCTCTTCACGCTCGAGCACAACGCCATCTGCGACCGACTGCGCGGCGAGTTCCCCAGTTGGTCCGACGATCGCCTCTACGCCAAGGCGCGCCTGATCAACGCGGCCCTGATGGCAAAGATCCACACCACCGAGTGGACTCCGGCGATCATCGCCCATCCCACCACGAGGTACGCGATGCGCGTCACCTGGTCCGGACTCATCGGCGAACGCCTCCGCCGGCGGCTCGGCCACCTCGGCTCGGGCGAGCTGCTGAGCGGGATCCCCGGCTCCAAGACCGACCACCACGGCGTCCCCTACTCACTGACCGAGGAGTTCGTTGCCGTCTACCGGATGCACCCCCTGCTCCCGGACGAGTTCTCATTTCGCTCGGTTGCAGGAGACGGGCTGATCGAGGAGCGGCCATTCCCTGAGCTGGGGGCGCTACACGCCCGCGAGCGGCTCGAGGAGATCGGCGTCGCGAACGCGCTTTACTCCTTCGGAATCGCTCACCCCGGCGCCATCTCGCTGCACAACTACCCGCGCTTCCTCCAGCACCTGGACCGCCCCGATGGCACCCGCCTGGACCTCGCCGCGACGGACATCCTGCGGATCCGCGAGCGCGGGGTGCCGCGCTACAACGAGTTCCGCCGGCGCTTTCGACTGAAACCCGCCAAGTCATTCGCGGAGCTGACGAACGACCCGGATGAGGCCGAAGCGATTCGGCACGCCTATGACGGCGAGATTGAACGCGTGGACCTGATGATCGGGCTCTACGCGGAGCCCAAGCCGAGGGGCTTCGGGTTCAGCGACACGGCGTTTCGCGTCTTCATCCTGATGGCCTCGCGCAGGTTGAAGAGCGACCGCTTCTTCACGCGTGACTACACGGCGGAGATGTACACGCAAGCCGGCCTCGACTGGATCAACGACTCCAGCATGGTGAGCGTGCTACTGCGCCATTATCCGAGTCTGGCGCCGGCGCTCAGGGGGGTGCGAAACGTATTCGGGCCCTGGGCCCGGGTCGGCTAGGGGAAACCTTCAACCAGGGCATGGATACGCTCGGCTGCGCGCTCCCTGAGCGGCTCGCCGTGGCCGACCGCGATCACCTCGGCCTCGATCTGCGCCAGGCGCCGCAGCGAGGTCCGATACTGGCCCTCGTTGAGGTTGAAGCCGGGCCAACCGGCATCGAACCGCGGCCAGGTGGCGACGGCGTCACCGACCACAAGCACGCCGCGCTCCTCCGAATGGAAGGCCAGGTGCCCGGGCGTGTGCCCAGGGATGTGGACGACCCGGAGCGG
>JBKPRD010000247.1:0-15118 GCA_046734415.1 Actinomycetota bacterium | reverse complement strand
GTCGACGACGCGCGGGTCGTTCCAGGGGATCCCGTGTTCGTCCGGGTCGGCGGGGTCGTACTCCTCGGTCACGTGGTAACAGAAGAGGACGTCGGTGAGCGCCTCGTAGCCGTGCGCGAGGTGGCCGGGGATCCAGACGGCGACGGGGTTGTCGTCGCCGATGTCGAGGCACATCGTGTCGCCGGTCGCGCGGTCGAGCACCACCACGCGCGCCGTGCCGGAGAGGCAGGCAAACAGGTCGGACTGGCCGCGCTCGTGGTAGTGGAGCCCGCGGATCACTCCCGCACGCGAGAAGGAGATGTTCGTCTGGCGCGTCGGGGCGGGGAGGGCGCTGTCGCGGCGGAGCTCGTACAGCCAGCCACGCGCGTCGCCGTGCACGTCGAGGGGAAACAGCTGCACGCCGTCGATCATCCGTGGTTCGCGCCGTGCGCGCGGACGTGGTCGTTGACGGCGTAGTAGGCGTCGATCGACTCGCCGGCGTCGCCCCAGAAGCCCTCGAGCACGTCGTACTCCATCGCGCCCTGCTCGACGTACCAGTTGTTCACGTCCGTGATCTCGAGCTCGCCCCGGCCGGACGGCTTCAGGGACGGCAGGATCTCCCAGACGGATTCGTCGTAGAAGTAGACGCCCGTCACGGCGTACTCGCTCGGCGGGTCGTCCGGCTTCTCGACGATGCGCGTAATTCGACCGTCGCCGCCCAGCTCGGGGACGCCGAGGTGGCGGAGGTGCTCCGGGTCCGACTCGCGCGCGAGCAGGATGCGCGCACCGTTCTCCTGCCTCGCGAACGCGTCGGCGGAGGGCTCGAAGGTGCGCTCGAGGACGTTGTCGGCGAGCATCACGCACACCCGGTCGCCGTCGACGAACTGCTGCGCGAGACCGAGCGCCTCCGCGATCCCGCCCGGCTTCTCCTGGTACGCGTAGGTCAGCAGAGCGATCCCGTGGTCGTGTCCGTTCCCGAGCAGCCGGAAGAACTCGCCCGCGTGCGTCCCGCCGGTGACGAGCATCAACTCGGTCAGCCCGGCGCGGACGAGGGCCTCGATCGAGTAGCTGACCATCGGCCGGTCGTAGATCGGCAGCAGATGCTTGTTCGTGATCCGGGTCAGTGGGTCGAGCCGGGACCCGGTCCCGCCGGCGAGGACGACTCCTTTCACGGCCGCGATGCTACTGACGCCCAAAACGGACCTGACAGGGGTCTGACCCCAGCTGTGCCCAGACCACGCCGAAAGCGTGACGATTCACGCGCAACGGCGGCCCTTCTGCCCAAAATCGTCATGTCCGGGGTCAGACCCCTGACATGGCCCTTTCAGACCCATCCGCGCTGGCGGGCGATCTTGCAGAGAGCCCGCCGCTTTGCGTATGGAGAGCCCTCCGTCAGCCCCGCCTTGGCGTATGCGCGGCGGAGCGCGGCCTTCACCGTCTCCGTCGCACCCGGCGTGCCGAGGCGGGCGGCGATCTCCTCGTTCGTCGGCAGGTCATCGAGCGACCCGCCGGCCAGCCAGCCGGAGCAGAGCGCCTCGACGACCTGGCGCTGGAACGGCGACAGCGGCCGCGTCAGCGCGGGCGGGCCCGTCTGCAGCGCGGTCGTCACCTCCGGGTCGACGAGCGAGTCGGGCGCCGAGAAGACCACGCTCTCCGCCCCGAGGCCGATCCGGTCGCCGTGGCGCAGCGGCACCTTCGCCCCCGCCTGGATCCGCGAGCCGTTCAGGAACGTCCCGTTGAAGCTGCCGCGGTCCTCGAGAAACCACCGCTCGCCTTCCTCGGTCACGACCGCGTGGTGCCGGCTGACGGTGGGCTTCTCGATCGTCAGGTCGTTCTCCTCGGCGCGGCCGATAGTGAACTCGGGCGCAAGCTCGCGCTCGCTGCCGTCGGGAAGGATCAGACCGGCCGTGGCGGCCACGGCGGAACTTGTACCACGCCTCGAGATCAGCTCACGCGAAGCGGTGAGGGCGGGACACGGACGAGACGGGCGAGCGGGGCAGGCAGCCACCAGTTGTAGCGTCCCATGATCGCCATCAGCGCCGGCACGAGGACGCCGCGGACGAGCGTCGCGTCGAGCAGGATCGCAACGGCGAGCCCGCAGCCGAACTCCTGCAGCCCGACGATGCTCCCCGCCATGAAGCCGGAGAAGGCGGCGACCATGATGATCGCCGCCGCCGTGACGATGCGGCCGGTCCGCTCGAGCCCGATCGCGACCGAGCGGCCGTTGTCGTGCGTCTCGTCCCACGCCTCCCGCATGCGGCTGACGAGGAAGACCTCGTAGTCCATCGAGAGGCCGAAGATCATCGCGAAGAGGAAGATCGGGATCCAGCCCTCGACCTGCGGGAAGCGGTAGAGGCCGAACGTGTCCTCGCCGACGCCGAAGCGGAAGACGACGACGAGCGCCCCGTAGGCGGCTGCGACGGAGAGCAGGTTGAGGATCACCGCCTTCAGCGGAAGGAGGATCGACCGGAACGCGCGCATCAGCAGGAGGTAGGTGAGAGCGAGCACGCCGAGCACCAGCCACGGGAACGCGCCGTACGCGCGGTCGAGGAAGTCGACGCCCTGCGGCGGCCCGCCGCCGGCGCGCACGTCGACGCCGGCCGGGAAACCCGCGGCCGGGATCAGCGAGCTGCGCAGCCGCCGCGCGAAGCTCTGCGCCTCCTCGGAGCCGTACTCGTGGCGGGTGGCGACGATCACCTGCACGTAGCGGTCGGTCGCGTCGACGAACCGGCCGGTGTCCGCGTGGTACGCGGCCGCGACCTCGGCGTCTCGCCCGAGTTCCGCCACCAGCCGCCCGAGGGCCGCCTCGACCGGCACCGAGCGCGCACCGCCGGGCCGCCCGCTGTCGACGAGCACCTGCGCCGGCGCGATCGCGCCGGGGCCGACCGCGCCCTCGAGCACCCGAAGCCCCTGTACCGACGGCGGCGACTCCGGGATCCCGGCGGTCGCGCCGGGAGTCAGCTGCAGCCACGCGACCGGGATCGTCGCGACCACGAGCAGCGTCCCAACCCCGAGCGCGTAGAGCCACTTGCGTCGCATGATCGAGCTGGCGAGGCGCGCCCAGAACCGGTGCTCGACGTCGTCGCTCTCGGCCGAGCCGCGCACAGGGACGTGGAGGCGGCGGCGAACGAAGGCGGCGACGGCGACGCGGTGCGTCCCGCGGCGGCCGTAGATCGCGAGCAGCGCGGGCTGGAGCGTCGCCGCGGCGAGGATCGAGACGATCGGGATCAGAAACCCGCCAACACCCATCGCGCGCACGAACGGCAGCGGCATGAACAGCAGCAGCGCGAGCCCGATCGCGACCGTGGCGCCGGAGACGATCACGGCGCGGCCGGCGGTCTCCATCGTCCGCAGAACCGCCGCCTCCACGTCGAGCCCGTGCGTCAGCTCCTCGCGGAACCGGTAGACGATCAGGAGCGAGTAGTCGATCGCGATCCCGATCCCGATCAGGAAGACGAGGTTCGTGACGTAGGTCGGGGTGGTCATGTAGTGCGCGGCGATGTAGACGATCCCGAGCGTCCCGAACACCGTGCAGGCGGCGAACAGGAGCGGGATCGTGACCGCGAGGGACAGGCCGAACACCGCGAAGAGGACTGCGAGCGCGATCGGCAGCGCGATCGCCTCACCCCGACGGAGGTCCCGGCTGAAGATCGGGTCGAGGTCGTGCTGGATCGCCGGCGCCCCGGTGACGTACGCCTGCACCCCGCGCGGCCGACCGACCGCCGCCATCAGGTCGTCTGCGTACCCCTTCGCGCGCGCGAGATTGAGCGTCGAGATCACGTTGCCGTAGAGGACGTGCGGCCCGGCGGGCACGAGCGAAGCGCCCTGCCCGGTCGGAACGGCGCGGGCCGCGCGGTCGACCACGGCCTGCAGCCGCGCGACGGTGGCGGGGTCGGCCGAGCTCGGGACGCGGAAGACGACCGTGAAGGCGCCGTCGCTGCGATCGCCGAAGTGCCGCTCGAGGACACCTCGCACGTGCTCGGAGTCGGTCCCCGGAACGGTGAAGACGTTCGACTGGAGGCTGGAGAGGCGGCCCGACGCCCAGCCGCCGACGAGCAGGACCGCGAGCCAGACGAGCGCGACCGGCCAGCGGTAGCGGATCGCCCACTTCGCGCACGCTCCTACGAAGTTGCTGGGCGCGGCGTCAGAGCCGGGAGCGAACGTGTCAGGCAACTGTCCCCGGGTACCCTAGAACCCGCAGTGGAGAAGCGGCGGGACGTCGATCGCATCCAGGACGAGCTCGAGGAGCTCTTCGCCGAGCTCTGGCAGGTGCCCGGGTTCGCCGGCCTGCGCCGGGGGTTCCGGCCACCCGTCGACTGCTTCCGGACCGAGGAGCCTCCCGCGGTCACGCTCGTCCTCGATCTGGCCGGCATCGACCCCGAGCAGGTCTCGATCGAGGTGACCGAGCGGACGGTGTTGGTCTCGGGCGTCCGCCGCCGGCCCGAGCCCGAGCGCCGGGTCTCCTACCGCCAGATGGAGATCGAGTACGGCCCCTTCCAGCGCCGTGTCGTCCTTGCCGAGGACGTCGACCCCTCCGGCGCGGAGGCGACGTACGAGCGCGGACTGCTCACGGTGGTCATGCCGCTCGCCCGGAAGCCGCGCACCGGCCGGATCACGATCGCGCTCGGGAAAGACGTCCGGTGAGCGACCCCGCCGCGGACATCACGCTCGACGACGGCGACGTCGAGGTGCCCTCGACGCTGCCCGTTCTGCCGCTCAAGGAGACGGTCGTCTTCCCGCAGTCGATGACGCCGCTGGCGATCGGGCAGGAGCGCTCGATCAAGCTCGTCGACGACGTCGTCTCCGGCGACCGGATGCTCGCGCTCGTCACGGTGCGAAACGACGAGCCGGAAGTTTCCGGCTGGGACGACCTCTACGAGGTCGGCACGGCCGCGATCGTCCACAAGCTGATCCGGGTCCCGGACGGGACGCTGCGGATCCTCGTCCAGGGCGTGCGCCGGATCAGGCTGGAGAGCCGCGTCGGCGACGACCCCTACCTCGTCGGCGAGTTCGCCGAGGTGCCGGACGAGATCGAGGAGTCGAAGGAGCTCGAGGCGCTGACGCGGAACGTCCAGAACCTGTTCGCGCGGATCATCGCGGCGGTCCCGTACCTGCCGGAAGAGCTGCAGATCGCCGCGGCGAACGTCGACGACCCGAGCGCGCTCTCGCACCTCGTCGCCTCGACGATGCGCCTGAAGACGGAGGAGAAGCAGTCGCTGCTCGAGACCGCGAACGTCGAGGAGCGTCTCCGCGCGATCTCCGTGATCCTCGGCCGAGAGCTGGAGGTGATCGAGCTCGGGTCGAAGATCCAGTCGCAGGTCCAGTCGGAGATGGAGAAGGGGCAGCGCGAGTACTTCCTGCGCCAGCAGCTGAAGGCGATCCAGGAGGAGCTGGGCGAAGCCGACGCGGAGCAGGCCGAGGTGAACGAGCTGCGCTCGCGGCTCGAGGAGCTCGAGCTGCCGGAGGAGGTCCGCAAGGCGGCGGAGCGCGAGCTCTCTCGCCTGGAGAAGCTGCCGCCGGCGGCGGCGGAGTACGGCGTCATCCGCACCTACCTCGACTGGATCCTGACCGTGCCCTGGACGACGACGACCGAGGACCACCTCGACCTCGACGACGCACGACGGATCCTCGACCAGGACCACTTCGACCTCGAGAAGGTCAAGGACCGGATCATCGAGTACCTGGCCGTCTCGAAGCTGAAGGGCGACGTCGCCGGGCCGATCCTCTGCTTCGTCGGGCCGCCCGGCGTCGGCAAGACGTCTCTCGGCCAGTCGATCGCCCGTACGCTCGGCCGCAGGTTCGTGCGGATCTCGGTCGGCGGCGTGCGCGACGAGGCCGAGATCCGCGGACACCGGCGGACGTACATCGGCGCGATGCCGGGGACGATCATCCGCGCGCTCCGCGACGCGGAGTCGAAGAATCCGGTCTTCTTGATCGACGAGATCGACAAGATGGGCGCGGATTGGCGCGGCGACCCGTCGAGCGCGATGCTCGAGGTGCTCGACCCGGAGCAGAACTCGACCTTCCGCGACCACTACCTCGACCTGCCCTTCGACCTCTCGAAGGTGCTGTTCATCTGCACCGCCAACCAGCTGGAGTCGATCCCCGGCCCGCTGCTCGACCGGATGGACGTGATCCAGATCTCGGGCTACACCGAGGACGAGAAGGTCGAGATCGCGAAGCGCTACCTCGTCCCGAAGCAGATGGAGGCGAACGGGCTGCGGGAGGGCCAGGTCGAGCTCGGCGACGACGTCATCCGGCTCGTGATCCGCGAGTACACCCGTGAGGCCGGGCTGCGCAACCTGGAGCGCCGGATCGGCGACCTGCTCCGCAAGGCGGCCACCCGGATCGCGCGCGGCGAGACCGAGCGGGTCGTGATCGACGAGCCGGCCGTGCGCGACTCGCTCGGGCCGCGCCGCTTCGCCGGCGACGTGCGCAAGCGCACGTCGGACCCCGGAGTCGCCACCGGTCTCGCGGTCACGCAGGTCGGAGGGGACGTCCTCTTCATCGAGGCGACGGCATATCCCGGCAAGGGGAAGCTGCAGATCACCGGTCAGCTCGGCGAGGTGATGCAGGAGTCCGCAAAGGCCGCGCTCTCCTGGGTGCGCAGCCACTCCGAGGAGCTCGGAATCGCGCCCGCCTGGTTCGACGAGCACGACGTGCACATCCACGTCCCCGCCGGCGCGGTGCCGAAGGACGGGCCGTCGGCCGGTGTCGCGATGGCGACCGCCATCGTCTCGCTCGTGAGCGGACGCACCGTCTCGGCGGACGTGGGCATGACGGGCGAGGTAACGCTCACCGGCCAGGTACTGCAGATCGGCGGAGTCCGCGAGAAGGCGCTCGCGGCGCAGCGCGCCGGGCTGAAGAAGGTGATCCTCCCACGGGAGAACGAGGCCGATCTCTCCGAGCTTCCGCAGGAGACCCGCGACGAGCTCGAGTTCGTGCTGGCCGACAACGTCGGCGAGGTGCTGGACGCAGCACTCGACGGAGGCGCGTCCGCGCGGCGGCCGCGGCCGGCTGTCGAGCGGCAGGCCGCGCGCGCCGCGCGGTAGGCGGGCTCAGCGCGTCGCGAACGTCCTCAGCAGCAGGCCGCAGGCATCGGGCTGGCCGGCGTCCGCGCGCCACCGGCAGAGAAGGTAGTACTCGTCCGTCCCGCGCAGGACGAAGGTGATCCGGTCGACGAGGCCGGTTCCGCCCTTCTCGTAGGCGAGGTCGTACTGCCGCGCGCGGATCCCCGAGGTGACGACGTTCCGGCGCGCGATCACCTTCCCCTTCAGCTTGCCGGAGAGGGTGTCGGTGACGGCATCGAGCTCCTTCGACACCTTCGCGAAGAGCGCGGGCCTGTACTTGCCGCGGAGCGTCAACGTCGTCACGGACGCGAGCGTCGGCTCGTCTCCGCCGGGCTTGACCGTGACGGCGCGCGGCTGGCGCGAGACGTGCCACGACGTCGGCGCCGAGAACGTGAATCCGGGGCCGACGACGCGCTGGCCCTCGGCCTCGGTCGTTCCGCTGCTGCCGCTGCCGCCTCCTCCGCCGCAGCCCGCGAGCAGAGCGGCGAGGAGGAAAACGGCGACCGACCATCGTTTCCGAGCTGGTGACGAGGGGTACACTCGCGATGCGATCGAGCGAAAGGACGAGCGGAGCATGCCGAAGACAAAGGACAGAGTCGCAGGAATGGCGAACAACGCGCGCCCGTACGTCGAGCGTGCGATTCGCGACGAGGAGCTGCGCGACCACGTGAAGCAGGCCTACGCAGCCGCGCGGGACGTCTACGAAGAGCTGGTCGGGCCACGGGGCGTGACCGAGTTCGCCACGCGCGTCGCGAGGGACGACGAGGTTCAGGACAACCTCCGGACCGCGATCGGGGAGCTCCGCCAGGCGGCGAACCGCCTCCAGGGTCGCCGGCAGAGCCACGGCGGGCGCACCTTCCTGCTGCTCCTCGGCGTGACCGTCGGTCTGCTCTACAACCCGGTGACCGGCCCGAAGCTGCGCCGCTGGGTCAAGAACCGCCTGTCCGGCGGAGACGAGTTCGGCTTCGACAGCGACCCGTCCTCCTCCGGAAACGGCTCCGCGACCTAGCGCAACAGCAGCGTCAGACACTGCCCCGCGGAGGGCAGTGTGGTGTGCACAACTAGTGTCTGAAACGTAGGCCCTACGCCCGGTCGAGCACCGGCAGCGGCACCGGCAGCTCGCCGACCGTCGGCTTCGGCGCCTCCTCGATCAGATGTGTGGTGCTCATTGCGCGCCGGAGCGAGCCCGGATCGAGGCCGTTCGCCGTCGAGATGTCGCTCGAGGAGAGCAGGATCGCGCCCGGCGTCGGCGCGTTCGAGACCGCACCCGCGGGGAGCAGCGCGAACGGCACCGCGCCGCGGATCTTGACGTCCTCCAGCCGTTTCCAGGCGTCGAGGTACTGCGTCGGGTTGACCGCGCCGTCGTAGCCGAGGAAGAGCAGCGAGACCGGGTGGACCTCGAAGTGGAGGTGGAACGGCGTCGTCGCGGCGTCGCCGGTGTTGCCGACGAAGCCGAGCACGTCGCCCGCGTGGACGTGCCGGCCGTTGACCGCGAGCGCGGTGTACGCCGAGAGGTGGGCGTAGTAGAACTCGTTCCCCTGCGTGTCGCGGAGCCAGAGCCGCCAGCCGCCGACGTCGTTCCAGCCGACCGAGAAGACCGTTCCGTCGGCGACGGCGAGGACGGGCGCCCCGAGCGGCGCGAAGATGTCGTCCCCGTGGTGCCAGCCGCCCGAGACGTCGCCGCGCGGCGCCCCGAACGTGTCGCCGTAGGCCGACGGGCCGTAGACGGGGAAGACGTACCGGCCCGCGGTCAGCTTCGGCGTGACGTCGGGGATCGAGGTGCGCACGGGCAGGCCGCTCCGCCGCTTCGTCTGGCCTTCGGTGGTCGGAGCAGCCCCGGGGGCAGACGGGCCGAGCTCCGCCCCCGGCAGCGGCGTCGTCGCCGTCCGCGGGCGCGCCTTCGACTTCGAATGCGCCTTCGGTTGCGCGGAGGAGGAGGACGAGGACGTCGAGGTGCCCGGTGAGCTCGTCGACGTCGTCGCGGGCGGCTCGGCGCTGTGCCCCGACGCCTCGGCGAAGCCGATCAGGATCGTCGAGCCGCGAGGAAAGCCGAGGTGGTCGGCGTCGAGGTGGACGGCGAGCGCCGTCACCGAGCCGTGCCATGCAGGCAGGTAGCCCGAGCTCTGGCTCGTGCTCTCGCGCAGAACGCTCAGGCTCCCCCAGTCGGCGAGGGCGAGCGAGAGGTCCGGGCTCGGCTCGGAGATCGACTGTCCGAGCACGATCAGGTTGGTGATCCCGGACTCGGAGAGGTCGGCCGAGGTGCCCGAAGCCGTCACCGCCGCCCGCAACGACGACACCGTGATCTCGCCGCCGAAGAGCGACACGTCGCTCACCTCGGTCCGGGCGTATGCGGTTCCCGCCGCAGGATCGGCGTTGGTGCTGACGAGGCTCGACCCGACCGAGACGATCGAGCCGTCGGCGGGATAGGCGAAGGAGCCGCCGCCCGAGCCGCCGAGACCGCTTCCGTCGGGCCCGATCACCGCGACGGCGTAGCCGTCGGCGGAGGTGGGAGGGACCGTCGCCAGGGGAGGAGCGGCGCTCGCGCCTGCTCCGAACAGCAGCCCGACGCAGGCGAAGGCGACTGACCAACGCGCCGTCACCCCTGCATTATGGCCGCACTAACCGACCGTGCTGCAAGCTGCGCAGACGCCGGTCGCCTCGACCGAGTGCCCGCTGACCGTGAAGCCGTGCCGACGCGCCCGCTCCCCGATCCAGGAGTCGAGGTCGCAGTCGGAGATCTCGATGACGAGGTGGCAGCGCTCGCAGACGAGGTGATGGTGATGTCCTTCGCTGCAGAGGCGGTAGCAGGCCTCGCCGGGATGGTGGCTGAGCGCATCGACCGCGCCGCACGCGCTGAGTGTCGAGAGCGTCCGGTAGACCGTCGCGAGACCGACCCGCTCGCCCTTGGCGGCGAGGGCCGCGTGGATCTCCTGCGCGGTCGCGTCGTTCTGCTCGTCGGCGAGGACGGCCAGGACCGCGAGCCGCTGGCGCGTCGGGCGGACGCCGTGACGCCGGAGGAGCTCTGCGGGCTCGGGTTGCGGTGCCGAGGTCACGTTCCGTACGATACCTGAGATGAGACTGAGACTCATTCTCATTTCAGCCTGTACAGCGGCCTTGGTCGCCGGCTGCGGCGGCAGCACGAAGCACCACGAGGAGGTCGTCGCCGCCTTCTATCCGGTCGCCTACGCCGCCCAGCAGCTCGCACCGCCGGGCACCGAGATCGTCAACCTGACACCGGCGGGAGTCGAGCCGCACGACCTCGAGCTGAAGCCGAGCGACGTCTCGAAGCTGCATTCGGCCGAGCTCGTCCTGCTCCTCGGGCGGGGCTTCCAGCCGCAGGTCGAGTCGGCGGCCGGACACGGGAAGCGCGTCGTCCGGCTGCTCGACACCCCCGATCTCGGCGTCCACGACTCCGATCCGCACGTCTGGCTCGACCCCGTGCGCTACGCCGTGCTGGTCGAGCGCATCGCCGCCGCCCTCCACCGCTCGGGGGCTGCACGGCCGCTGCTCGGCCGCCTGCGCGCCCTGGACCGCGACTACCGGCGCGGGCTGCGCGACTGCACGAGACACGAAATCGTCACGAGCCACGAGGCGTTCGGGTACCTCGGCGAGCGCTACGGCCTGAAGCAGGTCGCGATCACGGGGATCAGCCCCGAGGCGGAGCCCACGCCCCAGCGGCTCGGGCGGGTGGTCGACGCGGTTCGGTCGACCGGCGCGACCACGGTCTTCTTCGAGACGCTCGTCTCGCCGCGGCTCGCGCAAACCGTCGCGCGCGAGACGGGTGCGAAGACGGCGGTGCTCGACCCGATCGAGGGCCTGACGCCCGACGAGCAGAAGCAGGGCGACGACTACTTCACGGCGATGCGTCGCAATCTGCAGGCGCTGAGCGTTGCGCTCGGATGCCGCTGACGATCGACCTCGAGGACGTCGGGTTCGCGTATCCCGGCGGCCCGCCCGTCCTCCGCGACGTCGACCTCGCGATCGAGCAGGGCGAGTTCGTCGCGATCGCCGGGCCGAACGGCGGCGGCAAGACGACGCTGCTGCGGATCGCGCTCGGCCTCTCGCGGCCGCAGACGGGGCGCGCCGAGCTGTTCGGGGAGCCAGCGGTGCACGCGACCGGCCGCGCGCGCATCGGCTACCTCGCGCAACGCGCGCAGCTCGGGATCGAGTCGCCGGTGACGGTGCGCGAGGTCGTGTCGGCCGGCCGGGTGCCGCGCGTCGGCGTCGCCGGCCGGTTCGGCCGCGACGACCGGGCGAGGGTGGAGGCGGCGATCGAGCGCGTCGGACTCGACGGGCTCGCCGGCCGCCCGCTCGCCTCGCTGTCGGGCGGGCAGCAACAGCGGGCGCTGATCGCGAAGGCGCTCGCGGGCGAACCGGAGCTGCTCGTGCTCGACGAGCCGACGGCCGGGGTCGACGTTGACGCCCAGGAGGCGCTCGCGGCCCTTCTCGACGAGCTGCACCGCGAGCTCGGCGCCACAGTCCTCCTCGTCTCGCACGAGTTCGGCGCCGTCGAGCGCTACGTCGAGCGGCTCGTGCTCGTGCGCGGGACGATCGTCTTCGACGGGATCCCCGGCGCGCTCCCGGCCACCTGGCACGACCCCTCGCATGTCCATTCTTGACGCCGACTTCATGCGGCTCGCCTTCGCCGCCGGCGCGATCGTCGGCGTGCTCGCACCCACCGTCGGCTTCTTCCTCGTCCAGCGGCGGATGAGCCTGATCGGGGACGGCATCGGCCATGTCGCCTTCGCCGGCGTCGCCGCCGGCTACCTGATCGGGATCTCGCCGGTCGCGACCGGCGTCGCGGCCGCGGTCGTCGGCGCCATCGGCGTGGAGTGGCTCCGCGCCCGCAGGCGCACCGCGGGCGATCAGGCGCTCGCCCTGCTCTTCTACACGGGGATCGCGCTCGGCGTCGTCCTCGTCTCGGCCGCCGGGGCGTTGAACGCGAACCTGTTCACGTTCCTCTTCGGCTCGATCCTCACGGTGACGCGCGGCGACCTGATCCTGGTCGGCGTCCTCGGCGCCGTCGGGCTCGTGGTGGTCGGTGTGCTCTACCGCACGCTCGTCGCCGTCTCACTCGACGAGGAGGGAGCACGGGTCGGCGGCATCCCGGTCGGATTCGTCAACGTCGTCCTCGCGGCGCTCACCGGCGTCACGATCGCGGCGTCGATGCGCATCGTCGGCATCCTGCTGATCGCGGCGCTGATGGTCCTGCCGGTGATCGCGGCGGGCCGAGTGGCATGGTCGGTGCGCTCGACGATCGTGATCGCGATCGGAATCGGACTCGCCTCCGTCGTGGTGGGGCTGACGGCCTCCTACTACGCCGACCTCGCGCCGGGAGGCACCATCGTGCTGGCGGCAGCGGGCGCCTTCGTCGTCGCGAACTTCGTCGCCGCCCTGCGCTAGCCGTCGAGCTGCTTACGCGCGAACTCGCGGAAGCGCTCCCGCGTCGCGTCGTCCGGCGCGAGGTTCTCCTCGCCCCCGTAACGCGGGTCGGCGGCGACCTCCTCGGCGACCCGCCGCACCTCGGCGACGACGCGGGCGTGGTGCGCCGGGTCGCGCATCAGCTGCTCGACCCAGGTCTCGCTCCCGTCGTAGGGCTGCAGGTCGTTGTCGACGAGCAGCTGCCCGAGCAGGAGGCCGACCCCGATGTACGCGAACGTCCTGAACGCCAACAGGCGGCGCGGGGAGTCGACGAGCGCGCGGATGTCCGGCTGGTCCTCCTCGACCTGGGCGACGATGCTCCCGATCGGCTCGTCGACGAGCGGGATCCACACGTCCTCGATATCGGACACGACCGCAGGCTAGCGCTTGCGCACCCGCCACGCGACCTGCGCGGCGACGACGAGCATCAGCACGCCGAAGAGGCGGCGGAGGACGTGTTCCGGCACCGACTCGGCGACGATCACCCCTGCCTCGACACCGCCGATCGCGGCGAGCCCGATGACGACGGCCGGACGCCAGCGGACGTTGCCGTAGCGCTGCTGGCGCCACGTGCCCGCGATCACGGTCGGGATGATCGCGAGCAGAGATGTTGCCTCTGCATGCAACTGCGTCAGCCCGAGCCCGAGCGTCAGCGTCGGGACGAAGAGGATCCCGCCGCCGACGCCGAACAGACCCGCGAGCACGCCGGCGAGGAGCCCGACCGCGACGACGAGGACGATCGACCACATCAGACGAGCAGCTTCACGCCGACCCCGACGAGGAGCAACGCGAAGAGGAGCGAAAGGGTCCGGTTCGCGAGCCGCTGCTGGAGCGCCGTTCCCGCGATCGCGCCGAGGGCGCCCGGGACCCCGACGATCACGGCCGCGCCGGGCTTGAGCTCGCCGTGAAAGGCGTACGAAATCGTGCCGGCGAGCGCGATGATCCCGATCGCAGCCAGGGAGGTCGCCATCGCCGGACGCTGCTGCCAGTGACCGAGCAGGAGGAGCAGGGGCACGACGACGATCCCGCCGCCGACGCCGAAGAGCGCGCTGAAGAAGCCGGCGAGGATTCCGATCAGGACCAGGAGCACGTACGTATTGTCCAGGGGAAGGTGGATACGGAGCGGCTACTGCAGCGGGTCGCGGAACGGCCGAGTGAGACGGCGCTCGTGTTCGACGTCGACGGAACGCTCGCGCCGATCGCCCCTCGGCCCGAGGACGCTGTCGTCCCCGAGCAGACGCGCGGCCTGCTCGAGCAGCTCGTTCCGCGCTACGCCCTCGTTGCTTGTATCAGCGGGCGGCCGGGCGACGAGGCCGCCGAGATCGTCGGCGTCGAGGGCGTCGTCTGCGTCGGCGAGCACGGCCTCGAGCTCGACCCGCGCGCAAAGGAGTGGGCGCCTGCCGTCGCCGAGTTCGCGGACTCGGTCGCATGGCCGGCCGAGCGCAAGCGGCTCTCCGTCTCCTTCCACTTCCGCACGGCCGACGACGAGCAGGCGGCGGTCACCGAGCTGCGGAGGGTCGCAGACGGCGCCGCGGCCGCCGGGCTGCGACCGCGCTGGGGGCGGAAGGTGCTGGAGGTGCGCCCGCCTCTGGACGCGGACAAGGGCACTGCGATCAGGATGCTCCTCGACGAGCGCGCGCTCCGGCGAGCGCTGTACGCGGGCGACGACTCCACCGACCTCGACGCCTTCCGCGGGCTGGACGGGCTCGACCTCGCGGTGCGGGTTGCGGTCGTGTCCGACGAGGGCCCGAGCGAGCTGGGAATCGCAGCCGACGTGGTCGTCGGCGGGCCGGAGGCGCTCGCCGGGCTCCTCGGCCGGCTCGTCTGATGCACCTCACCGAGGAGGTCCTCGCGCCGATCCGCGCCCGGTACGGCCAGCCGGCGGTGCTCGAGTGGTCGGGCGACATCAGCGCACGCGAGTACGGCATCGCGACGTACGACCCGCGGCGGACACACGACGTGACGCTCTTCATCCTGAACGGCCCGCGGCTTGCGCTGATCCGGAAGCCCATGTTCCCGCCCGACGTGTGGCGCCCGCCGGGCGGCGGGGTGAAATCCGGCGAGGACTTCGTCGAGGCGGTCCGGCGCGAGGCGTTCGAGGAGACCGGCCTCGACGTGGTCCTCGACCGCTACCTCGTCGAGGCGCGGGCCCGCTTCGTCTACGAGCGGGCGCTGGACTGGCGCACCCACGTTTTTCTCGCGCAGACGGACGACGAGGAGATCGCCCCGCGAGACACCGAGGAGATCGCGGAGGCGCGCTGGGGCACCCTCGAGGAGCTGGCCGGGCCGTTGCGCGAGCGGCTGCTTGCCACCGGCCATGCCTTCTGGCGCTACCGCGTCGCCCTCCACGACGCCGCGCTCGCCGCAATCCGAGACGCCTGACCACCCCAAGTGACAGTCTGTTACTTGGTGTTTCAGAGGCGCAGACGGCCGCGTTTTGCAGGCGAGTTTCGGTTGGCCGAGCGTCCCGTGACTTAGTGGCAGACTGTTACTAGGTTCGGTCGATCGCGTACCAGACGACGTCGAGGCCGTGCCAGTGCGTCCGTCCTCGGAGGTTCAGGCCGCAGCGGTTCATCACCGCACGGGAGCGGCGGTTCTCGGGGATCGTGATCGAGATCAGCTGCGACTCCTCGGGCAGGTGGCGGCGC
>JBKPRD010000246.1:0-6060 GCA_046734415.1 Actinomycetota bacterium | reverse complement strand
GCCGGCCCGGAGAGCAGCGTCTCCGGCGAGAACTCACGCAGGATGAACTCGTCGTAGCCGAACAGGCTCGCAGTGATCGCTGAGATCAGGCGCGCTCCATCGAGAGGCGTCAGGAACTTCTGCTCGACGCCATCCTGGACCTGCTTGACGAGCTTCCCGGCCACCTGCCACTTCGGCTCGATGTTCTTGCCGAACTCGGTCGGTTTCATCGCTGCGTACTGATGGACGAGTGATGTAATCGTGGTTTCCGTCATTGCGGACACCCCCTTCCGATGTGTGTAGGGGTCCTCGCCTACCCCATCTGGGCCGTTCAACACGGTCAGCTCTCGAAAAAACGCGGAAAGAGCGACATCTCTCGAGGAAGCGCGAGACCCTCCCTTGCGCTGGGCCAACCGGGGTCGAGACGGTGCCGAGTCGGTTGCGTGCGAGACCGCTACGACGCCGCCGCCGGCCGCGACGGTCGCCGCTAGAACGGGTGCGTGCAGGCGGACGTACCGCGGCAACGGCGTACTCCGACTTGCCAGGGAGTTCTGCCGCCGGGCCAGTACGCCTTGGTCGCAAATCGCGCGGGTCGCGGCTAGGGTTCGTGGCATGGCCCTCCCGGAGGGTGCTCCGTCAGCGGGGGCGCTACTGCGGGAGTGGCGGCAGCGGCGCAACCTCAGCCAGTTCGAGCTCGCGATGCGATCGGCGGTTTCGGCGCGGCATCTCAGCTTCATCGAGACGGGGCGCGCGCAGCCGAGCCGCGAGATGGTCCTCCACCTCGCCGAGCGCCTCGAGGTTCCGCTGCGCGACCGCAACCGCCTGCTGCTGGCCGCCGGGTTCGCCCCCGTCTTCGGGGAACGCTCGCTCGATGAGAGCGAGATGGCGCCCGTCCGCGAGGCGCTCGAGCGGTTCCTGGCCGCGCACGAGCCCTATCCAGCGGTCGTCGTCGACCGCCACTGGAACGTCGTCGCCTTCAACCGGGGCGTGGCATATGTGAACCGCGGCGTCGCGCCCGAGCTCCGGGCGCCGCCGGCGAACGCGCTCCGGATCGCGCTGCACCCGGACGGCCTAGCGCCGCAGATCTCCAATCTCGCCGACTGGAGCGGCTTCCTGCTGGCGCGGCTTCGTCGTGAGATCGAGGCGACGGGCGATCCCGAACTCGAGGCCCTCTACGAAGAGCTCGCCGCTTACCCCGGCGTAGCCGCCGAGGAGGATCGCGCAGACGTACCGACGCCGAACGAGATCATGCTCAAGCATGAGCTCCGCCTCGACGACACAGACCTCGCCCTCTTCTGCACCTTCACGACCTTCGGAACGGCCCGCGACCTCACGCTCGCCGAACTCTCGATCGTGGCGTTCTACCCGGCCAACCGGCAAACCGCGGAAGCCTTGACCGCCGCAGTCAGCGAAGCACAGCCCGGCTAATCGCCGGTCACCGTCGCCAGGTCGAGCTGGCGCACGTCGCGCCCCTGTTGCGACCGCGGCGTCGTGGCTCTCGGGCGAGCGGGCGTCGTGTTGGGTACCAACCTCCCCAGGCCGTGCCGAAGCGTGTCCCGCGTGTGTAGAGCGGCGGCCCGCATGGCCTCTGCCGTCCGCTCGTCGGCCGGGAAGAACGATTCGATCGAGAGCTCGGCGAGGGTGACGTCGAGCGCGTTTGCGAAGGTCGTCCTCGTGCTGATGAACGAGAACTCACTGTTTCCATCGCGCACTCGCAGCGGCAAAGCGACCTCGCCGTAGGCAGGGTCGAGAGGCTGTCCGGGGTCGCTGCTCGAGTAGGTGGCAAGCTCCTCGTGCAACGCGTTCAACGCGGGATCGCCCGTTGCGAGGGCGTCCCGTCTAACTCGCTCGAGCAGATGCGTGCGCCACTGCGCGAGATTGACGATTCGCGGGGCAACACCCTCGGGGTGCAGACTCAGCCGGAGCACGTTGACCGGCGGTTCGAGCAGATGTGCCGCGGCTCCAGCGACGAGCGACGCAAGCGCACGGTTGGCCGACACGAGACCCCAGTGCCGATCGACGACGAGCGCCGGATACGGCTCGTGCCCACTCAGCACCTGCTCGATCGCGTCGCGTACGGGACGCATCCCGGGGGCGTCGAGCTCACTATGCCTGTAGGCCGGCGCGTAGCCCGCGGCCAAGAGCAGCTCGTTTCGCTCGCGGAGCGGCACGTCGAGTCGCTCGGCCAGATGGAGGACCATCCCCGCGCTTGGGCACGAGCGCCCGGTTTCGACGAAGCTCAGGTGTCTCGACGAGACGTCCGCCTCCAGCGCAAGCTCGAGCTGACTGAGCCGACGACGACGGCGCCACTCACGGAGCATCACCCCGACAGGCGGCCGGCCGACACCGATGGTCACGCGTCAATCGTAGGTCGGCCCTCGAATTGGGCCATTACCTCCGAGGTCATCGACACGGCCCACACGCCGCTGCACTCTGGCGAGGACCTGGAATGCAATGTGCTCCGAGAAGGCGGCTTGAGCCAGGGGAGGAGGACGGGACGATGCCGAGCAAGGAATCGGGGGCGGTCAGGGACCTGTACCTGAGCTGGACAGCGGCCCGGCTCAAGGGGGAGCAGCACGACGACGAGGCGTGGGGTGACTTGACGGCGGAGCCGCGCGGGGTCGACTACATCGAGACCGACGCGGGTGGCGTGCCGGCGATGTGGTTGGTGCCGAAGGGATGCGCGGAGGATCGCCTTCTCTTGTGCATGCACGGCGGCGGCTTTGTCGGCGGCTCGATTTACTCGCACCGCAAGCTGTTCGGCCATCTGGCCAAGGCCGCTGGCGTGCGCGCGCTGGTGTTCGACTACCGCCTGACTCCCGAGCACAGTCACCCGGCGCAGGTCGATGACGCGGTTGCCGCCTACCGCTGGCTGCTCGAGCAGGGGATCGACGCCGGCCACGTCGCGTTCACCGGTGATTCCTCCGGTGGCGGGCTCGCGATCACCACCCAGCTTCGCGCCCGGGAGCTGGGGCTGCCGCTGCCGGCGGCGGCGATGCCCTTCTCGCCCTGGTTTGACATGGAGCTGACCGGCGCTTCGTACGAGTTGAACCGGAACAAGGACGCCTTCTTCTACAAGGAGGTTGTGCAGGGGCTGGTGAACATGTTCTTGGGGGAAGGCGGCAACCTGCGCGATCCGCTGGCGAACCCCTTCCATGCCGACCTGAGCGGGCTGCCGCCGATCTACATCCAGGTCGGCGGTGACGAGACGCTCCTGGATGACAGTCGCCGCTTCGCCGAGCTTGCCGGCAACGTCGGCGTCGATGTGAGGGTCGAGATCTTCCCTGAGCAGCAGCACACCTTCCAGATGGCGGCCGGCCGCGCCCCCGAAGCCGACGACGCGATCCGGAAGCTGGCGGAGTGGGTGCGGCCCGAGCTCGGCCTGAGCAGCGCCGCCCGCGCGGCGTGATCCAGACGGTGACCGCCATCCGTAAGGCAGGCGACCGACCTCCTAGGACACTTTGACTGACCTGAGATATTCCGACGGGATCGCCGCGGCGCGCACGATGATCGTGCTCGAAGCGAACCCCTCCGCACTCCAGCGGCGGCTTCCAACCGGATGGGAGCTTGCCCCCTACTCGGGCGACGACCTGCGCGGAACCTCGCTCAGAGGCGCGAACCTGCTCGTGCCGTTCCACGAGGTGTACGCGGTCAGGAGCCACGACGGCCAGCTCGTCGGCCTGCCGCAGCTGAGCTACGTCCCCTTCGTCTCGCAGGCGCGCGAGCAGGCCACGGGCGAGTTCGCGCACATGCACTGGCTCACCTACACCGAAGACCCTGCGGGCGTTCCGGGAAAGTACGAAGACGGGGTCCTCGCCCAGATCACGCGGTCGCAGAGCTTCAGCAAGGAGCGGCGGGGCGAGACTCACGTCCGTGAGACGTTCTCCGCGGTGGCCGAGCATGGTGAGGTCCACCTCTCGCTCGCCTACCACCAGGGCGGCGACCTCCTCATCTGGACGAGCCCGGACGAGCCGAACCTGCAGCTCCGCGCCGCGCGAAATCCGCGCATCCTGCGCTGGTACCGGGAGGACCAGGTGATGAACGTCGTGCGCAGCGACCCGTTGAACGTCGACCGCGTCACCGAAATCAGCCTCGACACGAAAGGCGAGCTGGAAGACGTCTTCGACGGCACCGAGCGCATCATCGCGGTCGTGATCCAACGGCCGTACGTGCGTCAGGTGTATGTGCCTTGACGATCCGGCAGCCTCAGCCCGGCCTCGCTCTCGCACCTCCCGGCGAAGGGCGAACTGGTGAGATCATTCGTCGTGATGCGCGTGGTCGTGGTCGGTGGCGGCATCGCGGGGCTGAGCGCGGCGATCGCGTTGCGCCGAGCTGGCCACGACGTCCGGGTGTTCGAGCGTGCGCCGCGGATCGATCCGGTCGGCGCTGGGATCACGCTGTTTGCGAACGGAATGCGGGCGCTCACTCGCCTCGATGTGGGCGAGGAGGTCGCGGTCCGTGGCGCGGCGGCGAGGGACAGCGCGATCCTCACCTCGACGGGTCGCGAGCTTGCACGCGTCCCGCCGGATCTGCTCGAGGGGACAGTTGCCCTGCATCGGTCCGATCTTCAGGCGGTGCTGGCTGCGGCCGCGGGTGAAGTGCGGCTGGGCGTGGAGGCGGTCGCGGTCGAGCCTGGCGCCGACACGGCCGTCGTGCGAACGGCAGACGGTGATGAGCAGCGTGCCGATCTGGTCGTTGGCGCGGATGGGCTGAGCTCCATCGTTCGGCACGCGGTCGCCGAGGCGGCCCCGCGCTACGCAGGCTACACCGCCTGGCGGGGCGTCTCGCCGGTCGAAGTCGAGCCGGGGCAGCTGACCGAGTCGTGGGGTGTGGGCGAACGGTTCGGGTTGGTCGACATCGGCGGCGGCCGTACGTACTGGTTCGCGACGAAAAATGCCCCGGAAGGCGAAGCGGCCCAGCCAGGTGGGCAGAAGGCGGAGATTCTTCGCCGGTTTGCCCAGTGGCACGAGCCGATCGCCGCGGTAGTCGACGCGACGGACGAGGCCGCCATTCTGCGCAACGACGTTTATGACCTGGCGCCGCTGCCGTGCTGGAGCAGCGGCCGAGTCGTCCTGGTGGGGGACGCTGCGCATGCAACCACACCAGGCATCGGTCAGGGCGCCGCGCAGGCGATCGAGGATGCGGTCGTGCTCGCCGCTGAGCTCCTGCGATACGGCGAGGTGGCGTCAGCCTTCGCGGACTATGAAGCGGCGCGTCGTCCGCGCGCAGAGGCGGTGCGGAAGCTGTCCCTGGGTGCTGACCGAGCGGCGCAGCTTTCGAGCCCGTTCGCATGTCGCCTGCGGAACGCGGTTGTCGCGCGGCTTCCGGAGTGGGCGCAGCGGCGTCAGCTCGAAGCAGTCGTCCTGCAGGAGCTTTAGCGCCTTCGGGCCTCCCGTTCCGCGCCGGTGCCTCAGTCGGCGTTCGGGCCGATTACGCCGTTTGCGAGTGCGAACATCATGAGCTCGGCGCGTGTTTCGAGCTGCAGCTTGCGCATGATGTGCGCGATGCGTATCGACCGTGCGGACGGAGATGAAGAGCTTCTTTGCGATCTCCTGGTTCGTGCAGCCGAGCGCGAGCGGGGACGGATGGAGCGAGTACCACTCGGGGAGGCCGCCTTCGCTACGCCGAACGCCGCATTTCGATGAACTCCCACTCGCCGCCGTTGGTCCAGTGCGTAAAGACGCGGACGGGAGCGAAGCCGGCCCGCTCGTACACAGTGATCGCCCGGCGGTTGAAGCTGGCGACGGAGAGCGTGAACTGCTTGGGCGCGAACCGGCGGCGGGCGTACTCGAGCCCTGCCTCGAGGAAGCGTCTGCCGAGACCTTGTCCTGTCCATTCGGGATGGAGGCCGAGGCCGATCTCGAGCCTCGGGCCGTGCGGCCGCTTGAAGTGGAAGAATCCGATCAGGCTGCCAGCCTCGTCCTCGACCGCGACGTAATCGTCGCCTCGCGCCGTCGGGTCGAGCAACCCGGCGAGATCATTCGGGTCGGACGTCCAGTCGTAGAACGAGAACGGGTCGGGGTAATGCCAGCACGCGATCGCCTCCGCGTCCGCCTGGCTCATCAACCTGAAACGGAACGC
>JBKPRD010000245.1:0-36038 GCA_046734415.1 Actinomycetota bacterium | reverse complement strand
GGTCCGGTGGGCCCGGCCGTGGTCGCGGGCGTGGTCGCGGCGGCGCCCCGAGCGGCGGCGACCGCGTCGAGCAGCCGCGGACCGACGAGACCGGCACGTCGGCCGAGGGCCGTGTGCAGCCCGTGATCGAGCCGCAGGTCGAGACCGTCGATGCGCCGGTCGTCGACGCGCCGGATACGACGACCCCGAAGACGATGCACGAGGGCCCGACGAAGCTGGACCAGTCGGGTGACCCGTCGCAGGAGAAGACCGACTGATGCTGCTCCCCAAGAAGACCAAGTTCCGCAAGCAGCAGCGCGGCCGCAGGGCCGGCATCTCCAAGGGCCAAACGTCGGTCGCCTTCGGCGACTACGGCCTGAAGGCGCTCGAGGCGGGCTGGCTGACAAACCGCCAGATCGAGGCGGCCCGGATCGCGATGACCCGCAAGATCAAGCGCGGCGGCAAGGTCTGGATCAACATCTTCCCGGACAAGCCGGTCACCCAGAAGCCGGCCGAGACGCGCATGGGCTCAGGGAAGGGCTCGCCCGAGCACTGGGTCGCCGTCGTCAAGCCGGGCCGCGTGATGTTCGAGCTCGCCGGCGTCCCCGAGCCGCTCGCCAGGGAGGCGCTGCGCCTCGCGGGCACCAAGCTCTCGGTCAAGACCAAGGTCGTGAAGCGGGAGGCTGATCTCTTTGAATGAGGTGAGGGTATGAGACCGCGGCAGCTGCGCGACCTGACCGACCAGGAGCTGCAGCGCCGGCTGGAGGAGACGCGGCAGGAGCTGTTCAACTTGCGCTTCCAGTCCGCCACCGGCGCGCTCGAGAACTCCGCGCGCCTGCGGCTGGCCAAGCGCGAGATTGCACGGATTTTGACGATCAAGAACGAGCGCGAGAGCGCGATCGAGAGGACCGCATAAGGAATGGCTGACGAGAAGACGACGAAGAACGACGAGACGGCCGAGGAGACTCCGGCGGCACAGCCGGAGGCTCCGGCGACAGAGCAGAAGCCGAAGCGGGCCCGCACAAAGAAGCCGGACGACACGCCGGCGGCCGAGGCTGCAGCCGAGGCTGCCGAGAAGCCGAAGCGCTCCCGCAAGAAGAAGGAGGAGACCGTCGCCGAGCCGGCCGAGGCGCCGGTTGTCGCCGAAGAGGTCGAGGCGTCCGCCGGCGAGGTCGAGGCTCAGCCCGAGCCGACGCCGGAGCCGGAAGCTGCGCCCGAGCCCGCCGCGGAGGAGGCTCCCGCGGAGGAGCCCGAGGCTGCGGCGGAGCCGGTCGCCGAGGAGGCGCCGGTCGAGGAGGCCGCTCCCGCGGAAGAGCCCGTCGCCGCGGAGCCCGAGGCGGCTGAGGTTGTCGCTGAGGCCGCTCCCGCCGCCGAGCCCGCGACAGACGAGGCTGCGACCGAGCAGCCGAGTCCGACAGTCAGGGGCCCGAAGCCAAAGAAGAAGCGCCTACCTCGGAGCCAGCGCCACAAGCACCTCAGGCCGAGGCGCGAGCAGACGAGTGAGCGCAAGCCGATCACGCGCCTGCCGAAGCCGGAGACCGAGCGTGGCCGCTCGCAGCAGCGCCGTGGTGTCGTCGTTTCCGCCGCGATGGACAAGACGATCGTCGTCCGCGTCGACTCCGTGAAGGCGCACCCGAAGTACAAGAAGGTGATCCGGCGCTCGGTCAAGTTCCACGCGCACGACGAGCAGAACCAGGCGAAGGCCGGCGACATCGTCCGGATCATCGAGACGCGCCCGGTCTCGAAGACGAAGCGCTGGCGGCTCGCGGAGATCGTGGAGGCGGCGCAGTAATGATCCAGCAGGAGACACGAGTCCGCGTGGCCGACAACACCGGCGCCCGGGAGCTTCTGTGCATCCGCGTCAAGGGCGGATCGCATCGCCGCTACGCGCGGGTCGGCGACATCATCGTCGGCACGGTCAAGACCGCGACGCCGCAGGGCGCGATCAAGAAGGGAGAGGTCGTCCAGGCCGTGGTCGTCCGGACGAAGAAGGCGTACGGCCGCGAGGACGGCACGCAGATCGCGTTCGACGAGAACGCCGCCGTGATCATCGACGCGCAGAGGAACCCGCGCGGCACGCGCATCTTCGGGCCCGTCGCCCGCGAGCTCCGCGAGAAGAACTTCATGAAGATCGTCAGCCTCGCGCCGGAGGTGCTCTAGCGATGCCCGCCATGAAGGTGCGCAAGGGCGACCTCGTCCAGGTGCTCTCGGGCAAGGACCGCGGGAAGCAGGGCCGCGTGATCGAGGCGCGCCCGGACGAGCGCCGCGTCGTCGTCGAGAACCTGAACATCGCCAAGCGGCATACGAAGCCGCGCCCGATGCGCGACGCGAACCGCATGGGCGGCACGCAGATGCTGCCGGGCGGCGTGATCGACAGGCCGGTGCCGATGGCCGTCTCGAAGGTGATGGTCGTCTGCCCCTCGTGCAACCTGCCGACGCGCGTCGGGCACGAGTTCAAAGAAGTGAAGGGCAAGCGCGTCAAGGTCCGGGTCTGCCGGCGCGCGGGTTGCGGAGGTGAGCTGGACAAGTGAGCGCGAACGGCACCAACGGCTACGCACCGCGCCTGAAGGAGCTCTACGTTCGGGAGCTCCGCCCACGCCTGAAGGAGGAGCTCGGGTACGCGTCGGTGATGCAGGTACCGCGCATCTCGAAGATCACCCTCAACATGGGCGTGGGCGACGCGAAGACCGAGGCGAAGGCGCTCGACAGCGCGATGGACGAGCTGACGACGATCGCCGGGCAGCGCGCGCAGATGCGCCGTGCCCGCAAGTCGATCGCCGCCTTCAAGCTCCGCGAGGGGATGCCGATCGGCGCCCGCGTGACGCTCCGCGGCGACCGCATGTACGAGTTCCTCGACCGGCTCGTCTCGATTGCGCTGCCGCGCATCCGCGACTTCCGGGGGCTCGATCCGGAGTCGTTCGACGGGCGCGGGAACTACTCGCTCGGCATCCGCGAGCAGATCATCTTCCCCGAGATCGACTACGACCAGATCGCGGCGGTGCGCGGTCTCGACATCGCAATCACGACGACGGCGGCAGACGACGAGAGCGCGCGGGCGCTGCTCACGGGCCTCGGCCTTCCGTTTGCCGGAGAGAGAAGGGACTCCGAGTAATGGCGAAGAAGTCGATGATCGCGAAGGCGGCTCGTCCGCAGCGGTTCAAGACGCGGAAGCACTCGCGCTGCAACCGGTGTGGCCGCCCGCGCGCGGTCTTCAAGAAGTTCGGGCTCTGCCGGATCTGCCTGCGCGAGCTCGCCCACCAGGGCGTGATCCCGGGCATGACCAAGAGCTCCTGGTAAAGCCGTGAAAAATGCTTCGCATTTTCCACGGGTAGGAGGCAGCAAGAATGCTTACTGATCCGATTGCCGACATGCTGACGAGAATTCGTAACGCGAACAAAGCCCTTCAGGAGACCGCGTCGATGCCCACCTCGCGCCTGAAGGAGGACATCGCGCGCCTCCTCAAGGAGGAGGGCTACATCCGCGACTTCCGCATCGAGAAGGGAGAGGCCTTCGACACCCTCGTCATCGAGCTGAAGTACGGCAGGAGCCGGGAGCGCGTGATCACGAACCTGAAGCGGATCTCCAAGCCGGGCCGCCGCATTTACGCGCGCAAGGACCGGATGCCGCGCGTGCTCGGCGGCATGGGAACCGCGATCCTGTCCACCTCGAGCGGCGTGATGACCAGCCGGACCGCCGAGGAGCGGGGCATCGGCGGCGAGGTCATTTGTTTCGTCTGGTAGCCGAATGAGCCGAATCGGAAAGGCACCAATTGAGCTGCCGGCCGGAGTCTCGGTCTCGATCTCCTCTGGCCGGGTGATGGTCAACGGCCCGCTCGGCGAGCTCTCGCGCGCCATCCCGCAGCGGATGCAGGTCGAGCAGACGGACGGCACGCTGACCGTCACGCGCCCGACCGACCGCGGCGAGGACCGCGCGCTGCACGGGCTGACGCGCTCGCTGATCGCGAACATGGTCGAGGGCGTGACCAAGGGCTTCGAGAAGAAGCTCGAGATCCAGGGCGTCGGCTACCGCGCCTCGCTGCGCGGCACCGCGCTCGAGCTGAACGTCGGCTTCTCGCACGCGGTCGTCAAGGACGCGCCGGCGGGGATCACCTACGACGTCCCGACGCCGACGGAGATCGTCGTCAAGGGGATCGACAAGCAGCAGGTCGGTCAGATCGCGGCCGAGATCCGCAAAGTGCGTCCGCCGGAGCCGTACAAGGGCAAGGGCATCCGCTACGAGGGCGAGTACGTCCGCAGGAAGGTCGGGAAGCGCGCATGAGCACAGCGACGGCACGCCAGTTGCGCGAGCGCCGGCATCGCCGCGTCCGCGGGAAGGTCGCGGGCACAGCCGAGCGGCCGCGCCTCGCCGTGTTCCGCTCGAACCTGGGCATCTCCGCCCAGCTCGTCGACGACCTCGGCGGCAAGACGCTCGCCGCAGCCAGCTGGCAGCAGCTGAAGAAGTTCGAAGGTTCGAGGTCGGAGCAGGCCAAGGAGGTCGGCAAGCTGCTGGCGGCCAACGCGAAGCAGGCAGGAGTCGAGACGGTCGTGTTCGACCGCGGCGGCTACCTCTACCACGGACGCGTGAAGGCGCTCGCCGAGGGCGCCCGCGAGGGAGGGTTGAAGTTTTGACGAGTGTCGAGCGTGAAGTGTTCGCCCGCGAGGAGGCTCGCGAGCTAAAGGAGCGCGTGGTCGAGATCAACCGCGTCGCCAAGGTCGTCAAGGGCGGCCGGCGGTTCTCGTTCACCGCGCTGGTCGTGATCGGCGACGAGGTCGACCGCGTCGGCGTCGGCTACGGGAAGGCGCGCGAGGTTCCGCTCGCGATCTCGAAGGCCGTCGACGACGCGAAGAAGAACCTCTTCACCGTCCCGAAGCACGGGACGACGATCACGCACGAGATCATCGGCCGGTTCGACGCTGCGCGCGTCCTGCTCCGCCCGGCCAGCGAGGGCACCGGCGTGATCGCCGGCGGCGGCGTCCGCGCCGTGCTCGAGCTCGGCGGGATCCGCGACATCCTGGCGAAGAGCCTCGGGACGACGAACCCGATCAACATGCTGAAGGCGACGGTCGACGGCCTGAAGAACCTCCGCCGCCCCGAAGATGTCGCCAGGATCCGGGGGCTCACCGTCAGCCAAGTCCTACCCGTCGCCGCCGCGTCGCGTAAGGAAGAGCCGGTCGTCGAGGCACCTGTCGAGACGCAACCGGCGACCGACGAGGCTGCGACCGAGCAGTCGAGTCAATGAGCAAGGTGAAGGTCACGCAGACCCGCAGCCAGATCGGCCAGACCGAGCGCCACCGCGGCACGCTGCGCGCGCTCGGGCTCGGCAAGATCGGCCGCACAGCCGAGCACGAGGACGGCCCGGTGCTCGCCGGTATGCTCAGGAAGGTCCGCCACCTCGTGAAGGTCGAGGACGCGAAGTAAATGGCCGGCGAGCTGAACCTCTCCAACCTCAAGCCCGCCCAGGCGCGGAAGGACCGGAAGCGTATCGGCCGCGGCCTCGGCTCGGGCAAGGGCCGCTACTCCGGCCGCGGGATCAAGGGCCAGAAGGCGCGCTCCGGCTCGCACAAGATGCGCGCGGGCTTCGAGGGCGGTCAGATGCCCGCCTATATGCGGATGGGCAAGCAGCGCGGATCGACGTCGAAGGACGCGATGCCGATCGGCCCGTTCCGGACGTCCGTCTGGAACGTCAACGTCCGCGAACTCGGGCGCTTCGACGCGGGCACCGACGTCACGCCCGAGCTCCTGAAGGACGCCGGGCTGATCCGGAACCTCCGTCGCGACGTCAAGATTCTCGGCCAGGGCGAGCTCTCGGCGAAGCTCTCGGTCTCCGCGCACTCCTTCTCGAAGAGTGCGGTCGAGAAGATCGAGGCCGCGGGCGGCAGCGTCACCTGGCTGAAGCCGCCGCACGAGAAGAAGGTCCGCCGCCACAAGAAGGGCGCGGCCGCCGCCGCTCCGGAGTCCGCAGAGGCGGCGCCAGAAGAAGCCGCCGCCGATGAGGCTCCTGCCGACGAGCCGGCGGACGAGGAGACCGAAGAGAGCTAAGTGCTTTCCTGGCTTGCGAACGCGTGGCGGGTGCCGGAGCTCCGCCGCCGCGTGCTCTTCACGGGCATGGTGCTCGCGTTCTACCGGCTCGGGAGCTTCGTCCCGGCGCCGGGCGTAAACAGCGACCAGATCTCCGGCTACTTCAACCAGCAGGGCGGCACGGTGCTCGGCCTGCTCAACCTCTTCTCGGGCAACGCGCTCTCGCGGTTCTCGATCTTCGCGCTCGGGATCATGCCTTACATCACCGCCTCGATCATCCTGCAGCTGATGACGGTGGTCGTGCCGACCCTCGCCCAGCTCCAGAAGGAGGGTGAGTCGGGCTACGCCAAGATCAACCAGTACACGCGCTACCTGACGGTGGCCCTCGCGGCCGCGCAGGCGGTCGGCTACTCGTACCTCTTCCGGCGCGAGGGGATCCTCACACACAACGCGGGGCGGCTCGTGCTGATCGTGATCACCCTGACCGCCGGCACGACGCTGCTGATGTGGATGGGCGAGCAGATCACCAAGCGCGGGATCGGCAACGGGATCTCGCTGCTGATCTTCGCCTCGATCATCGACCGCTCGCCGCTCGCGATCCGCGCGTGGCTCGACGGAGGGCCGACGACGAAGCTCTTCTTCCCGCTGCTCGCGCTGGCCGTGATCGTCGCGGTGGTCTTCATCCAGGAGGGCCAGCGGCGGATCCCGATCCAGTACGCGAAGCGCCAGGTGGGGCGCCGCATGACCTCGGGCGGCTCGACCTACCTGCCCTTGCGCGTGAACATGGCCGGCGTGATCCCGATCATCTTCGCGGCCGCCGTGATGGCGTTCCCGCCGACGATCGGGCAGTTCTTCCCGAACACCCAGGGGTGGATCAACGCCCACTTCACCCCGAGCGACTGGACCTACCTGACGATCGAGGCGTTCCTGATCATCATCTTCACGTACTTCTACACGGCGGTCCAGTTCAACCCGGTCGACCAGGCCGACAACCTACGCAAGTACGGCGGCTACATCCCCGGCATCAGACCGGGGCCGCCGACGGCGCAGTACCTCGACCGCGTCCTCTCACGGCTGACCCTGCCCGGCTCGCTGTACCTGGCGGCGATCGCCGTGCTGCCGACGTTCCTGATCCAGTTCTTCAACTTCTCCCAGGCCACGAGCACGTTCCTCGGCGGCACCTCGCTGCTGATCATCGTCGGCGTCGCGCTCGACACGATGCGCCAGATGGAGTCGCAGATGATGATGCGCAGCTACGAAGGCTTTCTCAAATAGTGAACGTCCTGCTGCTCGGGCCGCAGGGTTCCGGCAAGGGAACCCAGGCGAAGCTCATCTCGAAGACGTACGGGATCCCGCAGGTGGCGACGGGCGACATGGCACGCGAGCTGCGCGAGCTCGACACGCCGCTCGGCCGGGAGGTGAAGGAGGTCTACGACCGGGGCGACCTGCTTCCGGACGAGCTGATCGTCCGCATGATCCGAGACCGGCTCAGCCGCGGCGACACGATCCCGGGCTTCATCCTCGACGGCTTCCCGCGCAACCTCGCGCAGGCGGAGGCGCTCGACCAGCTGCTCACAGAGCTCGACCGCGACCTCGACGTCGTCTTCGAGCTCCAAGTGGGCGACCGCGAGGTGCTGATGGAGCGCATCGCGAGGCGCGCGGTCGAGGAGGGGCGGACCGACGACACGCCCGACGCGATCCGCAAGCGCCTCGAAATCTACGACCGCGACACGGCGCCGCTCGTCGAGCACTACCGCGCGACGCGGAGCAACGTCGTCGGCATCCACGCGGACCGGCCGGTCGACGACGTCTTCGGCGAGCTTCGCGAGACGCTCGAGCAGGTGGCGACCCGCGCCGTAGGCTCGACGGCGGCGCGAAAGAAAGCGGAGGCGCCGATTCACTCGGCGCCGGAGCGGGATTCTGCGTGATCGTCCGGAAGTCGCCGCAGGAGATCGAGACGATGGCGCGCGCGGGCCGCGTCGTCGCCGACACGCTCGCGCTGATCGGCGAGCACGTCAGGCCGGGCGTGACCACGGCCGAGCTCGACGCGATCGCCGAGGAGTACATCACCTCCCAGGGCGGCCACCCGACGTTCAAGGGCTACCGCGGCTATCCCGCGGCGACGTGCCTCTCGCCGAACGACATGGTCGTCCACGGCATCCCGGGCCCCTACGAGCTCGCAGAGGGCGACATCCTCTCCTGCGACGTCGGCGTCACGCTCGACGGCTTCGTCGCCGACTCGGCCTTCACGTTCGCAGTCGGGGAGATCTCCGGCGAGGCGGAGCGGCTGCTCGAGGCCTGCCAGGCAGCCCTCGCCGCCGGGGTCGAGCAGTGCCGTCCGGGGAACCGCCTCTCGGATATCTCCCACGCCGTTCAGCAGGTCACCGAGAGCGCCGGCTTCTCGGTCGTCCGCAGCCTCGTCGGGCACGGCGTCGGGCGGTCGATGCACGAGGACCCGCAGATTCCGAACTACGGCGAGCCGGGCCACGGACCGCTGCTCGCCGAGGGGATGACCTTTGCGATCGAGCCGATGATCAACGTCGGCACGCCGGAGATCTACGTCCACGAGGACGAATGGTCGATCTCGACCGCCGACGGGTCGCTCTCGGCCCATTTCGAGCACACCGTGGCGGTCACGGAGTCCGGGCCGCGAATCCTGACCGCGGCACCCGTTTTGCTACGATGAAGCCTCACGGCGCAGCCGCCGCTGTGCCGTGGTGCAATGTCTTTCTAAACCGTGGCGTCCCGAATTTCGAACGCCGGGCCCCATCAGGCGCGGCTGTGTGTGAGGTAAATGGCAGTCAAGGAAGAGAAAATCGAGGTCGAGGGCGAGATCGTCGAGGCGCTCCCCAGCACGATGTTCCGGGTGCAGATCGACGGTGGCCACTCCGTGCTGGCGACCATCTCCGGAAAGATGCGGAAGAACTACATCCGTATCCTCCCCGGCGATCGCGTCAAGGTCGAGCTCTCCGCCTACGACCTCACGCGCGGCCGCATCACCTATCGATATCGATGAAGGTCAGAGCGTCCGTGAAACCCATGTGCGAGCGGTGCCGGGTGATCAAGCGGCACGGCACGACCATGGTCATCTGCACCAATCCACGTCACAAGCAACGGCAGGGGTAGGAGAACGATTTGGCACGCATCGCCGGAGTGAATCTCCCGAACCAGAAGCGGCTCGAGATCGGGCTGACCTACATCTACGGCATCGGGCCGTCGACGGCGCGCCAGATCCTCGCTGCGCTCGGCCTCTCGCCCGACGAGAAGGTCAAGGACCTGACCGACGACGAAGTCACGAAGCTCCAGCGCTACATCGACGAGAACTACCAGGTCGAGGGTGAGCTCCGCCGCGAGCGGCAGCAGGCGATCAAGCGTCTGACGGAGATCGGCGCCTACCGGGGGGTTCGCCACCGCCGCGGGCTGCCCGTCAACGGCCAGCGGACGAAGACGAACGCGCGGACGCGCAAGGGGCCGAAGAAGACCGTCGGCCGCGGCAAGAAGGCGGCGAAGTAATGGCGCCTCCTCGCAGGGCCGCGACCCGCGGGCGCACTCGCCGCCGGGTCAAGAAGAACATCGCCGTCGGCCAGGCGCACATCAAGACGTCCTTCAACAACACGATCGTCGCCCTGACCGACAAGGACGGGAATGTGATCGTCTGGGAGTCGGCCGGCTCCGCCGGCTTCAAGGGCTCGCGCAAGTCGACGCCCTTCGCGGCGCAGGTGACCGCCGACGCCGCGGCCCGCAAGGGGATGGAGCACGGGCTCCAGAAGGTCGAGGTCTTCGTCAAGGGGCCGGGCTCCGGCCGCGAGACCGCGATCCGCTCGCTCCAGGCTGCCGGCCTGGAGATCCTCGGCGTGCGGGACGTCACCCCGCAGGCGCACAACGGTGTTCGCCAGAAGAAGCGGAGGCGCGTCTGATGGCCCGCGATCGCTCTCCGAAGTGCAAGCAGTGCCGCCGCGAGGGGATGAAGCTCTTCCTCAAGGGCGAGCGTTGCCTGACCGAGAAGTGCGCGATCGAGCGCCGCAGCTACCCGCCGGGCGAGCACGGCCGCGGCCGGATCAAGCAGTCGGAGTACCTGCTCCAGTTGCGCGAGAAGCAGAAGGCGCGCCGCTACTACGGCCTGCTCGAGAAGCAGTTCCGCACGTACTACGAGAAGGCCTCGCGGAGCTCGGGGATCACCGGCGAGAACCTGCTGCGGATGCTCGAGACGCGTCTCGACAACGTCGTCTACCGGCTCGGATTCGCGGCGTCGCGCGCGCAGGCGCGCCAGCTCGTGCGCCACGGCCACTTCCACGTGAACGGGCGCCGGGTGAACATCCCGAGCTACCAGGTCAAGCCGAACGACGTGATCACGACGCGGCCCGGCAGCTCCGCGGAGCAGACGGTGCGCGACGCGACCGACCTGACCGCCTCGGTCGCCCCGTGGCTGCAGGCAGACCACGACGGCCTGACCGGAAAGATTCTCAAGTGGCCCGATCGGGGCGAGATCGACACCCCGGTGCAGGAGTCGCTGATCGTCGAGCTCTATTCCAAGTAACAGCACTGGAAGCCGGCCCGCCGAGCCGGCCTCGGAAAGGACAATTTTGGCCACTCGCATGATGGAATTCCAGGTCCCGAAGATCGTCCACGAGGAAGTGGAGGAGGATCGCGGGATCTTCGTGATCGAGCCGCTCGACCGCGGCTTCGGCTACACGTTCGGCAACTCGCTGCGGCGCGTGCTGCTCTCCTCGCTCGAGGGCGCCGCCGTCACCTCGGTGAAGATCGAGGGCGTCGCGCACGAGTTCACGACGCTTCCCGGCGTCCGCGAGGACGTCACGGACATCATCCTCAACCTGAAGAACATGATCTGCCGGCTGCACGGCGAGTCGCCCGAGGTCGAAGTCAGGTTGCAGAAGAAGGGCCCCGGCGTGGTCACGGCCGGCGACATCCAGGCGCCGGCCGAGCTCGAGATCCTCAACCCGGATCTCGAGATCGCCAACCTCGCCGACAAGGGCAAGCTCGAGCTGACGCTCACGATCGGCCGCGGCCGCGGCTACGTCCCGAGCGAGCTGAACCGCGGGCCGGAGCACACGATCGGCGTGATCCCGATCGACTCGATGTTCTCGCCGGTGCGGCGGGTCTCGTACGACGTCGAGGCGGCGCGCGTCGGCCAGCGCACGGACTACGACAAGCTGCGCCTGGACATCACGACCGACGGGTCGATCGACCCGCGCGAGGCGATCGGCCAGGCGGCCGAGATCCTCATCCGCCAGCTCGCGATCTTCACCGACATCGAGAAGATCGAGGGCTTCGGCGAGGCCGCCGCGGCCACCGACGGAGGCGGGCCGGCCGAACCGTCACTCGCGCACGGCATGGAAAACTTCCCGATCGAAGAGCTCGAGCTCGGCGTCCGCTCGTACAACTGCCTCAAGCGGGTCGGGATCGAGACGATCGGCGACCTCGTGATGAAGTCCGAGACCGAGCTCGCCGCGATCCCGAACTTCGGCAAGAAGTCGATCGAGGAGGTCAAGGAGACGCTGGCGACGCACGGCCTGCGGCTTCGCGGCGACGACGGGAGCGGGAGCGCCGAGTAGTGAGGCATCACCGCGCAGGCAGGAAGCTCGGCCGCGACGCCTCACATCGCAAGGCCCTCTACGCGAACCTCGCCGGCGCGCTGATCGAGCACGGCCGGATCAAGACGACCGTGACGAAGGCGAAGGCTGTCCGGCCGATCGCGGAGCAGATGATCACGCTCGGCCGGCGCGGCGACCTGCACGCACGCCGCCAGGCGATGGCGTTCCTCCGCTCGCAGGAGGTCGTCCACAAGCTGTTCGCCGAGGTCGCTCCGCGCTTCGCGGAGCGACCCGGCGGCTACTCGCGCATCGTCCGGATCGGCCCCCGGCCCGGCGACGCAGCCGAGATGGCCTTCCTGGAGCTCGTCGACTTCTCGGCCGAGGAGCAGGCGGAGGAGAAGGCCGAGCGGCGCCGCCTCCGGCTCCGCCGCCGCGAGGAGGCCGAGCTCGCCTCAGAGGCCGAGGCCGCGGAGGAGCAGGAAGTCCCGGCCGAGCAGCCGGCTCGCAGCTAGCTGCCGTTCCGCGGCACCACGACCTCGTCGATCAGCCCGTAGTCGACCGCCTCCTGCGGCGACATGAAGTTGTCCCGGTCGATGTCGCGCACCACCTGCTCGACGTCGCGGTTCGAGTGTCGCGCGATGATCTCCGCCATCCGGCGGGTGACCGACAGCACCTCGCGGGCGTGGATGTCGATGTCGGTCGGCGTGCCGCGGAACCCGGCCGAGCCTTGGTGGATCATCATCTTCGCGTTCGGGAGCGCCGAGCGCTTGCCCGGCGCGCCCCCGGCGAGGATCATCGCCGCGGCCGACATCGCCATCCCGACGCAGATCGTGTGCACATCCGGCCTGACGTACTGCACCGTGTCGTAGATCGCCATGCCCGCATAGGCCGAGCCGCCCGGTGAGTTGATGTAGAGCGAGATGCCCTGCTCGGGATCCTCCGCCTCGAGGAAGAGGAGTTGGGCGGTGATCAGGTTCGCGACGTGGTCGTCGACCTCCGTGCCCAGGAAGACGATCCGTTCGCGCAGCAGGCGCGAGTAGATGTCGAAGGACCGTTCGTAGCGGCCGTCGGACTCGACGACCATCGGGACCAGCGTGCTCATGGCGACCTCCTGCTACATTTGCGCAACCTAGGAGTTGCCAATATATATGCAACCCGGAGGTTGCCAGATGGAGGTCGAACGCGAGGTACTGCTGGAAGCGCCGCCGGACGAGGTCTGGGAGGCGCTGACGGATCCGGCGCAGCTCGAGGAGTGGTTCGCGAACGACGTCGACTTCGACGTCGATCGCGGCGGAGTCTTCCGCTGGGACGACGGCGACCTGCGCTATGCGGTCGTCGAGGAAGCCGATCCCGCGCGGAGGCTCGCGATCCGCTGGTGGGACGCGACGGGCGGCGAGGAGAGCGAGGTCGTTTTCACGCTCGTCGCCGTTCCCGAGGGCACGCGCCTCGTCGTGACCGAGACCGCATCCTGCGACTGGGCCTGGGCGCTGCAGGTGTATGCGGGAAGACAGCGTCTTCTCTGCGCTCTCTGACCCGAACCGGAGGCTGCTGCTCCAGCGCCTCGCGGGTCGCGAATCGGCCTCGCTGAGCGAGCTCGCGGGCCAGCTGCCGGTCACGCGACAGGCGGTTTCGAAGCACCTCGCTGCGCTCGGCGAGGCAGGGCTGGTCGCCGCGACGCGCGTCGGGCGCGAGACGCGCTACCGGCTGACGCCCGAGCCGCTGGGCGAGGCGGTCGGCTGGATCGAGCGAGTCGGGGAGCAGTGGGAAGGGCGGCTCACCCGGCTTCGTGACCATCTCGGTCGTTAGGACTCCTTCAGGGTTGCGTGCTCGATGACGACCCGCTTCGTCGGCCTCTCGGTCCTCAGATCGCCTAGCTGCCCGATCTTCTCCACGATGGGCATGCCCGACGTCACTCGTCCCAGCACGGCGTAGACGGGGTCGAGCCCGAGGCCCTGCCCGGTGACGATGAAGAACTGGCTGCCGGCGGCGCCGGCAGGCTCGCTACCGCGCTTCGCCATCGCGACGACGCCCGGAGGGTACTTCGTGCCCGGCTTGGGCTTGTCGACGACCGTGTAGCCGGGGTCGCCCGTGCCGGTGCCGGTGGGGTCTCCTCCCTGGATCAGAAACGGGGGAGCGATCCGGTGGAAGATCGTCCCATCGAAGAACCCCTTTCGCACGAGCGCTGCGAACGAGGCCGCGACGTGTGGGGACGTCTTCTGGTCGAGCGTGATCGTGAAGTCGCCCTCGTTCGTCTTCATCAGGACGGTGTACGTCTTGTTCGGGTCGAGCGGCGTGCGCTCGTCCGCGGTGACCGCCGGCTTGCCGGGCCCGGCCGGCGCCGGCGCGGTCGTCGTCCCCGCGGTGGAGGTCTGTTCGGCGCTCTTGCCGCCGCCTCCGCAGGCGGCGAGCACCGGTACCGCCGCCGCGACTGCGAGGATCGGCGTGATGCGTCTCAGGCTCGACATCGAGTATGACGGTACCGAGTTCGCGGGCTGGGCGGCGCAGCCGGGCCTACGGACGGTCGAGGGCGTCCTGCGTGGCGCGGTCGGGCAGCTGTTCGCGGCGCACGACCACCTCGCGGTGGCCGGCCGCACGGACGCGGGGGTGCACGCGCTCGGTCAGGTGGCGAGCGTCCACGTCGAAGGGGGGCCTCCGCCGGAGAAGGCCGCCGAGGCGCTGAACACCGTCCTGCCGGACGACGTCGCGGTGACCAGCGCGGAGCAGGTGGGCGAGGATTTCGACGCCCGGCATTCGGCCCGGTCGAGGACGTACCGATACCGGATCTGGCGCCGCCGGACACCCTCGCCGTTCGAGCGCCGACGGAGCTGGTGGTATCCGCGGCCGATCGAGGAGGCGAAGCTCGCCGACGCCGCCGATGCAGTCGTCGGTGAGCACGACTTTCGGGCGTTCACGCCCACCGAGACGCAGCACGTGGTCTTCCGCCGCGAGGTGAAGAACGCCGTCTGGCACCTGCGCGGGGCCGCGCTCGAGCTCGAGATCACCGCGGACAGCTTCCTGCGCCACATGGTCCGGACGCTCGTCGGGACGATGCTGGAGAGGGATCCGCGGGAGATCGCGAGGCTCGTCGAAGGCCGTCCGCGCAGCGAGGCGGGCACGAGTGCGCCGCCGTGGGGGCTGTACCTGGCCGCAGTGGAGTACTGATCACGCCCGCGGCAGGTCGACGGCGAACGTCGAGCCGACGCCTAGCCGGGAGCGCACGGTGAGCCGGCCGCCCATCCGCTGCACGAGCTCGCGGGAGATGTAGAGACCGAGGCCGGTGCCCCCGGGCGAGCGCGTCAGCGCCGGCCCCGAGCGGTAGAAGCGCTCGAAGACGAGACGCTGCTCGCCGAACGGAATCCCGGGCCCGCCGTCGGAGACGAGGATCCGGGTCATCTCGCCTGCGGGCTCGACACGTACTCCGATCGGCGGCCCACCGTACTTCACGGCGTTGTCGAGAAGGTTGACGAGAACCTGCTGGATGCGGTCTGCAGAGCCGACCGCACGGCCGTCGCCCTCGACCTGGACGTCCGCCTCGAGCGCAAGTGCCTCGACCGTCGACCGAACGAGCTCGGCGACGTCCACGGGCCGCGTCTCGATCTTCAGGGTGCCGCGGTCCAGCTGCGTTGCGAGCAGGATCTCGTCGGTGATCTGGCTCAGCCGCAGCGCTTGGCTGGCGATCATCTCGAGCAGCTCGCGCTGCCGTTCCGGGTCGAGGGTGTCCTCTCGCGCGAGGAGGGTCCTCGCGGCCCCGTAGACCGCCGCCATCGGCGTCCGCAGCTCGTGCGAGATCGTGGCGAGCAGGTCGCTCTTCTCCTCGCCGAGGGCGCGCTCGGCGGTGAGGTCACGGAACGCGTAGACGACGCCCCTCCGGCCCTGAACCGCGACGAACGAGAGCCAGAGGTCCCAGCCGCCGATCGAGACCGGAAGCGATGTCGACCGTGCGCCCTTGCCGTGCTGCGCGACCGGGATCAGCCCGGCCAGCGACTCCCAGTTCGGAAACGTCTCGCTCGCAGGACGGTCGCGCGCCTCCTCCGCCGAGCGCCCGGTGATCAGCGCAGCTGCACGATTCCAGAACAGGATCGTGCCCTCGGGACCGACCTGGAAGATCCCGTCGCCGACGGCGTCCATCACGCTCGCGGCGCGCTCGCGCTCGGCGGCGACGGCGCGTGCCGTCTGCTCCGCCGCCTCCAGCCGGCGCCGCTCCGCGTGCAGGCGCGCGTTCCGGTCGGCTGCGCCCATCAGCGCGACGAGGCCCTCCATCATCTCGAGCTGCTCGGGCGAGAACTCTGCCTGGGACGTCATCACCTGGACGACTCCGACGACCTTGCCCTCGTGCTTTACGGGCGCCATCATCGCCGCGCGCGTGGGCGGCGGCCCCGACTCCGGAAGCTTTCGGAACCTGCCCTCGCGGTCGACGTCGTAGTACGTCCCGGCCTGCTTCACGACCTCGGCGACGTCGTTGAAGACGATCGGCTCGCCGGTCATGATCACGCGGCTCTGCATCCCGCCGCCCTCGCGGTTCAGCGTCAGCGCGGGGAAAGTCGAGACGTCGAGCCTGTTCCCATCGGTCCAGCAGTACTCGGCTCGGATCAGGCCGTCGTGCTCGTCGTAGGAGGAGACGACCACCCCGTCGTGCGGGACGACCTGCTCGAGCAGCTCGTGGAACCGGTCGTAGACGCGCTCGTGGTCGAGGTCGCCCAGCGTGCGGGCAGCGTCGAGTAGAAGCTCGGCGACCCTCGCCTTCCTCTCCAGATCCTCGCCCTTGATCGCTGGACGGTAGCGAACGGTCTCTAGAACAGCCGCCAGCGCAGGCGGCTGAGGAAGAAGCCGTGGCCGCTCCGGTTGCGGCAGGTCAGCCCAGCGATCGCCGATGCGCAGCTGATCCGGCCGAGGCGGATCGTCCCGCCGTACGCGAGCACCTTCGCTCTCGCCTCGATCTGCGGCAGCAGCGGCCCGGGATCGCCTGCGCAGAGCACCGGCGCGGTGCGGCCGGTGTCACGCAGCGAGAGGCGCTTGTCGTTCGGGTCGCCGGCCAGGCAGTGGATCCGCCGCGGCGGGGGCTTCAAGCCGCTCTTGATTCCGCACTCCATCGAGGCGCTCCCGTCGGCGGGGGCGATGCTGTAGCCGCAGACGATGTTTCGCGACGGCGTCTTGAAGGCGCCGTAGCGGGGCGGCGCGGCCGAGCCGGGCACATGCACCACTGCGGCGAGCACGAGGATCGCGACAGCGGAACCCATCGAGCTGAAGGCTAGAGCGCCGTCGTTAGCATCAGGTAAATGCGCTTTCCGATCGTTCTCTTCGACCTCGACGGCACGATCGTCGACTCCGGCTGGATGATCCTCGCCTCGTACCGGCACGCGACGAAGACGATCCTCGGGCGCGAGTTTCCCGACGAGGTGCTGATGGCCCGCGTCGGCGCCGGGCACCTCGAGGAGCAGATGAGCGAGTTCGACCCCGAGAAGGCCGTCGAGCTCGCCCAGGCGTACCGCGACTTCTACGCCCCGCTGCACTCCGAGCTCCAGGCGTTTCCCGGGATGCTCGAGCTCCTCCGCGACCTCGACGACGAGGGCCGCCGCCTGGGGATCGTCAGCGCGAAACGCCACGACGTCGTCCAACTTGCGCTGGACGCGCTCGGCTTCGGTGACACGATGGACGCCGTCGTCGGCTCGGACGAGGCGCCGCGCGGCAAGCCGCAGCCCGATCAGATCCTCGTCGCGCTCGAGCGTCTCGGCGCCGACCCCGACGACACCGTCTACGTCGGCGACGCACCATTCGACATCGCCGCGGCGAAGGCCGCCGGCGTCCACGCGATCGGCGTGACGTGGGGCGGCATCCACACGCGCGAGCGGATGGAGGCGGAAGGCCCGGACGCCGTCGTGGACACCGCCGAGGAGCTCCGTGCCGCGTTATAGCCAAGTAACAGACTGTTACAAGGTCGCTCGAGCCATTTCCCCTGCACGTGGCCGCTTCTAAGTCAAGTAACAGACTGTTACAAGGGGTGGAGCAGCGCGCTGCCGAGTTGCGCGAGCTGCTCGGTCGCTACTCCTACGAGTATCACGTGCTCGACGAGCCGTCGCTGTCCGACGCCGAGTACGACCGGCTGTACGACGAGCTCGTCAAGCTCGAGGAGGAGCACCCCGAGCTGGTCACGCAGGAGTCGCCGACGCAGCGGGTGGGCGCGCCGCCGTCGGATCGTTTCCAGAAGGTGCGGCACCTCGAGCAGATGGGGTCGCTCGAGAAGGTGACGAGCGGCGAGGCGCTCGCGAAGTGGGCCGAGGACGTGCGCAAGCGCCTCGGAACGGACGAGCCCGTCGCATACGTGATCGAGCCGAAGATCGATGGGCTCGCCGTCAACCTCACCTACGAGCAGGGCATGTTCGTCCGCGGTGCGACGCGCGGCGACGGGGTCCAGGGCGAGGACGTGACGCCGAACCTGCGCACGATCAGGGCGATCCCGCTGCGGATGCTGGGCGACGACCCGCCGGGGGTGCTGGAAGTGCGCGGCGAGGTGTACCTGCCGATCTCCGGGTTCCGGGAACTGAACGAGAGGCTCGCCGGGACGAACCAGAAGCTGGCGCCGAATCCGCGGAACGCCGCGGCCGGAAGCCTCCGCCAGAAGAACTCGGCGATCACGGCCGAACGGCCGCTCTCGACGTGGATCTACGGCGTCGGCCACCGCGAAGGGGTCGAGTTCGAGACGCAGTTCGGGATGCTCGAGTGGCTGCGCGAGCGCGGCTTCCGCACGAACCCGTACGCGGAGCGGCTCGAGACGATCGACGACGTCGCCGCGGCGTGCGTTGAGTGGGAGCGCAGGCGGATCGAGCTCGACTACGAGATCGACGGGATCGTGATCAAGGTCGACTCGCTCGACCAGCAGCGCCGGCTCGGCGCGCTGCACTCGCGGCCGCGCTGGGCGCGCGCCTTCAAGTGGGCGCCGATGACCGCGGAGACGAAGCTGCTGAAGATCCTGATTCGCGTCGGGCGCACGGGCGCCCTCAACCCGTGGGCGCTGATGGAACCGGTCGAGGTCGGTGGCGTCACCGTCACACGGGCGACGCTCCACAACGAGGAGGACATCAACCGCAAGCAGATCCGCGAGGGCGACATCGTCGTCGTCCAGCGCGCCGGCGACGTGATCCCGCAGATCGTGGGCCCGGCCGGCGGCGTCCACCAGCCCGGGACGAAGGAGTTCCGGATGCCGAAGAACTGTCCGCTCTGCGGGACGGAGGTGGTCAAGCCCGAGGGCGAGGTGATGCACCGTTGCCCGAACCGCGCGTGCCCGTCACGCGGTCTCGAGACGCTGATCAACTGGACCGGCATCGCGGACATCGACGGCGTCGGTGAGCGGACGATCCGGCTCCTCTGGGACAAGGGCCTCGTCCGGTCGCTGCCGGAGCTCTACCGGCTCACCAAGGAGGAGCTGCTCGAGCTGGAAGGGTTCGCCGAGATCTCGGCGAGTGCGGCGATCGAGTCGATCCAGCGCTCGAAACAGGTGCCGTTCTCCCGCGTCCTGCTCGGGCTGAACATCTCCAAGGTCGGCTGGGTCCTCGCGCAGAACCTCGCGCGCCACTACGGCGACGTCGACCGCCTGATGGCGGCGACCCAGGAGGAGGTCGCCGAGGTCGAGGGCTTTGGTCCCGACCGCGCAGAGCTCGTCGTCGAGTGGTTCGCCGACGACCAGAACCGCGCGCTCGTCAAGGAGCTCCGCGAGCTGGGGCTGCGGTTCGAGATCGGGGAGGAGGACAGGCCGGCCGAGGGGCCGCTGACCGGGTCGACGTATGTGATCACCGGCACGCTCGAGGGCTTCTCACGCGAGGAGGCCGGGGCAGCACTCGAGGCGCACGGGGCGAAGGTGACCAACTCCGTCTCCAAGAAGACGACGGGCTTGGTCGTGGGCGAGGAGCCGGGAGCGTCGAAGCTGACGAAGGCACAGCGTGAAGGAGTCCCGCTGCTGACCGAGGCGGACCTGCTGAGGCTACTCGGCCGCTAGGACCGTCGCGAACCGGTCCTGCGCGGCGTGCGCCGTCCAGAGCCGCGATCCGTTCTGCAGGATCACGAACGCGAACCGCCTGCGCACGTAGCCGCTGAGCGCCGAGGCGTTGGTCAGCGTGCCTGTTTTCGCGCGTACGTTGCCCCGGGCGGGGGCGCTGCGCATGCGGTGGCGCAGCGTGCCGTCGCGCCCGGCGAGGGGGAGGCAGCCTGCGAGCAGTCGGCCGGCCTCCGGATCTGCCCAGGCGCGCTGGAGAATCGTCACTAGCGCCTTCGGCGTCAGGCGGTCGAGCGACGAGAGCCCCGATCCGTCGGCGATCCGGACGCCGGTCAGCGGGATCGCGTGGTCGGCGAGCACCGAGCGCACGACCGCCGCACCGGCCGCCGTCGAGCCGGCCTCCCCGACGACGGCGCCGAGCTGCTTGAGCAGCAGCTCGGCCGTGTGGTTGTCGCTCTCCACGTCCATCTCGCGCAGGACCTCGGTCAGGGGCGGCGAGAAGCGGACCGCGAGCGGCCAGCCGCCGGCCTTCGCGAGCCTCGTCCTGCCGTGGACCCGGATGCCCGCGATCCGAAACGCCCGGCGCAGGAGCTTCGCGGTCTCGAGCGCGCTCCGACCCTCGACCGAGAGGGCGGAGATGGCGGCCGACTCCTGCGGGACGAAGTAGCTCTTCCAACCGGGGCCGCGGCGGCGCGAGTCGAAGAACGACTCGTCCGCGATCAGGCCGCCGGTCACGCGGCGTAGCCCGGTCTCACGCAGCCGCCGGGCGAGCTCGAGCAGGCCCGCCCGGTCGAGGGTCGGATCGCCGTAGCCGCGCAGGATCAGGTCGCCGTGCCACACCTTGCCGTCGACGAGCCGGCCGTCGCCGAGCAGCTCCGTGCGCACGCGGAACGACGGGCCGAGTGTCACGAGGGCCGCGTACGTGATGGCGAGCTTCTCGTTCGAGGCGGGCAGCAACGAGCGGTCGACGTTCTGCGCGTAGACCGCCTTCCCGGTCGCAAGATCGACAGCGATCGCCCCCGTCCCCGGGCCGTGGAAGCCGGCGAGCGCCGCGTGCAGCCGCCCGCGGAGCGAGGAGGCCGACGCCGGCCCCGCGGCCAGGCATGCGAGGGCGACGACCGCCGCGCACACCCGAAGCAGAACCGTGGGCCTCACTGCAACGAAAGATAGGACGCTCGGCCCATGCCCTCCGCCGAGGGCAGCCGGATAATCGGGGGATGGCCGAGGACACCCTCGATCGTGTTGTCCTGCTGGAGGACATCCACGTGTTGACGGCGGCTCCGGCGCCCGCGCTCGACCAGGTCGAGCGGACGCTCGCGGACGGCTACGCGTGCGCTCTCGGAATCGAAGCGCAGCGCATCCGCCTGCAACGTGAGCTGGAGGGGCGCGCCGCGAGACTCTCCGGCGGCACCGGTCCGAGGGTCGACGAGGTCGCCGGCCTGGCGCGCGGGATCGCGCGCGCGGACGAGGAGCTCTCCGAGCTTAGAGCGGCGCTCGTCGAGCTCGCCAAGACCGCTCGCCGTCTGCGGACGGGCTGACCGCCGCCTACGGCCCTGGCCGTGTGTCGAGCGCCTGGCGGGCGCGCTCGACGTCCTCAGGCCGCACGACGACCTCCCGCGCTCCCTGCCCGACCCCGCCGAGGACCCCGGCGCTCATCGTCGTGCTCCGGTGGGTGCACTCGATTCCGGCCTCGCGCAGCAGTCCGCAGATCGCGTCTGCCTCGAACTCGGTGCCGACGGTCTCGATCGCGACGAGCTCATCCACTACGCGAGTCCGCTTCGGACCGCGTAGACCGCGGCCTGGATCCGGTTCTGGATCTGGAGCTTCATCAGGATGTTCGAGATGTGGTTCTTGACCGTCTTCGGGCTGATCACCAGCTCGGCGGCGATCTGCGCGTTGTCCTTGCCGTTCGCGATCAACTTCAGGACCTCGAGCTCCCGGTCGGAGAGCTCCGTCCGGATCGTGGCCGCCATCTCGGTGTCCTCCGTCGTCGCACGGACGCGCTGGAGCACCTTGGAGGCGATCGTCGGCGAGATCAGGGACTGGTTGAGCGAGGCGGCGTGGATCCCCGCGATCACCTCGCTGATCGAGGAGTCCTTGAGCAGGTAGCCGCATGCGCCGGCGACGATCGCGTCGAGGACGTCGCCGTCCTCGTCGGAGATCGTCAGCACGATCACGCGGGTCAGCGGCGAGAGCGCAGTGATGTGCCGCGTCGCCTCGACACCGCTCATCGAGGGCATGTTCAGGTCCATGACGACGACGTCCGGGGCCAGCTCGCGGACGAGCTGCACGGCCTCCGAGCCGTTCGTCGCCTCCCCGGCCACCTGCACGCCGCCCTCCTCCTCGAGCAGGTTCCGGAGCCCGGTGCGGAAGAGGTCGTGGTCGTCGACCAGCAGGACCCTCGGTTCGTCACGGACGGTCTCGGTGACATCACTCATCGGTGCACCCCGCAGGCACGGCGGGAATAGTAGTTGCAACCTACAAGAGCGTAATTGTCACGGTCCGGTTGAACGCCGCGGCTTCCTGGCAGGACGAGAACCAGACGTCGATGCGGGCGCCCGCCACGCCGCCGCCCGTGTCGGCGGCAACTCCCTCGCCGTAGCCGGGAATCGTCATCCGCGTGCCGAGCGGGATGACGGACGGGTCGACCGCCACGATCCCCGGACCGGCGGGCAGGCCTGTCGCCGTGGTGCCCTTGAGGCAGTACCCGGTCGCGGTCACGGTCATCGAGCGGCCGGGCCGCGGCGGCACCGGCGCGGAGGCCGTCGCCGTCCCCGAGCTCTGGGAGACCGACTCGACCGGCGCCGGCGGCGGCTCGCCCGGGGCCGCCGTCGACGGCGTCTCGAACGTGGTCGTCGGCTCGGGGGCGGTCGGCTCGCTCGGCGGCGCCGCGGGCCCCGACGACGAGGCGTCCGTCGCCTGCGGGTCCTGGCGCTGCCGCGCTTCCGCCGTCACCTGCTGCGCCCGCTCCTGCGCCTGCCGCGCCCGGGCCTCGAGGTCGGCGATCTGCGCGGTGTTCAGCGCCTGCTCCCGGCGAAGCTGTGCAAGGTAGGCGGAGCGGTCGGACTGGGCGCGCTCGAGGTCTGCCGCACCGGCGGCGACCCGTGAGCGAGCGGCGTTCGTGCGGGCGACCTGCACGGCGAGCTCCTGGCGCTCCCGCTGCACGCGCCCGCGGGCCGTGCGCGCCTGGTCGAGCACCGACCGGGTCGCGCGGGTGATCCGCTTGATTTCGTCGAGGCCGTCGATCGCGTCCTGAAGAGACTTCGCGCCGAGGATGACGGCGATCGGATCAGGACTGTCCTGCTCGTAGAGGAGCCGCAGCTGGCCGCCGAGCTGCAGCTGCGCGTTCGCCATCGTCTCCAGCGCGGCGCGGTACTCGCGGCGCGCGGATGCCTGGCGGCGCGAGAGCGTCCCGAGGCGCGCGTCGAGCCGCGCGAGGTCCGCGCGCGCCTGGTCGAGCCGGCTGCCGAGTGCATACAGCTCGAGCACGACCGCGTGGGACTCCCGCGCCAGCTCGGCGCCCTTCTCTCGCAGCCCCGAGACGCCCGGCGACTGCGCCGGACCAGTGGCAGGCAGCCCTGCCGTCAGCAGGATTCCCATCAGCGCAACGAGAACAGCGCGGATCAGACGATGACTTCGCCCCCGCACGGCCGCCCGACCGTACCACACCGTCCCACGACAGGCGGTGGGGACACTGCCATATTTCGGCGCAATTTCGGCACGTTTGGGCGCTCTTCGCGTTTGCCGGTGTCCGGAAGCCCTGGTAGGGTGCGGGCTTCGTGACGTGCCGGCCCCTCCCGGTGCGCCTGTCGAGAGTGGTGTGGGGTATCGCCTCGCGCGCCCACAGACGGCAGGCGACCTTCGTTTCCCTCGTCGCCCTCGGGCTCTCGACGGCCGTGGTCGTCGCCGGTCCGGCCGCGGGCGAACCGCCGCAGATCGCGGCGAAGCGTGCCGAGGCGCAACGGGTGCTGGGCGAGATCCAGTCCCTGGACTCGCAGCTCGAGCAGGCCGTCGAGGCGTACAACGGGGCGACCGACGAGCTGACCCGCATCGAGGGCCAGCGCGCGCTGAACACGCGCCATCTCTCGATCGCGAAGCACAACCTGGTCGTCGCGCAGCGCCGCCTCGGGAACCGGCTGCGCGCGATGTACACCCAGCCGCGGGACGACTCGACGCTCGCGATCCTCCTGGGCGCGCGGAGCCTGAGCGAGTTCGTGGACAACGTCGAGACGGTCAACAGCGTCGCCTCGCAGGACACGCAGGTGATCGGCGAGATCAAGAGGTTCAAGCACGACGTCACCGTCCGCGCTGCGTTCCTGAAACGGGCCCAGGCGCGTCAGGAGCAGGTCGTCGCCGAGCGCGCCGCCGCGAAGCGCGACATCGAGGCCGGCCTCGCGGAGCGCCGGCGGCTCGTCGAATCGATCAAGGGCGAGATCGCGAGGCTGCAGCGGGAGGAAGAGGCGCGACAGGCGCGCCTCGCGGCCGCGGCGCAGCAGCGCCTGCAGGCCGAGCTCTCGGCGCAGAAGGAGGCTGCGGCGCAGGCCCAGCAGCAGGGGACGGACGTCGTCGGTGCGTCGGCGATCACTCCCGAGGGAGTCTCCGTCGCACCGCCCGCGCGCTTCGGTGGCGTCGTCGGCATCGCGATGCAGTACCTCGGCACGCCGTACGTGTGGGGCGGCGCCTCGCCGGGCGGCTTCGACTGCTCGGGCTTCGTGATGTACGTCTACTCCCAGGTCGGCGTCTACCTGCCCCACCTCGCAGCTGGCCAGTACAACTACGGCACGCCTGTTTCCCAGGACGAGCTCCAGCCCGGCGACCTCGTCTTCTTCGACGGGCTCGGCCACGTCGGCATCTACATCGGCGGCGGGCAGTTCGTCCACTCCCCGCACACCGGCGACGTGGTCAAAATCTCCAGCCTCAGCGACTCCTGGTACGCCGCGACCTACTTCGGGGCCCGCCGCCTCTAATCGTACAAGCGCTCGATCTCGTCCGCGAAGTGCTCCTGGACGACGCGGCGGCGCAGCTTCAGCGTCGGCGTGACCTCGCCTTCCTCCGCCGAGAACTCGCGCGGGAGGATCGCGAAGCGCTTGATCTGCTCGAAGCGTGAGTGCTGTCGATTGACCTCGTCGACGACTGACTGGATCAGTGTGCCCACGTCCTCGCCGCCGCCGTCGCGCCACTTCTCGATCTCGGTCCCGTCGAGGGTGATCAGCGCAGCGACGTAGGGGCGGCGGTCGCCGACGACGAGCGCCTGCGAGACGTACTTCGAGCCCTTCAGCTCGTTCTCGAGGTTCTGCGGCGCGACGTTCTTCCCGCCCGCGGTGACGAGGATGTCCTTCTTGCGGTCAGTGATCGTCAGGAACCCGTCCTCGTCGATCCGCGCGATGTCCCCCGTGCGCAGCCAGCCCTCGTCGTCGAGGATCGCCCGCGACGCTTCCGGCTCGCGGTAGTACCCCGCGAACACCGTCGGGCTGCGGATCAGCAACTCGCTGTCGTCGTCGATTCGGCCCTCGAACCCCGGGAGGAGCGGACCGACCGTGCCGAAGCGGTACCGGTCCGGCAGGTTGACCGAGCACGCGGTCGTGCACTCCGTCAGCCCGTAACCCTCCAGGATCAGGATGTCGAACGCGTGGAAGAACTCGATGATCTCGGGCGACAGCGGCGCGCCGCCTGAGATCGCCACCCGCAGCCGTCCGCCGAAGCGCTCCTTCACCTTCGAGTACACGAGCCGGTCGGCGACCCGATGCTGGACCGCGAGCCGCGCCGGCAGCGGCCGGCCCTCCTGGCGGTGCCGGCTCGCCTCACGGCCGACGCGCATCGCCCAGTCGCAGAGCGCGCGTCGCGGGCCGCGGGCCTCGTCGAACCGCGCCAGGATCGCCGTGTGCGCCTTCTCGAAGACGCGTGGGACGCTCGGGAAGAGCGTCGGCCGGACCTCGACGAGCGCGTCCGCGACACGTAGCGGATCGCGGCAGAGCGCGAGCGTGTAGCCGGCGTGCGGTGCCTCCAGGTGCATGAGCCGGCCGAAGTTGTGCGCGAGCGGGAGGTAGAGGAGGACGGTGTCGCCCTGCTCGACGACCTGCGGGACGTCGTCGAGCACGCAGACCATCTCGTAGTAGTTGCGGTGGCGGATCATGCAGGCCTTCGGCGGCCCGGTCGTCCCCGACGTATAGATGTAGGTGAAAAGGTCGTCCTCGTCCACCGCGGCGACCGCATCGTCGAGTGCGGTCGGATTCTCCTCGGCGTACGCGCGCCCACGGGCCTCGAGCTCGGGCAGGTCGGCGAAGGCGATCAAGTGCTCGAGCCGCGCCAGATCGCCGCGGCACGCCTCGACCTTGGCCCGCTGGTCCTCGTCCTCGACGAGGATCCCGACCGCTACCGAGTGGTCGATCACGTACGCGCAGTCGCGCGGGGAGCTGTTCGCGTAGATCGGCGCCCCGACCGCGCCGATCAGCCCGAGCGCGAAGTCGAACAGGCACCACTCGAGCGTCGTCGCGCCGAGGATCGCGAACGCGTCGCCCTTGCGGATCCCCAGCGAGAGGAGCCCGTTGGCGATGTCGTCCACGCGGCGTGCGGCCTCGGCGACCGAGACGGGCTGCCAGGCACCGTCATGTTCGGCGAGGTAGGCGATCCGGTCCGGGTTCCCGGCGGTCGCGTTCCGCCAGAGCGCGCCCATCGTGCGTGCGGTCCGGACAGGCGTCTCCGCGAGTTGTGCCATCTGCACCGAGCTTAACCGCAGAGGGATACCGGTCCACACCTAGAATTCAGATGACCCCGATGCGCACTACCTGGAACGGATCGATCAGCTTCAGCCTGGTCACGATTCCCGTCGGCCTTGCGCCGGCGACGAAGCCCGCCGCGCGTGCGTCGGACGTCTCCTTCCGCCAGCTGCACGTCGAGTGCAAGACGCCGATCAAGAACCGCCGCTGGTGCCCGGTGCACGAGCGCGAGGTCGAGAGCGACGAGATCGTCAGGGGCTGGGAGGTCTCGAAGGGCCAGTTCGTGATCGTCGAAGACGCCGACCTGGAGGCGATCGAGCGGCACAACACCTCTCGCTCGATCGACATCGAGCGGTTCGTCCCGCTCGACGAGATGGACCCGATCTACTTCGACCGGACGTACTTCCTCGTCCCGGCGGCCGCACCGGCCGCCCGGCGCCCGTACGTGCTGTTCCTGAACGTGCTGAAGGAGGAGCAGGTCGGCGCGATGGGGCGCTTCGTGCTCGCCGGTAAGGAGAAGCTCTGCCTGATCCGGCCGAAGGGCGACGCGCTCGTGCTCGAGACGCTGTTCGTCGCAGAGGACGTCTACTCGCAGGCCGAGATCGACGAGGCCGCCGAGGACACGACCGTCAAGAAGGCCGAACTCGACCTCGCCCGCCAGCTGGTCGACAGCCTCGTCGGCGACTTCGAGCCGACGGAGCAGCTGACGAGCGAGTACCGCGAAGACCTGCGGAAGATGCTGGAGGCCAAGCTCGCCGGTCAGCCGATCGAGGAGCCCGAACCGGTCGAGGAGGCGCCTGTGATCGACCTGATGGAGGCGCTGAAGAAGAGCGTCGCCGAGGCGAAGCAGCGCAAGGAGCCCGCCGAGAAGGCCGTAGCCAAGCCGCGCTCACGCGCGAGGGCTGCCGCGAAGAAGTAGGAGGGTCAGGCTTCAGCCCGACCCCTCGAGCTGTCGCGGTCGTAGTAGGGACAGGCTGAAGCCCGTCCCTGACCTAGTGTTTCGTGGGGGCCCCGCCGATCGCCTGCAGCTGCGCCTGGAAGAGGAACTTGTCGATCTTGCCCTGGTAGATCGGGACGCCCTCCTGAAGGCAGACCCGGATCACCTCCTGGCGGTCGATCCCCAGCTCCTTCGACAGCTCTTCAGGCGTGAGGTGATTCGGCATGACGCTCCTTCCTCGGGAATGAAAAAACCCGTCTGCGCAACGGTGCGCCGACGGGCTCGGTGACAGCCATCCGGGTTGTGTCGCGGGAGATCAGAGGTCCCGCTCCTCCGGGCGATGCATGACCACTGCAGAATACCCCCTCGCCGCGACGTGCTCAAACAAGCACGTCGGGTCAGAGCGGCTTCGTCATCGCGACACAGGCGAGCGCGCAGCCGTCGGGCATCACGGCCTCCTCGCGGCCGAGCTCGCGGAAGCCGAAGTGCGCGTACAGGCGCTCGCCCGGGAGCGTCGCGAGCAGGTCGAGCGTCGTGAAGCCGTCGGCGCGTGCGGCCTCCTCGCACGCCTCGAGGATGAGCGTGCCGAGGCCGCGCCGCGTCCAGTCCGGCCTGACGAACATCGCGCGCACGTGCGCCGGCTCGGAGCGCGGGTCGAGGAGTCGTGCGTCATCGGCCGCCTCGCCCGAGCCGGTGTAGAGCTTGCCCCGCTTGCTCCAGCCGCCGCACGCGACGACCTCACCGCCGGCCTCGACTGCGAAGTAGGTGCCGTCCTCGATCAGCTGGCGGTCGACGACGGCGATGTACTCGACTGCCGACGCGGTCTGTCCCTCGTCGTAGAAGAGCGGGAAGAGCTTGCGTGTCGACGCCTTCATCAGCGTCTCGAGGAGCTTCGCCTCGTCGAGCCGTGCCGGTCTGAGCGTGGCTTCGACCACGGTTCGATCGTAGTCCGCTCAGACGGGGTTCGGGAGCTCGACGAACTCCCACTCGAGCCCGAACCGCTGGGCGAGCCGGGCGGTGAGAGCCTGCACTCCGAGCCGCTCGGTCGCGTAGTGGCCGGCGGCGACGAACGTGATCCCGAGCTCGCGCGCGAGGTGGAGGCTGGGCTCCGCGGGCTCGCCGGTCAGGAACAGGTCGTAGCCCTCGGCGGCGGCCTGCTGAAGGTAGCGCGCGCCACCGCCGGAGACGATCGCCACGCGGTCGACCTCGTCCGGGCCGTCCGGGAACACGAGCGGTTCCGGCGCGATTCGCTCCCGCACGCGGGCGAGGAAGTCGTCGAGCGAGGCACCGGTGCGCCCGCCCATCCCGATTCCCGCGAACGGGCCGTCGATCTCGACCCCGAGTTCGCGGGCGAGCAGGGCGTTGTTGCCGATCTCCGGGTGTGCGTCGAGCGAGAGGTGATACGCGGCGAGATTGATGTCGGCGTCGAAGAGCGTCTGCAGGCGTCGGCGCACGCGCAGGTCGATCGTCCGCGGCTCGTTCTCCCAGAGCACGCCGTGATGGACGACGACGAGCTGCGCCGCGGCCTCGGCCGCCCGCGCGAACAGCTCGAGCGAGGACGACACCGCGCAGACGACGCGCGTCACCTCCTCGGCACCGGCTACCTGCAGCCCCTGCGGCCCGTAGTCGGGAAAGGAGTCGAGGTCGAGCAGCTCGTTCGCGAAGGCGATGATCTCGTCGCGCCTGGCCATCGGGCAGCGATTGTGTCAGGCACTCCGCTAACCTGTCTCCGTCTCGGGGTGTGGCGCAGCCTGGTAGCGCGCTCCGTTCGGGTCGGAGAGGTCCCCAGTTCAAATCTGGGCACCCCGATTCGCGTGGGGGAACCCTGGTTCCCCCACGGGCCCCCCTCCTCGCCGGCGCGGTCTCGACTCCGATGTGAGCTGTGCCGCCGGAGAGCGAGCAGGGTCAGGCTTCAGCCTGACCCGACGAATTGCGCCCAGGTTTCTTAGTCCGTTCTCATGCTCCGGTTCTACGCTGGCCGCATGGACACGCAACAGTTTCCGTTTCCCCGCGGCGGCGGGATGATCGTGGAGCGGGCCGGCGATGCCGGTGGTTGGCCCGATGGGCTCTCCTGGGTGATGTTCGCGATTCTGCTCGTGCTCTTGCTCGTCGCGATCGTCTCCTTGGCGCTCGCTCTCTACGACCGCTCGCACCGTGCTGTTCCGGCTGCGCACTCGAGCGGTGCGCTCGCCGAGCTCGACCTCCGCTACGCGCGCGGAGAGCTCGGGCGGGACGAGTACCTGCAGCGGCGGGCCGATCTCGGCGGGACCGCGGCGCCTGCCCCCGAGGCGACGACCGTCGTCGCGCAGCCGCCGCCGGAACCGCAGCCGACGTAGGCCCCGACCCCGCAGCCGCACGCGAGAGCAAACTTCCTCGCGTGCAGCTGCGGGCCGTGCTCTTCGATGTCGACTTCACGCTCGTCAAGCCCGGCCCGGACCTCGGGCCGGAGGGGTACGTCAAGCTCGGCCGCCGTCACGGCCTCGAGCTCGACCCGGACCGCTACGGCGAGGCGCGCTACGAGGCGGTCCAGAACGTCGAGCGTCACCCGGAGCTCCGCCACGACGAGGAGATGTGGTTCACGTTCACCGAGCTGATCGTCCGTGGGATGGGTGGAGAGGGGCCGGCGGCGCGCGAGCTCGCGGTCGAGATGACCAGGCTGTGGGAGCGCTCGGAGAACTTCGATCTCTACGACGACACGCTGCCGGTCATGGAGCAGCTGCGCAGACGGGGGTTGAAGCTGGGGCTCGTCTCGAACGGCGGCCGCGAGATCGCAGACTTCGTCGCCCACCACGCCCTCGAGGTCGATTGCGCGGTCGCCTCGCGCGCGCACGGCTGGATCAAGCCCCACGAGTCGATCTTCCGCGCGGCGCTCGAGCTGCTCGACGTGGAGGCAGGCGAGACCGTGATGGTCGGCGACTCGCGCGAGGACGACATCGAGGGCGCAGAAGCGGTCGGTATCCGCGCTCTGCTCATCGACCGCGAGGGCCGTTACCCGGACGTGCCGGAGAGCCTGCCCGACCTGTGGCAACTCCCGCGCGCGCTCGGGCTAGAGCCCTAGCTCGGCTCGCCAGAGCTCCGTGTGCTCGCCGAGCGCCGCCGCTGCGCCGGCGCCCTCCTCGCCGAACTCCTCGGCCGCCTCCTCGATCGACCAGACGGGGCCGGCGCAGACGTCCTCGCCGTCGGTCACCTCGAGCCACTCGTCCAGACTGCGCGCCGCGATCGCCTCCGCGAGCTCGGACGCGACCGCCTCCTGCTCGGGATCGAACTGGCGCTCGCCGAGCTCCGGCCGGCCCACGAGCTCGCACAGCCGCAGGAAGAACTTCGGCTCGAGCGCGGCCACGGTGAGCCAGCGGCCGTCGCCCGTCCCGTAGATGCGGTAGCAGGCGAGCCCGCCCGTCAGCAGGCGCTCCGGCAGGCCGTCGAGCCGGTGCGCGACCAGGTGGTGCGAGCCGTGGGTCATCGAGACTTCGAGGCGGGCGCCCCGGCCGGTGCGTTCCCGCTCGAGCAGCGCGGCGACGATCTCGAGCGCGGCGGTCAGTCCGCCGGCCGCGAGGTCGGCCACCTGGACCGGCGGCATCGCCGGAGCCGTGTCGGTCAATGCTCCGGCCCAGCCGAGGTAGTTCAGGTCGTGCCCCGCCCGCTGCTCGTGCCTGTTCCCGACGCCGAACCCCGTCACCGAGCACAGGATCACGGTGCCGGGCACAGTCAGGAAGCGCTCGAGGACGCCGGGCCGGAAGCCGTCGAGCACGACGTCCGCGCGCTCGCACAGCGCCTGGGCGAGTGAAGGATCGTCCTTCAGGTCGCAGACGACCGAATCCTTTCCTGCGTTGATCGCGTCGTACCAGGCAGGCGCTCCGAGCCGCATCGGGTCGCCCTCCGGCGGCTCGACCCGGACGATCCGCGCCCCGAGCCGCTGTAGCTCGCGGCTCGCGAACGGCCCCGGGAGGTACCAGGTGAAGTCGGCAACGAGACGGTCCGCCAGCGGTTGCACGCCGTACTATGGGCAGGCTTTGACTGACCGGTCAATCGCGCAGGAGGAGAAGCGCCGCCAGCTTCTCGACGCCGCCGTGCGGGTCTTCGCGCGCAGCGGCTACCACGACTGCAGGGTGGGCGACATCACCGAGGAAGCCGGGGTCGCGCACGGCCTGCTCTATCATTACTTCGACTCGAAGGAGGAGGTGCTCGAGGCCGTCTTCCGCGACGCCTGGACGGACGTGCTCGACGCCTTCGACGGAATCGAGGCGTCCGACGAGACGCCGCGGGAGCAGCTCGCCCACGTCGCCGCGATCCTCCTCCGCTCCTGGCGGCGCAACCCCGACCTCGTGCGAGTGCTCGTCCGCGAGGTCGCGCGCGGGCCGCAGGTCAGGACCAAGGTGGACGAGCTCGCCCGTGCGCTCGCGACGATCGAGCGGATCGTCGCGCGCGGCCAGCGTGAGCGCGTCTTCCGCACCGACCTCGACCCGAGCCTCGCCGCCTGGATCTTCTACGGCGCGATCGAGGAGATCCTCGCCGGCTGGGTCGTCGGGCGCCTGCCGGACGGCGACGAGGAGGTCGCCGCCGCCGAGCGAACGGTCGTGGACGTCCTCTGCGAGGGGATCCTCGTCCAGTGACGTCGCGGCGCGGGCTCGTCTGGATCCTCGGCCTCGGCGCCTGCGGCCTCGCGTTCTCGATCACGACGACGGCGGCCTACCTGCCGCCGCTGCTCGCGCGGTTCACCGACTCGAAGACGATGATCGCCGCCGTCCTCGCGGCCGAGGGCGTCTTCGCGCTCACGCTCCCGCTCGTGATCGGCCCGTGGAGCGACCAGTTCCAGACCCCGATGGGGCGCCGCCGCCCGTTCATGCTCGCCGCCCTGTGGCCGATCGGCTTCTGCCTGGCGCTGATCGCCTTCATGCCGAACATCTGGACGATGACGCTCATCGTCCTCGCCTTCTTCAGCGCCTACTACGTCTACGAGCCCCCCTACCGCGGACTCTATCCCGACGTGCTGCAAGAGCGAATGTACGGTCGTTCCCAGGGGGTGCAGCACATCCTGCGCGGGACCGCGCTCGGGATCGCGCTCGTTGCCGGCGGCTTCCTCTTCCACGTCTGGCACCCGGGCCCGTTCCTGCTCGCGGCCGTGGTGACGACGGCGGCGTGCGGCGTGCCGATCCTGCTCGTTCGCGAAGAGCCGGGCCAGGGCTCGCGCGTGTTCCGCGGCGTTCGCAGCTACGTGCGGACGAGCTGGAGCGTGTTCCGCGAGGTGCCGGAGGTGCGGCGCTTCCTGCTCGCGAACGCCGCGTGGGAGGGGACGTTCGCAGCGATGCGGACATTCGTCGTCCTCTACATCACCCAGGGCCTGGGCCAGCCGCTGTCGACCTCGTCGGCCGTCCTGGCGACCGTCGCGGTCGGCTACACGATCGCGGCCGTCTGCGCGGGGCCGCTCGGCGACCGCTTCGGGCTCGCACGCGTGATCTTCGTCGCCTCGTTCCTCTACGGCGTGGGGCTGCTCGTCGCCGGGTTCGCCCAGCAGTGGCACAACTGGTACTACGGGTTGATCCTGCCGGTCGCGGTCGGAGGCGGCACGGTGATGACGCTCGCCTGGGCGCTCCTCTTCAAGCTGATGCCGCCGCAGCACCGTGGGGCGATTGCCGGGCTCGCCACGACGACCAAGGGCATTGGGCTCCTGATCGGCCCCCTGGTCGCCGGCGTGATGATCGACCTGATGTCGCCCTACCTCGAGAAGACACAGGGCTACGAGGTGCTCTGGCCCGTCTGCGCGCTGCCGGTGCTCGCTGCGATCCCGCTCGTCGCTTCGCTGATGAAGCGCGAGCGGGCTAGTGGCACGGTTGAGCCCCAGCCCGGCTGAGCCCGAAGCCCCACAGCTTGCGCTTGTAGACGTAGAACTGCGTGTCCGTCGCGCCGCGGCGGAGCACGAGCGCCGCGTACGTCCCGCATTCGACGCGCGGCAGGACGCCGTACATGCTCGAGATCCTGATCTCGGGGTCCCCGATCTTCAGCCCGCGGTTCGTGCGCCAGCCGGGCGGCGCCCAGAGCGTGAAGTAGGACGTCGCGCGGCCGGCCGCGAACGCGGCGCCGGCGCCCTGCGGCTGGAAGTCCCTGTAGGTGAAGTACCACGTCGTCTGCCTGCAGTCGCGGCAGCGGGCGGAGTGGGAGCCCCATGCCACGCGGACCCGCGCCGGGGTCGCGCCGAGCTTCATCCCGGCGAAGCTGTGGCCGGGCACGACGACTCCGTGCACCGGAAGCCCGAGGGCGAGCGCGGCGAGCGCGGCGACGACCATGCGGGGAGAATAGGCCCGTGCGCAGGTTCAACGTCCTCTCCGGGGAGCTCGAGGCCGAGGAGAAGCCGCGGGCGGGCTTTCACCGCGTCTCGCGGCGAGTCGGGGAGGCGATCGGCGCGACACTGATCGGCGGCACCGTCTACGACCTCTCGGAGGACGAGCGCGTCTGCCCATACCACTACCACCACGGGCAGGAGGAGTGGCTGTACGTGGTCTCCGGGCGCCCCACGCTGCGGGCCCCGGGCGGTGAGGTCGAGCTCCGGCCCGGCGACACGGTGTGCTTCGGGACGGGTCCTGAGAGCGCGCACGACCTGAGCGGCCCGGGGCGCGTGCTGCTGCTCTCGGCGAACCGCTGGCCCGAGGTCGTCGTCTACCCCGACAGCGACAAGCTCGGCGCGCGACCGGCTCCCTGGCCGGAGCAGATGACCGACCGCGGCAACTTCCGGCGCTCGGACGCCGTCGACTACTGGGACGGGGAGTGACTGAGCCGGCGAACCTGCTCGAGCTCGAGACGGCGAGGGACGAAGGTGACCCCGCCGGCTATGAGACACCATATGTCCGGGTCGGTCCGGTCGTCGGCGGCAAGGCGCTCGGCGCGACCGTCTACGTCCTGAACGAGGGCCAGAGCGTCTGCCCGTACCACTACGAGCACGGGAACGAGGAATGGCTGCTCGTGCTGGAGGGCCGGCCGACGCTGCGCCACCCGGGGGGCGAGGACGAGCTCGAGCCGGGCGACGTGGTCTGCTTCCCCGAGGGTCCGGACGGAGCGCACAAGACGACGAACCGGCGGCCGGAGCCGGCACGGGTTGTGATCTTCTCGACACAGGTCGAGCCTGCGGTCGCGGTCTACCCGGACTCGAACAAGGTCGGGATCTGGCCGCCGGGCAAGGTCTTTCGGCTCGACGACGATGTCGGCTACTGGGAAGGAGAGTGATGAGCGTCAACCTGTTCGGCGACGAGTGGGACGGCGGGCGCGACCGGCCCGGGTGGGAGTGGAAGCGTCTCCAGGTGGGTGAGCGGCTCGGGGCGGAGAAGATCGGCGCGAGCCTGTAACGAGCTGGCGCCGGGACAGCGCACCTTCCCGTACCACTGGCAGGCGGTCGAGGAGGAGTGGCTGATCGTCCTTGCCGGCCGCCCGACCCTGCGTGGCCCCTCCGGGGAGCGCGTGTTGGAGCCGGGCGACTGCGTCGTCTTCAAGCGCGGGCCGGGAGGGGCGCACACGGTGCGCAACGACACCGACGAGCCCGCGCGCCTGCTAATGCTTTCGTCGGACCGGGACGGCCACGCCGAGATCGCGTTCTACCCTGACAGCGGCAAGGTCGGCCTCTTCGGCGAGGACTTCCGGAAGATCCTCCGCGAGGACGCCGAGATCGACTACTTCGAGGGCGAGGAGTAACGGCTCGTTAACAACCCGGCGCTACGGTGCTCGCGATGCGCGCAGCGCTCGCGATCGCTGCGGTCGCGCTGGTCGTCGTCCTTCCGGCGGGCGGGTCGACTCCGAGCGCGCGGATCCTCTTCGACGAGCCGCACGGCTCGTCGTTCGATCTCGTCGAAATCGACGCGGACGCAACGAACTACCTGGACCTGACGCCCGGCGACCAGACCTTCTACGCCGGCGATCACGACGGCTCGTGGTCGCCCGACGGCTCGCGCATCCTCTTCACGAGCCACCGCGACTCGAACGTCTCTACCGAGATCTACGTCATGAGTGCCGACGGCTCGAACCAGCGCCGGCTGACGAACGACGGGCCGAACGGCGTCCAGAACTCGAGTCCGGAGATCTTCGATTCCGACCCGGTCTGGTCGCCGGACGGCAACGAGATCGCCTACGTCAAGAAGGTCGGTCAGGCGAAGAACGTCTGGCTGATGCGCCCGGACGGGACCGCCCAGCGCAGGTCACCTCCGACGGCGGCGAACAGGCCTCTCTCAGCTGGCAGCCGAAGGGAGCCCGGCTCGTCTACGTCGAGGGCGGAGGCGTGTTCACCCTCGTCGAGGGCGATTCGCCTGTACGGATCGCCACCGGCGGGGAGCCGGCCTGGTCGCCGGACGGCTCGACGATCGCCTTCGTCGGGACCCGGATCTACCCGGAGCTGGCGAGCAGGTTCGGGGCTCCGTCGCGGCAGGACATCTACACGGTCCGACCGGACGGCACCGACCTGCGTCGTCTGACGGGGCCGAGGGACGTGGAGCAGTACTCGCCCTTCCCACCGAGCGGCTTGGCGCCGACCTGGTTGCCTGAGGGGTCCAGGCTGTTCTTCGAGTCGCAGCGCACGACGAACGAGCTCGCGACCACGTACGTGATGAACGCAGGACGGCACGTGCGAGGGCCGGTTTGCGTCGACGCCGATCCAGCTCCGACATCCGAGCTGGCGGCCGGGATCGCACCCGGGCTTCGGGCCGCTTCGCTGTGCAGATCTGCGTCTGAAGGCGGATCCGACGGGCGGGTACCCGGGTCCGGCCGCGCTCGGGCAGGAGTCGCCGTTCCGGTTCGAGATCGACAACGACGGGAACGAGACGGCACGGGCGTCCGGGTCGAGCTGACGACGACCGCCGCGATCGAGATCATCG